>JAYTAM010000368.1:0-13563 GCA_043737505.1 Thermoanaerobaculia bacterium
CTCGGGGAACTTGCGCAGGATCCCGTCCTGCGCCTGCACGAGCCGCTTCGCCTCCTCGATCGAGATGCCCGGAACCGTGATCGGCATGAAGAGGATGGAGCCCTCGTCGAGCGGCGGCATGAACTCCGATCCGAGCTGGCTCCACGGGTAGATCGTCAGCGCGAGAAGGGCCACGACGCCGAGAGCGACGAGGTACCTGCCGCGGACGAGAACCCGGAGCGCCGGCCGATAGGCCGAGATGAGGAGCTGGTTGATGGGGTTCTTCATCTCCGGTCGGATGCGCCCACGGACGAAGGTGACCATCAGGGCGGGCACGAGCGTGATGGACAGCAGGCAGGCGAAGGCCATGGAGAAAGACTTGGTATACGCGAGCGGCTTGAAGAGCCGGCCCTCCTGCGCCTCGAGCGTGAAAACCGGTAGAAAGGCCAGCGTGATGATGAGCAGCGACCCGAAGATCGAAGGACCGAGCTCTCGCGCCGCCTCGATCACGACCTCCATGCGGTCTTTTCGCTCGCTCTCGCGCTCGAGCTTCTTGTGGGCGTTCTCCACCAGCACGACGGCGGAGTCCACCATATCGCCGATGGCGATGATGATGCCCGCGAGAGACATGATGTTGGCACTCATGCCCATGAAGTACATCGGAATGAACGCACTGGCCACGGCGACCGGAAGCGTGATGGCCGCGACCAGCGCCGAGCGCACATGGAAGAGAAAGAGGACGATCATCAACACCACCGTCACCATGACCAGGGTGAGGTTGCTCGTCAGCGTCTTCACGGCGCCACGGATGAGTGGCGCGCGGTCGTAGGTCGGAACGAGCTCCACTCCAGGGGGAAAGCCGGGCCGGAGCTCCTCGATACGCGCCTTCACACGATCGATCACGTCGAGCGCGTTTTCCCCGTAGCGCATCACGACGATGCCCCCGACCACCTCACCCTCGCCATCGAGCTCCGCCAGGCCGCGCCGGATATTGCCGCCCACCTGGATCTTGGCGATGTCCCTGAGGCGCACGGGCGTGCCCCGGGCGTCGGTCGCCACCGCGATCTCCTCGAGGTCCTCCTTGCGGGTGATGTAGCCGAGGCCGCGGATGGCGTATTCGTGGCCGGCGACTTCCAGCACCCGCCCACCGACGTCGCCGTTCGACATGCGGATGGCCGCCACGACGTCCGCCAGCGAGATGCGAAAGGCCTGCAGCCGGATGGGGTCGATCTCGACCTGATACTGCTTCTCGTAGCCTCCGAGACTGGCGACCTCCGCGACTCCGGGGACGGAAGCCAGGGAGTAGCGCAGAAACCAGTCCTGGAAGCTGCGCAGTTCCTGGAGCGTCGCGCACGGTGTTTCGTCCCCTGGCTTGCATCGGCTGACGAGCGCATATTCGTAGACCCAACCGACGCCCGTGGCGTCCGGCCCCATCTGCGGCGTCACCCCCGGCGGCAGCCGACCCTGCACTTTCGACAGGTATTCGAGCACCCGCGAACGCGCCCAGTAGATGTCGGTCCCGTCCTCGAAGATGATGTAGACGAAGGACATCCCGAACATCGTGAAACTGCGGACCACTTTCACCTTGGGAGCGGCGAGAAACGTCGTGACCAGGGGATAGGTGACCTGATCCTCCACCAGGGTGGGGCCCCGGCCCATCCACTCGGTGAAGACGATTACCTGGGTATCCGAAAGGTCCGGCAGGGCGTCCAGAGGGGTGTTGAGGATGGAGTAGATGCCGCCCGCGAGGAGCAGTCCGGTCGCGAGGAAGACGAGGAAGCGCTTCCTCGCCGATTGATCGATGATGCGCTCGAGGATGCCCATGGAATGCGGCGGCCGGCTCAGTGGCCCGAGTGTGCCGAGCCCGCGCCCCCGACCGCGGCGGCTCGGAGTCGACTCTCGGAATCGAGCAGGAACTGACCGGTCTGGGCGATCGACTCTCCCTCCTTCAGCCCGGAGAGGACCTGCACCAGGCCGTCGAGGGAGATGCCCACCACGACCTCCCGGGGCTCGAAGTGTCCGCCGTCGTGGGCGACGAAGAGGATCTTGCGCTCGCCGGTGTCGATGATGGCGTCTTCGGGGATGGCAATGCCCTCGCCCAGGTCGATGTCGATCATCACCGTGGCGTACATCCCCGGCTTGAGAACCCCCGTAGCGTTGTCGAACTCGATCCGCGCCTTGGCGGTGCGGGTGGCGTCGCCGACTGTCGGGCTGACAAAGGCCAGCCTGCCCGTGAGCTTCTGCCCGGGGAGGGCATCGACGGTGAGGCGTGCTTCCTGCCCCACCTTGACCTGCGCCATGTCGCGTTCCTGCACGTCGGCGAGCACCCAGACGCGCTCGAGGTCGGCAATGACGTAGAGGGGGGTCATGGGGTCGACCGCGAGGCCGGCGACGGCCTGCTTCGCGACGACCGTCCCGCGCTGCGGTGAAGTGATGGTGATGTAACGCTGTGCGACTCCGGTACGGTCGATCTCCGCCAGGACTCCGCGCGGCACGTCGAAGAGCTCGAGGCGCTGCCGCGACGCCGCCACCAGGCTCTTCGATGCGTTGCGGGCCGGCTCCGCCACCGCGGCCTCCGGGATCCGCCCGAGCGCGGCTCTGGACGACAAGTACTCGAGCTGGGCCGCCAGCAGGTCCTGGCTGTAGATGGTGAAGAGGGGCTGCCCCTTCGCCACCTCCTGGCCGACGTAGTTCACGAAGATGCGCTCGATGAAGCCCTCGAACTTGACGTGGACTTGCGACGCCCGCATCTCGTCGGCGCTCACCAGGCCCACCGTGCGGATGGTCTTGCGGAGCGGGGTGCGCGACACCGCCACGGTCCGGATTCCGAGGAGCTGCCGTCGGCTGTCGTCCACCTCTACCGGGGCATAGCCGGGAATGCCGGACCCGGACGGCATGGCCGACACCTCCTTTGCGACCGCCGGGAGGCCGCCATGTTGGCTGTGTTCAGGCTCAGCGCTCGGACCCGCAGCAGGCGCGTCAACGCGGTCTGCCGACTCGGCCTTCTCGTCTTTGCCTCCGCAGGACAGGGCCCCCACCAGCAGGAGCGCGCCGGCAAGAAAAACGTACGGTTTTCGCGCTCTGCTCGCTACAACGGTTCTTGTCGCTCTCATCTGGACACTGCGGATCCCTCTCCCAACGCACGATGGAGGTCCACCAGCGCCAGCTCGCGCTCCACGCGGAGCAGCGTCCGCGAGAGGCGCTGCTCCGAGACGACGCGCAAGGCGTCGAGAATCTCGAGCGCGTTGGTCGTTCCGGCCGGAAAGGCGGCCAGGGCGGCATCGAACGTCTGCTGCGCCAGCTCGAGGAGCTCGGTCTCCAGGATCTCCGCTCGCCGGTGGACGCGCGAAAGACGTGCCAAAGCCTGTTCCACCTGGGCCCGGACCATTGCCTCCATGGCGCTCAGGTCACGGTCCGCAGCGCTGGCGCGAAGATCCGCCACCGCGACGTCGATGCGCTGCTTGCGACCGAGCCACAGCGGCACGTTGACCGTGCCCATCGCTCCGATCATGTCTTCTCCATCGACGCGGGCGTCGTAAAACGCTCCGAGCATGAAATCCGGGTAGAACTCGCGCCGGGCGACCTCCGCCATCGCACGCCCGCTCGCCGCCATGGCGACCATCTCTCGCACCTCGGACCTTTGCGCGAGTGCCCGAGCCACCAACAGGGCGCGATCGAGGGGGACTTCCGGGGACCAGGCCTCCAGGGGCTCACCCACGGGCTCTGCTTCGAAGCGGTCACGCAGTGCGTTCAGCATCGCTGCCATCTCCCGGCGCTCGCCCTCCAGCATGGCCAACCCGTCATCCAGCATGCTGGCCTCGGTCCGCATCTTGAGAACGTCGTGGTGCATCGCCATGCCCGAGGCCAGCCGGCCGGTCACCACATCCACCAGCGTGTCCGCGATCGCCCGCTGCTCGCGATTGACTCGCCGGGCCTCCATGTTGAAATAGAGGTCGTAGTAAGTCCGCCTCGCCTGGGTGACGGCATCGAGCAGGACGGTCTCCTCTCTCGCCCCGGCGACCTCGGACTCGAGCTCCGCCACGCGAGTCATCCGCCCCCTCTTGCCCGGCCAGGGCAGCATCTGGTTGGCCTGCAGCCGCAACATCGGCATGCCGCCCGTGAGCGTCGTGGGCACGTCTTCTGCCATCAGGGTGAATTGGGGATCCTCGAGGGCGCGGGCCCGAGGGATCGCCTGGCGCATGGCTTCCGCCCGCAGCGCTTCCGCCCCGACGCCCGGGCTCCGGGCAGCGACCTCGCGGAGAAGCGCGTCAAGAGAGAGCGGCGCCGGCTCCTGAGCCAAGGCGAGGGAAGAGGGCAGCAGACCCAGGAGCAGCAGGCCGCTCCCAAGAAGCGTGGCGCGCTTCGGCCCTCGAGCTCGGCCTCGCGCCTCCGTTAGAGACTGTGCAGGCTGACGGTACCGCAGCAAACGCCCGCCTTGTCTGCGACCGGCAAGCTTGTCGCTCGATGCTCGTGGAGTTTCCGCCGGGCTTCCTCGACCGATTCCTCCACGCCACAACAGGCCGACGCGGGACGCATGATCTCGTCGACGCGAATTTCGGCAGCCCTTCGGTCATCCGCTGCTACGCCGCAACAGACGTCACGCTCCGTCACGACACCGACCAGCTTGAGGCTGTCTCTATCCTCGACCACCGGGGCGCAGCCGCATTCGGAATCGCGCATCGCTTTAGCGGCATGCGCCGCCGTGTCCTGCGTTGTGCAGCACGCAGCGGCCTCTACAGGCTTCATCACATCACCACAGCAGTTCATCTCGTTTCCTCTCTCAGTTCCTGTAGCTCGGAGTTGATACTCCTCCGATCCGCTCCACCATCAGGTGGTGAATCGTTGCGATCTGCAGCCAGATGGCGATAAGAAACAACAGCCCGGTGCAAAGCAGAGCGTCTACTTTGGTCACTCCGAATACGAGATTGTCGGCCCCACCAATCATGGCGGCGGAAAAAACAATCACGCCGGCGAAGCCCACGACGACGCTGATGACATGCAGCAACTGAGAAGGTCTCATGTCCTGGCGATCCTCCCGAAGTTCGTCACGATGCTCCGTTTCAAAGGGTATTTGGCGTCGCTGAGTTCGGCGGGCACGCACCGCCCCGCGAGCGTTTCCTCCGGCGACTGGCGGCCTTCCCCCGAGCGCCTTCGGACGAACATCCAGCCGACCAGCAGGACGATTACAATCAGGAGGGGAATCTGCCAGTAGAGCCCCATCCCGTCCATCCCAAACCACTGTCCATCGTGCATAACGGTTCCGCCGTCAGACTTTCAGACTTTCTACCGGGAGGCGGATGCGTAACGCTCCGGCTCCTGGTCGAACTTCGCCTTGCAGCCGGGGGAACAGAAGAAGTAGGTCTGTCCCGCATGCTTGCTGCTGAGCGCAGATTTGTCGTCGACGGTCATTCCACAAACAGGGTCTTTGGTCATTTCAATCCTCTCCTTCAAGCTCCCGACAATTGCCTTCGGTCGCGGTCGCGAAGCGGGCCGGCGACGGGGGCTCCAATCGGAGGGACCCCGGCGACCTGAACGCGCTCTACGGCTTGGGCTTCATCTCCCCGGTCATGGGTGCAGACGCGTGGTCCATTTTCATCATCGGGCACTCCATCCCGCCTCCTGAGCCATCCATCTTCGCGTGATGTCCCATGTGGCCCATCATTCCGTGCTGGGTCTCCATCATCATCGCGCGCGCGGCCTTGCGCTGGGAGACGAGCTCGTTGATGACCGCCGCCATGGGCTTGTCCATGGCGCCGACCGCTTTCGACTGCTTGGCGAAGTTCATCTCCTCCACCAACTTGTCCAGGGAGGCGTCCATCGCCTGCATCTTCTCGTGCATCTCCTGCTTCTTGACCATCATCGCCTTGCACTCCGCGCCCATGTCACCCTCGTGCTGGGCCCCGGCAGCACTGTGCTTGTCGTGGCCGGGCATCGGAGCTTGTGAAGCTACAGGAGCCATCGGAGCCATCGGAGCTACCGGAGCCGGCTTCGCGCTCTTGACGGCCGGAGCAGAGGAGGCGGGTGGAGGCGCTTGGGCGCCGACCGCCACTGCGAGCACAGTGGCGGCGAAGGAGCCGGAAAGCAGGATTCTGAGACGGTGATTCTTCATTGGGAGGTTCCCTCTCGGCGGCCGATGGGGTCGCCTTCCGTGGAGCTTGGGTGGGGTCGAGCACGGCGAACCCTGCCGCTAGCGATTCGTGGGCACTCGGCGGCGTTCGGTAGAGCACCGCCTCATGGCACGTATCTCAAACCTATCCCTCTGGTTCCCCACCCGGAACCGCACTTACTACTCGGTCAAAAGACCGCGCCGCAGGTAGAAACTACGCCCCGAAGCGGACCATCCTTTTCAGTGAGCTGTACCGCCACCCGCCAGCTCCGCCTTCCACTTCTTCATCTGGTCGATCTCTTTCGCCTGCATGTCGATGATCTGCTGCGCCAGCTTCTTCACCTCCGGATGCTCGGCCGATGCGAGCGCAGCCTTTGACATCTTGACGGCGCTTTCATGGTGGGGCACCATCATGTCGATGAACATGACGTCGTAGTCCCGCCCTGCCTTCATCGCCTTCATATGGTCCATGTCCATGCCGGGGTTCATCCCTGAAGAAGAGGTGTCCGCAGCGACCGGCGCACCCGGATACCAACTGTCGCGCCAGGACTTCATCTGAGAGATCTCCTTCTGTTGCGCGACCGGAATCTCCTTGGCGAGCGCCTTGAGCCCCGCGTGCTCGAGCTTCATCTGCGCCATCGCGGCCATCTCCATGGCGCCCCGATGATGCTTCGACATCGTGTCGATGAACCCGAGGTCGTACCCGACAGCCGCTTCCTTGGCTGCGCTCTTCGCGGCTCCGAGCTTCACTTCGACCGCGACGTTTTTCTCGCCCTTCTTCTCGTACATCACAACGGCGCGGTCGCCGACCGCGACGTCGTGGTGCGTCGCTGCCGCCGTGCCGCGCTTGTAGGTGGTGGCACCGGAGAGGTCGAAGCTCATGAGCTTCCCTTCCTGGGTCTCGAGACTCAGCGTGGCGGCGTCGACGGCCTTGACCGTCCCCATGGCATCGTGGTGATGTCCTTCGTGCGCCCGGGCGGTCGCGACGAGCGCCAAACTTGCGATCGAGACGATCGCAACCAGCCTGCACAGAGGGTTCTTTCGGTTCATTTGCATCTCCAGTGGGGGAAGTGCTGCGTTGCCGTCGGGGCTCTTCGACCCCGACAGATTCATCGCGTGCTTTGCGTCGACCTTGCTCAGCTCTGGCACACGCCGCTCAGCGGCCCAGCTCATGGAGCCTGGTTTTCATGAGATCGATCTCAGCCTGTTGACTCGAGATGATCCTCGTACACAACTCCTGGAGCTGGGGGTCCCGCAGAGTGGCTTCCTCGCACATGAGGATGGCACCCGCGTGATGGGGAATCATGGATCTCAAAAACTGCTTGTCCGCGATCGCGCCCTGCTGCCGGATGAGGGTCCAGCAGGCAATTCCGGCAAGGGCGGACCCGGCCAGAACCAGGGCATTCAGTTTCTTGCTGCGATACATGGCGCCCATCAGAGCGATCTCGAGGATGACCATGGGAGCGGTCATCAGTCCAGCCATGTAGAACTGATTGAAACTGTTGTAGACGTTGGAAGAAGTGTTGACCATGGCGTACATGAGCATGTACATCGACAACAGCGACAACACCGACATGAGAAGAAGTTTCCGGTACTGAGTGTCGGTCGCCTTGGGCTTCGCACCGTGCTTTTTCATTTCCATCTTTGGAGTCCTTTCTAAAACCACGTCAGGATGGGTCGCCGATGGGAGTACCGACGTTCCTGGGTTGGTTCCTCCCTAATGCCTCCCGGCGTTCTCCCCGTGGCCATTCGACTGGAGTGGAGCGGGATCCTCTCCCGCCAGGAAGCGTTCCATCTTCATTTCCTGTTCGATCTCGCTCCGGGAGACCGGGTTCAAGCGCTGCATCTCCGCAAGCTCGGCGGTACTCAGGGAAGGCAGCCGGCGGACGAAATGGACTAGCTCCCAACTGTCCGCGTCGTCGTCGGGAGAGGGCGTCCCCCAGGCCGGCATGCCGGTCAACTTGATGCCGTTCTCGATGATCCAGAAGAGCTCGCCGTCGGAGAGCTCCTGGGTCGCGGCCTGCGTCATGTCGGGCGCCCTCGGATAGAGGTTCCTGCCGATCGAGGTCTCTCCCTTGCCGTCGTTGCCGTGACAGGAGGCGCAGTGGTCGGCCCAGTGACGAGTGGAGGAGGCATGCACCTCGGGCACCGCCGGCAACGGATTCGCGGCGCGCCTCGCCGCGCCGGGGATCAACAGATGTCGGACCGTCCGCGCGACTCGCGCTTCGATCGCCGGCGGCGCTCTGCGCGACGAGAGGCCCATCGCAGCGAAGCCGATGGCGCCAGCGAGAGCGGCCGCTCCAAACAACGCCAGCAGGCCTACCATCCACCTACCCAAGGTGCGCATGCTCACTTGCCTTTGCCGGTCGGCGTCGGGCCCTCACCCAGTTTCCAGGCGACCGTGCCCGTCGGGTAGTCGTACCAACCGGGATCCTCGTAGCTGCGGATTCCGTCGCGAATCTTCAACACCGTGAACATGCCGCCCATTTCAATCGGCCCGAACGGGGCGGTGCCGGTCATCATCGGGAGCGTGTTCGGCAGACCCGGCATGTGTTCCGAATGGGCGGAGTGCTCCGCCATACCGGTCGACCCCATCGCCATGTAGCCTCGGACCAGTTGCGAAATCTCCCCTGAGACCCCCTGCTGATCGACGCCGATCATGTTCGGAATGTCGTGCCCCATGGCGTTCATGGTGTGGTGGGTCTTGTGACAATGGAGCGCCCAGTCGCCCGGGTTGTCGGCCACGAACTCGAAAGCACGCGTCGCCCCGGGCATGATGTTGATCGTTGTCTCGGGCCACCAGGCGGAGCGTGGGATCTGTCCGCCGTCGGTCTCGGTGACCCACATCTGGTGCCCGTGGAGATGAATGGGGTGGCTCGTCATGCTGACGTTGGCGAGCCGGATGCGAGTCCGGTCTCCGAGCCTGCAGACCAGCGCAGCGGTGCCGGGGAACGCCTTGCCGTTGAACGTGAAGAGATTGAAGTCCAACATCACCGAGGCATCGGGCGTCTTGGTGCCCGGGCGGATCGACCACATGTGGGGAAAAATGCAGAAGTCGCGGTCGATCTGGCGGACGGGGTTGCGCGGATGAATGATGAAGAAGCCCATCATGCCCATCGCCATCTGCACCATCTCATCGGCATGCGGGTGGTACATGTGGGTGCCGTGCTGGCGCAGGGTGAATTCGTAGACGTAGGTCTCTCCGGGCTGTATCTGCGGCTGATTGAGACCGCCCACTCCGTCCATCCCCGCCGGCAGCAGAATCCCGTGCCAGTGGATCGTGGTGTGCTCGGGCAGGCGGTTCTCGACAATGAAACGGACGCGATCGCCCTCGACCGCCTCGATCGTCGGCCCCGGAGCCGAGCCGTTGTAGCCCCAGGCGTTGACCTTCATTCCGGGGGCGAACTCCACTTCGACCGGCTCCGCGATCAGGTGAAACTCCTTGACGCCGTCAACCACTCGAAACGGCAAAGTCGATCCGTTCGGCGTGACGACCGGGGTGTAGGGCAGCCCTCGCCGTCGACCTGCGGGCGGCGCCGGGGCCGCCGCAGGTGCCGTCTCCGCCGGTGGCGAGGCGCTCTTGTCGGGCGTTCCCGGAATCTCGTGGCCGGCATGGGGATTCTGCGCCAGCACTTCACCTACACCGAGCGCCATACGGGCCCGATCGAGAAGAGCGGCGCCGGAGGCGAAAAGGGCGGCGCGAGAAAGCCAGGTTCTGCGAGAGATCATGGTTCGACTCCGGGAGAAATTGTGGGGTGGAGATGTCCGCCGACCGCGCGCTCGAGCTCGACCTTCGCTACCCAGTAGTCCCGCAACGCCGAGGTCGCCTCCTGCTCGGCCTCGGTCTCCTCACGGCGCGCGAGCAGCAGGTCGTAGACGCCCAGGAGCATCATGTTGTAGTGCAAAAGCGTTTCGCTCAGCACGGCTCTTCGTTTGGGCAGCAGAACCTGTTGATAGGTCTCCGCCAGAGCGCGGGCCCCGATGAGCTGGTCGCGAGCCAACCGCACCTCCGAACGGATCTCGATGGCGAGCGCCTCCAGCTGGCGTTGCGCTCGCCGGTGCTCGGCCTCGAGCCGCGCGATCGAGGCGGCGCCGGTGTCGAAGAGCGGCAGGGCGATGGCGATCTGGGGGCCGCGAAGGTGCGTGCCGTCGATCTCTTTCTCGCGGTTGACGCCGATCTCGACGCCCACCGGAAAAAAGCGCGTTCCCTTCTTCAGCGCCAACGCCCGACCGACGAGATCGACCCCGAAACGGGCGGCGCCGAGGTCGAGTCGATTCTCGATCGCCCGGGTCTCGCTCGCGACAAGCGCGGGTTCGTCGGCGGAGAGTCCCGGCAGGAGCCGCGCGGCGGTCCAGTCGGTGCTCTCCCCCGAAAGTCCGAGAAGGACGTTGAGCCGTTCGCGCGCGGCACCCTCGGCGAGCTGTGCGCGGAGGAGATCGATTCCGGCCTGGGCCTCGGTCGCCTCGAACATCGCGACTTCGCGCTCCTCGAGGTTCCCCGCGCTCTGCTGGCGGCGCGCCAGCTCGGCGGCCGCCCGCGTGAGATCGCGCACCAGCACGACCCGATCGGCGATCGCCGCCGCGGCAACGAAGTCGAAGAAGCTCTTCCGGACCTCGGTCACGAGGTCGAGCATCGTCTGGCCGAGCCGCAACTTCGCGGCCTCGAACTCCACGGCGGCCAGGCGCTTGCGGGCCGGTTGAACCAGGACGTCGAGGAGATCCACCGCGAGCTCGAGCTCGACGTTCACCCCCGGTCCATCGCTCGGGGTTCGGCGAGAGCCCGCAAACGTCAGATTGGCGATTCGCGTTGCTTGCGCATAGTCGGCGCGGGCAATCCCCAGCTCCTCGATCTCGGCGAGCAGGGCTCGATTTCGCAGGAGGGCGACGCGGGCGGCGCTCGTGTCGTCCAACGGCAGCGCAAGGAGCTCTTCTGCCGCTTTCTCGGCGGCGTCTTCCTCGGCGTTGGTTCGGGACCAGGTCGGCTCGAGCCCTGAACGTTCCCGCACCGTTTCGGCCACACTGTCAAAGGCCGGCTTGGGGTCGATCGAAGCGCAGGCCGACGACAGCACCAGCAGGCCAGCTACCCCGAGGCGAGCTCGCCTCACCGCTCCCCCGGCGGCAGGGAGACCGGAACAAGCGCCATGCCGCACTTCGGACAACTTCCCGGCTCGGAGGATCGGACCTCCGGGTGCATCGGACAGGTGTAGGCAGCGACCGCTGCGCTGCCGGGCTCGGTGGAAGGTGCGCCAGGGGCTCCCGGCGCCTGGCGGTCTGCGGCGACGGGGCTCTGCGCTTCAGCCAGCGGGGCCGCATTGGCCGGCGGCGCCTGCGTCGCGGGCGCCAAGGCCGGCTGTGCCGATTCGGCGGACTTCGGGTTGGCGGGATTCTGTGCCCGGTCAGCCGTCGGAGCCGGCGCTCCCGTGCAGGCCATGGCGGTCACCAGCGTGAAACTGAGGATGCAGAGGGCGTTGTTCAAGAGCGTTTCTCTCCTCAAGAGGAAGGGTGGATCTCCGTCGACTCCGGCGCCAGATAGACGGGAGAGCTGGCCGCCGGATCCATGGTCGCTCGACGCAGGCGCAGCGCATTGGCGATCACCGAGACCGAGGAGAGGCTCATGGCCGCCGCGGCGAGCATCGGCGAGAGCAGCCAACCTGTCCACGGATAGAGCAGGCCCGCCGCGATCGGTACCCCCGCGGCGTTGTAGGCGAAGGCCCAGAATAGGTTCTGGCGGATGTTCGCCATCGTCGCGCGCGACAGCTTGCGCGCCCGCACGATGCCGCGCAGATCCCCGCGCACGAGGGTGATACCCGCACTCTCCATGGCGACATCCGTACCCGTCCCCATCGCGATGCCGACTTCGGCCCGCGCCAGCGCGGGGGCGTCGTTGATGCCGTCTCCGGCCATGGCGACGAAGCGCCCCTCGGCCTGCAGGCGCTCGATCTCGCGCACCTTCTGGTCCGGCAGCACTTCGGCCACGATCGTGTCGATCCCGAGCGTGCGACCGACCGCTTCGGCCGTCTTGCGGCTGTCGCCGGTCAGCATCACCACCCGGATCCCTTCCGCGTGCAGGGAGCGCAGCGCTTCTGCGGTCGTCGCCTTGATCGGATCGGCGACACCCAGTAGGCCCGCCAGCCGGCCCTCGACTGCCAGGTACATGACCGTCTGCGCTTCGCTCCGGAGTCGCTCGGCCTCTTCCGCCAACGAATCGACCTGCACCCCGCTGTCCTGGAGAAGCTTGAGGTTGCCCAACTCCACCTGGCGACCGGCAACGCGCCCCTTGACGCCTTTGCCGGTCACCGACTGGAACTCGACGACCTCCGGGAGATCGAGATTCCGCTCGCTCGCTCCGGCCAGGATAGCCGCGGCCAGCGGGTGTTCACTGCCGCGCTCGATCGCCGCTGCCAGCCGCAGCAGTTCCGCCTCGTCGAAGCCACTCGTTGGCCGGAGCGTCACCAGCCTCGGTTTCCCTTCTGTCAGCGTGCCGGTCTTGTCGACGACCAGCGTGTCGACCTTGCGCAGCAACTCGATCGCCTCGGCATTGCGAAACAGGACTCCCATCGAGGCGCCCTTGCCGGTCGCCACCATGATCGACATCGGCGTCGCGAGCCCGAGAGCGCAGGGGCAGGCGATGATCAGAACGGCGACCGCGTTGATCAGCCCGTAGGCGATGCGGGGCTCCGGGCCGAAGAGGGCCCAGGCCGCGAAGGTCAGCGCGGCGATCGCCAGCACCACCGCAACGAACCAACCGGAGATCCGGTCGGCGAGCTTTTGGATCGGCGCCCGGCTGCGCTGCGCCGCGGCGACCATGGCGACGATGCGGGCGAGAAGAGTCTCCGCCCCCACCTTCTCGGCCCGCATGACGAAGCCCCCAGCGCCATTGACGGTCGCGCCGACCACCGCGTCGCCCGGGCCCTTGGCGACCGGCATCGGCTCACCGGAGACCATCGACTCGTCGATCGCGCTGTTGCCCTCGACGACGACACCGTCGACCGGCACCTTCTCGCCCGGGCGAACCCGCAGGCGGTCGCCGACGACAACCAGCTCGAGCGCGATGTCGGCCTCGCGACCGTCCGACTCCAGGCGCCGCGCGCTCTTGGCGGCCAGGCCCAGGAGCTTCCGGATGGCCGCCCCGGTCTCGCCGCGCGCCTTGAGCTCGAGCACCTGGCCGAGCAGCACCAGCGCCGTGATCACCGCGGCAGCCTCGAAGTAGACCGGCAACTGACCGTGCTCGTCGCGAAAGGTGGCCGGGAAGAGCCGCGGGGCGAGCGTGGCGACGAGACTGAAACCGTACGCCACGGCCACTCCGAGCCCGATGAGAGTGAACATGTTGAGGCTGCGATTGCGCACCGAGGTGACGGCGCGCTGGTAGAACGGCCAGGCCGCCCAGGTGCAGACCGGCGTGGCCAGGAGCATCTCGAGCCAAAGGAGGGTCGAAGGCGAGAACCCACTCGCGATCGGCGTGCCCGGGAGAATCGCAT
>JAYTAM010000369.1:0-5899 GCA_043737505.1 Thermoanaerobaculia bacterium
TCGCTGTCGAAGCTCTCGAGCCAGGCTGTGAGGTCGACGGTAGCGTCGCCGTCGAGGGCGCGGCGGAAGCGGTCGCTGCCGGTGAGGAGATCGATCGCCGGACGGTCGGCGACGAACTCGTACGGCGCCTCACGCCAGCGGAACCACGCCGGCGCGGTCGATTTCATCGCGATCAGAATCTCGAGGCCGAGGCGATAGGCGCGAACCTTCGCCCGGTCGACGACGACCAGCTCGACGCCGCCGCACATCTCGCCGCGGTGCTTCTGGAACTGCGGCCGGAAGTAGGTGGGAATCGCCCGTACGCCCAGCTCGCTGAGCGGCTCGATCGCCTCGGCGAGGGCGGTGGGTGAGATCCCGGGAGCACCGAAAAGCAGAAACGGCCGGGTCGTGCCGCGCCCCTCGGAGTACTCGGTCGCTTCGAGCAGGCAGAGGCCGGGATAGACGAGCGCGGTGTCATAGGTCGGCATGTTCGGCGACGGTGCGATCCACGGCCGGCCGGTCGCCGGCCAGCAGTCGCTGCGCCTCCAGCCCTCGACGGCGACGACTCTCGGCAAGCGACCCCATTGCCTGCGGAGGGCCTCGAGTCGAACGATCTCTCCCAGGGTCAGTCCGTGGCGCACCGGCATCCGGAAGGCGCCGACGAAGGAGGCGAAACCGGGGTCCGGAAGATTGCCCTCGACGATCTCGCCACCGAGCGGATTCGGGCGATCGAGAATCCACACCTCGCAGCCGGCGGCGCGCGCCGCTTCGGCCGCCCAGACCGCCGTGGCGGCATAGGTGTAGTACCGGCTACCGATGTCCTGCAGGTCGATGAGCAGCAGATCGAGTCCGGCGAACGCCTCCGGGCGCGGCAGGAGGGAACTCTCGTCGGCGCCGTAGAGCGAAACGATCTCGACCCCGGTCCACGGATCAGGCTCCGTCGCGGAGGGCACCATGTCCTGCTCGACGCCGTAGTAGCCGTGCTCCGGGCCGAAGAGCCGCGCCGGCGACACACCGGCTGCGGCGAGCGCCAGGTGCGCCGGGACGCAGTCGACGGTGACCGAGGCGCCGTGCGCCAGCAGGCCGAAGCGCCGCGAGGCGAGCTCGTCCGGCGCGGCCAGAAGCCGGTCGAGACCGGTGGCGATCACGAATTCGCGCCGGCTTCCGGCGCGCGGCGGAAGTCGCCGCTCCGGCCGCCGCTCTTCGCTTCGAGGCGGAGGTCGGTGACCACCGCCGTGCGATCGATCGCCTTGACCATGTCGTAGATCGCCAGAGCCGCGGCGGCGCAGGCGACGAGCGCCTCCATCTCGGCACCGGTGCGTGCGGTCACGGTCACCCGGCTGACGATCCGAACCTCACCCGGGTCGGTCGGGTCGGCCAGGTCGGAATGCGGGCTCGGCTCGATCGTCACTTCGACGCTGTCGAGCGGCAGGGTGTGCGCGAGGGGAATCCACTCGTCGGTGCGTTTCGCCGCCTGAATGCCGGCGAGGCGGGCGACGGCGATTGCGTCCCCCTTCGGCAGCGCAGAGAGCTTCGCCACCGTCTCCGCGGCGCACAACAGGCGGCAGGAGGCTTCGGCGACACGACGCGTCACCGGCTTCTCGGACACGTCGACCATCCGCGCGCGGCCGCGCTCGTCGAGATGGGAGAACCCGCTTTCGGACGAGGTCTTGGAAGATTTGCGGGGCATGGGCGACGGCGCGGGGCTGGCCCTACGCGCTACAGGCGAATGCTAGCACCCCGCCGGACGCGCAAAAGCCCTGCGGCACGTCCTCTCCGCAGGGCTTCTGGTGTCAGGCAGTTCGATTCGTACGAGCAGAACGACTGGAAAGCGAAAGACGATTCGAGCCAGTCAAACCGGGCTGCCCGGTGCGGCGGGCGGCTTACTTGCCCTTGTTGAGCGCGTCCTTGAGATCCTTGCCGGCCTTGAAGCGGGCGTTCTTGCTGGCCTTGATGGTGATGGTGGCGCCGGTCGCGGGGTTGCGGCCCTTGCGCGCGGCGCGCTTGCCGACGCTGAAGCTACCGAAGCCGGGGATCTGAACGCGATCACCCTTCTTCAGGCCCTTGGTGATCGCTTCGATGACGGCGTCGAACGCCTCGCCCGCCTGCTTCTTGGTGAGACCGTCCACGTTTCCAGCGACGTACTCCACGATGTCGGCTTTTCCAGCCATCTTTCCTCCCCGGTTTCAATGGTTTTTGTCGATCGCAATCGATGACGGTGGCGACGATAAGGCAACTGCCGGAGCCTGTCAATACAGGGCTCCGCGACGTTTTTTGATATCCGGCCCTGCCGTCTAGGGGCGCCGTTCGAAGAGTTGGAGGGTGAATCCGTCGTGATCGCCGGACGGCAGCCAGCGGAAGATCCCCTCGCCCGTCCGGGCCGTCAACGCGACGTCGGGAATGCGGCCCGATGCGCTCGTCCGGCGAAAGTTTGCGGCGCCGGCGAGAAACCTCTTCCCCACCTCTTCGTTCTCTTCTGGCTCGAGCGAGCAGGAGATTGCAATCAGAAATCCGCCGGGTGCGACGGCCGTTGCAGCGCCCGCCAGCATGCGCTCCGCCTGCGTCGCGAGCCGCTCGAGCTCGCTCGCGCTAAAGCGCCACTTGAGCTCCGGATGCTTGCGCAAGGTGCCCGTTCCGGTGCATGGGTAGTCGACGACGACACGGTCAAAAACTCCAGTAAAAGGGGGGTGCTCCGCTGCAGCTGCAACGAGTCTGGCGCGGGAACCGAGACGGCGGTGGTTTTCGGAGAGCGTGACGAGCCGAGGCAACGCAAGATCTGCTGCCGTCAGGCGCACTGTCGGTTCGGCGGCGAGCAGCGCCAGCCCTTTTCCTCCCGGCGCAGCAGCTACGTCGAGAACTCGTTCGCCCGGGAGCGCCAGCGGCAGGTTCGCCACCAGTTGCGCGACCTCGTCCTGGATGTAGAAGTCGCCGCTGGCGAAAGCTGCGCTGCGCAAGGCATTGCCCGTGCGCACGATGAGGCCCTGCGGAGAGAGACGGCTGGGCTCGGTCTCGATCCCTTCGGCGAGAAGTTTCTCGGCGAGCAGGTCGCGGCCGCCCTTGGCTCGGAAGGCCAGCAGGTGCATCGGCTTCTGGCGATTGTTGGCCTCGAGGAGCGCCCGCGTCTGCGGCTCACCGAACTGCGCCAGCCAGCGGCGGACGAGAATCTCCGGATGGCTGCTCTCGACAGCCAGGCACCCCACCGGATCGATCAGGGCCGGGGCCGTGACGGTGACCGGCCACGCCGCGGCCTGAGGGTTGCCGGCCACTCGCCGCAGGACGGCATTGGCGAAGCCCGCGCCGCCTTTGTGGCTCCGTCGCAGGGCCTCGTCGACCGCCTCGCTGACGATGGCGTGCGCCGGCACGCGGTCGAGGAAAAGCAGCTGGTAGGCCGCCACCCGCAGCACCGGCAGGAGCGCCGGCTGAATCTGCTCGAAGGTCCGGCCGCTCGCCGCGACCAGGACATGGTCGAGGCGTTTCAGCCAACGCAGGGTACCGAAGACAATCTCGCGCAGCAGCGCCTGATCGCGCTCGTCGAACGCCCCGGCCAGCGCCGCGAGCTCGGCGTCGACCGGCGCCCGCGAAACGAGCGTCCGTTCGACGATCGACACCGCCTCGCTGCGGACTCCGCGCTGGCGGCGAACAGTCGACGGCTCCTCGTGCTGCGATGCGCCCTTTCCGGAGGCGGTCACGGATTTTTCTGTAAAGTTCAAATCAAGCGGTCTCCGAGGCCGAGATGGAGCCCCCGGGCGAGGTCGCCTCCCGAGACCGGGCCGCGGCCGGCCCGCTGCGCTCGCTCGACTGCCAGCACCGAGTCGCCGCCGGTCGAAACCAGCACGCGCTCTCTCTCGATCGCGACGACAATTCCCGGCGCCGTGCCGTAGTGCTCGGCGGCTGGAGATGCCGCCAGCACTTTGACCCACTCTTCGCCGAAGGGCAGCTCCGCGCCGGGCCACGGCTGAAAGGCCCGCACGAGATCCACCAGTGCTTCGGCTTCGAGGTCCCACCTGGTGCGAGCTTTTTCTTTTCTGATCTTGGGCGCGACGGTCACCAACGAGGCATCCTGTTCCTGAGGAGAGATCCTGCCCGCGGCGAGTCCGCGCAGGGTTTCGACGAGTAGGGGGGCGCCGATCTCGGCAAGGCGCAGCGAGAGCTCTCCCGCCGTTTCGCGCCCGCCGATCTTTAGCTCGGCGGTAAGCAACATCGGACCGCTGTCCAGCCCCTCCGCCATGAGCATGGTCGTCACCCCCGTCAGGCTGTCGCCGGCTGCGATCGCCGCCTGGATCGGCGCCGCACCCCGCCAGCGCGGCAGGAGGGACGCATGAAGGTTGACGCATCCGAGGCGCGGCAGCTCGAGAAGCTGCAGCGGAAAGAGCTGCCCGAAGGCGACGACGACGGCGACATCCGGGCGGAGCTCGGCGAGCCGGGAGGCGAAGCCCGGGTCGCGCACCTTCTCCACCTGCTGGAAAGGAACTCCGAGCTCGCGTGCCGCCGCCACGACCGGAGGATCGGTCAGCCGTTGCCCGCGCTTCGCCGGCCGCGACGGCTGCGAAACCACCAGCAGCGGCCGGAACTCAGTTTCCGCCAGTGCCCGCAAAGCCGGCACCGCGAACTCCGGCGTGCCAAAGAAGACCGTCCGATGAATCATCTACGAGAAGGATACACGCACGCCGCGGGCGAGCGGCGTGCGGCGCGCCGGGGCGTCAGGGGGCCTCAGGGTACCGTGCTCGACCAGCCGCTGGTGTCCCCGCTCTCGAAGCCGTCGGAGAGCAGGCCGCTGCGGAACCTCTGACCGCGGATCGAGACCGGGCCGCTGCCGAAGGCGATGGCCGGATCGTCTTCCCAGACGACGACAAAGGCGCCGGTACCGTTGGCGCCGAGCCGCGGCTGGCGCTGTTCGCCGCTGATGTTCGAGTTCGCCTGAAAGTCCGGACCGGCGGGGCTCGACGAGACGTTGAACGAACGGGCCTGAACGCTCAACTGCTGGTCGTCCAGTGCCGAACCGAGGCTCTGCCAGGTAACGAGGAAGCCGCCCGCCGCGTCGAGCTCCAGCGAAGCGTTGTTCTGCGTCAATGTGGTGTAGCTGTTCACCTGAAATTCCGGCGCGAGGGGTGTGGCCGCTGCGTCGAAGGAACGGCCTTGGATGCTGTAGCCCGAGTTGTCCGATCCGAAGGAGCCGGCGCTCGTCCAGGCGACGACGAAGCTGCCGTTGGCGCGCACCGCGACCTCGGCGCCGAACTGTCCGCCGGTGGTGTACGAGTTCGCCGGGAAGTCGTTGCCGATCGGCGTGCCGCCGGAATCGACGCGCCGGGCGACGACGCCGAAAGTCTCACCCGGGTCCGGCGAGTTCGACCCTCCCCAGACGACCACGAACGCCCCGCTGCCGTCGATTCCGACATTCGGGCCACGCTGATTGCCGGTGGTGTAGCTATTGACCTGCAGCTCGGGAGCGACCGGAGCTCCCACCGTGTCGAAACGCCGCATCTGCACACTGTACGAGGGCGCGGTATCGGTTCCTGCCGATCCGCCGCTCGACCAGACCACGACGAACTCGCCCGTGGAAAGGTAGGCGGCGTGCGGCCCGTCCTGCCGCCCAGTGGTGTACGAGTTGAGCTGGAACTGGCCGCCCATCGGGTCGCCGTCCGCCTCGTACCGCTGCGCCTGCACGCTGTAGGAGCCGAAGTCGTCTCCTGGCGATCCGTTGCTCGACCAGACGACTAGGAACTCGCCGTCCGCGTCGATCGCCACAGCGGGAGCGACCTGTGCGCCGGTGGTGTAGGTATTGACCTGGAAAGGCGCTCCGATCGACGCTCCGCTCGCCGAGAAGCGGCGCGCCTGAATGCTCGAGAGGTGCGAGTCCGTGCCTGTGGATGTGCTCGAGTTCCAGACCACGACGAACGAGCCGTCCGGCGCCACCTCGACC
>JAYTAM010000370.1:0-2563 GCA_043737505.1 Thermoanaerobaculia bacterium
CTCCCAGCCCTCCGCGAGAAGTTGACGCACCAGCCCGGGCACCGCCGCCGGGCCGACCTCCAGGCGGTTCTCACCCGCGGCACGGTAGGACGGAATCGAACGCGCGCCGAGCGCGAAGAGCCGGGTTGCGGCGGCGGTCTCGGCGGCGGCGTTTCGGCGTGTTCGACGCCTCGCCACCAGATCGAGAATCCACGGTCGCTCGTCCCCGCGCTCGAGCCGCTCGGCGCCGTAGAGGAACGATAGCTCGAGCATTACGGCCTTGCGCTGCCCCCAGGGCTGCAACGTTTCCGGCGCCGAGATCGAGAGCCTCGGCCGCACCACGACCTCTCCTTCAAGGAGCGCCACCTCCTGCGGCAGCACGAGCTCTGGCACACCTGGCATTCGATGCAACGCTTCGAGCCAGGCATCGACTTCACCCGCCGGGACGGGAACTCCGGCGCCGGGGGCCGCGAGCGCGAGCCACTCTGGGGTTCCGCCGTCGTCGAAAGGCGACGCCCACTCCGCCGCGATGAGGGTTCCTCCCGGCACCAGCCAGATCAATCGATCGGCAGCCTCGAGTTGGCGCGACCCCTGCCAGAGCTCGGAGGCAAGCTGGTAAACGAGATCCGCGGGCGAAACGCCGTCCGCGGCGGCGCCTCTCTCGAGACGCAGTCGCAGCCTCCACGGTTCGGGCCGCCAGGCGATCGCCGGCCCGAGCAGCTTGGCTCCCCTTGGGTCCGTGACCTCGGCTCGCAAACGCCCCGTGGCGCAAAGGGCAGGGAGCAGCGCTGCGACCTGAAACGGCTCGAGGTCGAAGGAGTGCGGCAGCAGCTCTCGGCGCCAGGAATCGAAGCCACCGCCGTCGACGTCGGCCGGCTGACCCCGGCCAGCAGCCCGAAGATCTTCCGGTCGGCGATCTCCGGCAGCGAGGGAATGGCGTGGCGCTCCATCCGCAAGTGCGTCCGCTTTCCCCACTCGCCGTCCTTGCCTGGAGAGCGAACTTCGCAAGTCAGGCGGAGGCGGCGCGCCTCCCTCCCCGGCGGAGCGCGCAGGACGTAAAGCAGCTCGCGTGCCGCAGCGGCCGGCCCCTTTTCGGAATGAGACTGCCGGTGGCGATAGAGCTGGTCGATGCGCGCGAGTTCCGTTCGCCAACCGCTCGCCACGGGCGCCGGCACCGGCGCAAGGATGGAGCTCGCCGGCGGCGCCTCCTCCAGTGCCGCTCTCGGTTGGGCGAGCTCCGGGCTGGGCAACCACTGCTCGGCAGACTCCGGCCAGTTTTCGATTCCCGTGCGCGAGGCCACCGTCGCGAGCACCGCCCAGAGGTGCTTGCAGAACTCGCCCTCGCGAGCAAAGTAGGGGCAGGCGCAGGAGTAGTAGGCGTTGCCGGCGCGCTGCTGGAACTCGACCCTGTAGAGCTCGGTGCCGCTCACCTCCGCTGTGAGGGCTGCATCGTCGGCCCGCAAGAGCCGGACCGTCTTGCGAAAGAAGTAGATCTCTCCCCGGGAGCGGATCTCCGGTGAAGCGAGGCGTTCCAGCGGCTTGGGGATTCCGGTCATTCAGGCGTCGGAGGAGGCGGCGCTGGCCAGGTCGACAATCGGAGCCGCTACGGCAACGCGTCCTCGAGCGCTCGACCTCAGAGCTCGTACACCCGCCCCTGTTCGAGAAACCCGATGTCGGGGTTTCCGAGGGCGGCGACTTCTTTCTGGATCTGTTCGATGCAGGGGGGCTTCAGGTGATGCAGGAGGATCGGCACGCGGCGCTCGAGCTTCTTGAGCTCGACCGCCACCGTCGCCGGAGTGAGGTGGCCAGAGACGTCGGCGATGCCCTGCATCGAGTTGTCGAAGCTCGCGTCGATCCAGATTCCGCCGAGATTCTCGGTCCGGTTGGCGACCTCCCAGAGGCGCTGGGTCGGTCCGGTGTCGCTCGACCAGAGGATCTTCGCACCGTCGCACTCGATGAGGAAACCGTAGGTCGGAACGACGTGATTCACCGGGATCGGAGTGAACTTGATGCCTTTCGCGCCGCCCGTTTCGCCGATGACGATCGGCACCTCGTCCTGGAGCTCGTGAAAACGGATCACCGGCAGCAGGTGGTTGGGCAGGCGGGTGAAGTCCGGCCAGGTGTCGTTGTTGAAGAGATGCCGGCGAAGCGCGTAGATCGTCGCCGGAGAGGCATAGATGTCCACCGCCTCGCGGAGCTTGCCGAAGACGTTCTCGATGAAGAACGGCAGCGACGAGGTGTGATCCATGTGGGAGTGGGTCAGCACGATCGAGTGAATGAGGCGCTGGCGCGCGATCGGCAGAGTCTGGGAGAGCGACCCGGCGTCGAGCGCGATCGTGTCGTTGAGCAACAGGCAGGTCATTCGGCAGTCGATACTCTCGCCGCCGTAGCTCCCCAGGATCTCTACTTTCATCGCTTACCAGTCATTGTACTCTTGCTCGATTTTTTCCGACAAGGAACGAGCTAACACCTCCCCCGCCTCCACCCGGAAGCGCCCGGCGGAGAACAGGCGCTCGAAAGCGGCGACGACCGTGGCGCAGTGCTGCACGCCGGCGTGGCGGACGATCTCCTGCGCCGCGGTGTC
>JAYTAM010000371.1:0-5885 GCA_043737505.1 Thermoanaerobaculia bacterium
ATCGGCGCCGCGGCAAAACTCTGCGATCCCACTGCTATCCCAGTTCGCTGGCGGAGATCCGCGAGCGTCGCAAGAACGGCAGCACCGACGAATGTCAGCAGCACCAGGTGGCGCGCGCTGAACAGCTTGCGCTCCAGCAGGCCGCGCACCGCCACGATCGCGGCTGCCGGCCAGGCGGTGAGCTTGGCGGCGAAGGCGCCGGCCCATACCAGGCCCTCGGCGACGGTTCCGATTCTCGAAACGCGACGCGAGAAGCCGAGCGCGATCGCCAGCGACACCAGCCCGCAGGCCACGGCATCGTTGCCGGCGCGCGCGACCAGCGCAATCCAGGTCGGGGTCGCACAGAGGAGCGCAGCGGCGAGTAGACCGACGCGGCCGCAGAGCTGCGCCGCCAGCCAGGCTGCACTGGCGACAGCGAGGAGCGCAAACGCGAACGACGCCCAGCGCAGGAGCATCAGCTCGCTCAGAAGCGTTCGCGGGCTGAGGAGCCTCAAGAGCGGCGCAAGCAGGGAGTAGGCGAAGGAGGCCTGCTGCGCCTCGTAGTTGGAGCGCGAGTCCGGGCCGACGGTACCGGCGACCGCAACCGGGTCGGGGAAAGGAGCCTGGCTCACGAGCGAGGGCCACTCGCGCCCGCGATAGGCGAAGTCCGGCGGAACTCCCGGAGCTCCGTCGATGCTCGCGATGTAGCGCGGCGCGATCGACGGTTCGTTCACTCCGGGGTTGTGCCCCTCTTCGAAGACGAACGAAAACCGCGCGACATGAAAAATCTCGTCCAGCCCCGCATACGCCGGCATGGCGAGAATCTGCAGCGCCAACCGCGCCGCCGCCGCGATCAGCACGAGCGCGAAGAGCCACCGAAACGAGGACGAGGAATGGCCTGTCATTCTTGACGCGGTCGCTGCCTGCCCTGTCAGTTCACCGATCCCGGGACGGCCAGGGTGAACGGGGCGATCTCGGCCTCGAAGGTCTCCTCGTTTGATGTCAGGCGCATCACGTAGTGGCCCTGCATCGCGCCCACGGCGGTCTTGAGGGGGCAGAAGCTGGTGTACTCGAAGGCCTCGCCGGGCGCCAGCACGGGCGTCTCTCCGACCACGCCGGGTCCCTCGACGGTCTGCACCTCACCGTCCGAATCGGTGATGATCCAGGTGCGCGAGACGAGCTGGGCGCTCTCGTCGCCCAGGTTCGAGATCCGCACGTGGTAGGAAAAGAAGTAGTAGCTCTCGAAAGGCGAGCTCCGTTCGGGCTCGTACTCGCTCTCGACCTCGATGCGGATGCCGCGCGTCGTCGTATCGCTCACGATGTCTCCTGACAAACGAGGATAAACTCCCGGCTTGGGTTCGAGCAAACCCTCCCTGTCCCCGACCTCGACACATGACCGTCACCGCCGATGACTTCCGCGACGCCCTCCGCCACTTTCCCGCCGGGGTCACCCTGGTCACGCTGGCGGCAGGCGGTGAAATCCACGGACTGACCGTCTCGGCTTTCGTCTCGGTTTCGCCCGACCCACCGCTCATCGCGGTCATCATCGACCACAAGCACCGAGCGCACCGCCTGCTCGAAGAACCCGGTGCGGTTTTCGCGGTCAATATCCTCGGCGCCGCCGACCAGGCGCTCTCCGACCGCTTCGCCTGGGCACCCGAGGCGGAGCGGTTCGCCGTCGGACGCTGGACGACCGCAGTGACCGGAGCGCCAGTGCTCGCGGACGCGGTCGCCTGGCTCGACTGCACGATCGAATCGCGACAGGTCGCCGGCACCCACACCATCTACGTCGGCGCCGTTCAGGCGAGCGCCGTGCCCAGCCCGGAACGCGCGCCGCTTCTCTACTGGAACCGCGACTACCGCCGGCTCGAGCTCGGCGAGAGCTGATTCCACCGTGCGCTGGATCGCCACTTGCGGCCGCGGCCTCGAATCGCTGCTCGAGCTCGAACTGGGTGAACTCGGCCATGCGAAACCGGCCGCCGCGCCGCGCGAAATCGGTGGCGTCGCCTTCGACGGAACTTTCGCCGACGGCCTGCGGGCCAACTGGCGACTGCGGACGGCGAACCGGGTGCTCGTAGAGCTCGCGAACTGGCCGGCGGCGGACAACGATCAGCTCTACGCCGGCGCCCGCGCCCTGGTGGAGAGCGCCCCCGAGGCGTACCAGAAGCGCGACGGCGGCGCGACGCTGCCGCTCGCCGAGCTGTTCTCGCCCGATCGGACCTTCTCCATCCAGGCGACTTCGTCGCACTCGGAGATCCGCGATACCCGCTGGATCGCCATGAAGGTGAAGGACGGCATCGTCGACGCGCAGCGCCTGCGCTTCCAGGCGCGCTCCGACATCGAACGCTCGAGCCCCGACGTCGCGCTCCGGCTGCGCCTCTTCAGGGATCGCGCGACGCTCCTCCTCGACACCTCGGGCGAGCCGCTTGACCGCCGCGGCTACCGGGTGAGCTCGACCGCGGCGCCGTTGCGCGAACAGCTCGCGGCCGCGGCCCTCCTCGCCTCCAGCTGGAACGGCAAGGGCCCGGTCGTCGACCTCATGTGCGGATCCGGCACCTTCCTGGCCGAGGCCGGCGCCATAGCGCAGGGCCTGGCGCCGAATCGGCTGCGGAACTTATGGGCGTTCGAGCGCCTGCCAGGCTTCGATCGCGAGCTCTGGCGGACGATTCGCGACGAACCGATCCCGGCGCCGGATCCGGGCGTGCGGATGGTCGGCGTCGACCAGGCACGCGAGGCGATCGTCGCCTCCCAGAGAAACCTCGCCGCGGCCGGACTTCTCGGACAGACCGACCTCGTCGAGGGCGATGCTTTCGCCTACGATCCACCTGCCGGCCCCGGTCTGGTGGTCGCGAATCCGCCCCACGGCGAGCGCCTGCCGGACTCTCCGGAGCTCTGGAAGGCCCTCGGCGACACGTTGAAGAAGAAGTACCGCGGCTGGAAGGCGGTCATCTTCGCTGGCGGCGATTCCCAAGGCAAGCTTCTCGGCCTGAAGCCGACACGGCGTGTCCCGGTCTGGAACGGCCCCCTCGAAGCGCGCGTCCTGGTGGTGGATCTCTGGTGAAGAGCTTCGATGGCCGCTCGCTCGGGGCGCTCGGGGCGCTCGAGACGCTCGGCGACCTGACGATCGACGCCGCAGAGCACCCGGAGATCGCCGACTGGTACGCGGTCTGGGAATCGCTCCTGCCGCACGGTCTTGCCGGCGAGGCGCGGACGGCGCTCTTCGCCTCCCGTTTCGGCACGCTCTTCTACGCCCGTGCCGATGGCAGCTGCCACATGCTCGATGTCTTCTTCGGCGAAGTCCAGGAGCTGGCGCCCGACCCGTCGACTCTCCGGGAGTTTCTGCGCGAATCCTCCTGGCAGGAAACCTACCTGCTTGCCGCCTCGGTGCGAGCGCTGGCCGCGGCGGGTATCGTCGCCCGCGGCACGGAGTGCTACGCCATCGCTCCGCACCCCGCGGTGGGCGGACCCGACCCCTGGGCCGAGCCGGTCCTCGACCCGACGTCGATCATGGTGCTCGAAGGGGCGCGCTGGCAGGAGCTGTGCGTCGATTTTCTGCGCCGGGCCCGCGAGTCGCGGTGAGAGGGAGAGCCCGCGACCGGCGTCGGCGTAGAATCCATCGACCATGAGCTACGCCGCCTTCGGCCTCACCGCACTGGTTGTCCTGCTCCACCTCTATTTCCTGGTGCTCGAGATGTTTCTCTGGGAAAGTCCGACGGGCCTGCGCGCCTTCGGCCTTACCCCGGAGCTCGCCAAGGCGACGAAGACGCTGGCCGCGAATCAGGGTCTCTACAACGGCTTTCTGGCCGCCGGTCTGATCTGGGCGCTCTGGCGCGGCGACGCCGGTCTCGACATCCGCTTCTTCTTCCTCGGCTGCGTGGTAGTGGCGGGAATCTTCGGCGCTGTCACCGCCAATCCGCGGATTCTCTGGATCCAGGCGCTGCCGGCGGTGCTCGCCATCGTCGCCACCTGGCTGGCGCGCGGCTAGGCGCCAGGCTCTCGGCGCAGAAAAGAAAAAGCTCACACAATGGAAAAACAGAAACTCGTCGCCGTTGTTCTGGCCACGGTGTTCACGCTGCTGTGCTCCTTGCACGTCGCTTGGGCGTTCGGCGGCAAGCTGGCGAGCGGCGCCGTCATTCCGGTCGTCGATGGCAAGCCAGCGTTGCAGCCTACGCGGGCGACGACTTTGGTAGTGGCCGGCCTGCTCGCAGCGGCGGCTCTGGTCGTGTTGGTGCGTGCCGAAATTCTCCTCCCCGGCTTTCCTCCGCTCCTCGCCTCCATCGCCTGTTCGACGCTGGGGGCGATCCTGGTGCTGCGCGGCATCGGTGAGTTCCGCCTCGTCGGCCTCTTCAAGTCGGTGCGCGGGACGCCCTTCGCGCGCTGGGACAGCTGGCTCTATTCACCGCTCGCCCTGGCACTCGGGCTGGCGGCGCTCTGGCTGGCGACGCGACCCCGTCCGCGTTGAGGCCCGGGCCGGTATGAGAGCTCGAGCATGATCCGCATCGGTGAGCTGGCGCTGCCGCTCGACCACACCCCGGCGGACCTCGACGCGGCGCTCCGGCGGCGCCTCGGGCTGTCCACCGACGAGCCTCTGGATTTCACCATCACCAAGCGCAGCTCGGACGCGCGTCAGAAACGCGCCGTCCGCCTGGTCTACATCGTCGACGTCGAAACGCCGCGCGAGGCGGCGCTGCTGGCCCAGTTCGCCGTCGACCCGCGCATCCTCGCGACTCCCGACACCGCTTACCGCTTCCCCTCCCGCGCCCCCGAGAGCTTCACCGGCCCGCGGCCGGTGGTCGTCGGCTCGGGGCCGTGCGGCCTCTTCGCAGCGCTCACGCTCGCCCAGATGGGCCTCTGCCCGCTGGTCCTCGAACGCGGCAAGAAAGTGCGCGAACGCACCGTGGACACGTTCGGATTCTGGCGCAAGGGCGTCCTCGACCCCGAGTCGAACGTGCAGTTCGGCGAGGGCGGTGCCGGCACGTTCTCCGACGGCAAGCTCTACAGCCAGGTGCGCGACCCGCGTCACCTCGGGCGCAAGGTCCTTTCCGAGCTCGTCGAGGCCGGGGCGCCGGAGGAGATCCTCTGGATCCACCGCCCGCACATCGGCACGTTCAAGCTCGTCAAGGTCGTGGAGAACCTGCGCGCGCGCATCGCCGCCCTCGGCGGCGAGATCCGTTTCCAGGCTCGCGTCGAACGACTCCTTTTGCAGGGCAACCGGCTTGTCGGTCTACGGCTGGCATCCGGTGAGGAGATCTCCGCCGACCAGGTCGTGCTGGCGGTCGGACACAGCGCTCGCGACACCTTTCAGACGCTGCTCGAGCAGGGGGTCCGGATCGAGCCCAAGCCGTTCTCGATCGGCTTCCGCATCGAGCATCCGCAGGCGATCATCGACCGCTGCCGTTTCGGCGAGAGCGCCGGCCACCCGGCGCTCGGCGCTGCCGACTACAAGCTCGTGCACCACGCAGCCAACGGGCGCACGGTCTACAGCTTCTGCATGTGCCCCGGCGGAACCGTGGTCGCCGCCGCTTCGGAGCCGGGCCGCGTGGTGACCAACGGCATGAGTCAGTACGACCGCAGCGAGCATAACGCCAACGCCGGAATCGTCGTCGGCGTGACGCCGGCCGACTATCCCGGGGGTCCTCTGGCCGGCATCGAGTTTCAGCGCCGCTGGGAGGAGCAGGCGTTCGCGGCCGGGGGCGGGAACTACGACGCTCCCGCGCAGCTCGTCGGCGATTTTCTGGCTGGGCGACCGTCGACAGCGCTCGGGTCGGTTCTTCCCTCCTACACCCCCGGCGTGCGGCCGACCGACCTCGCGCCCTGCCTCCCCGACTGGGCGATCGCCGCCATCCGCGAGGCGATTCCGGCGTTCGACAGAAAGATCCCCGGCTTCGCCATGGCCGATGCGCTGC
>JAYTAM010000372.1:0-5868 GCA_043737505.1 Thermoanaerobaculia bacterium
TAGTCGCTGCGCAGCGCCGCCATCGGCGTGATCGAAACCGCGCGGCGAGCCGGAGCGAAGCCGGCCAGGACGCCCGAGACCACCAGCACGGCGAGCGCCTGCAGCGCCACCGACAGCGTGACGCCGGGATTCTGGAACATCTGCGGTCCTTCGCCCGCTCCGGAACCGGGGAGCAGGCGGTTGATCAACTCCAGCAGGCCGACGCCGGCGGAGAGCCCGAGCAGTCCCGAGCCCAGGGTGAGGATCACCGACTCGACCACGATCTGCCCCTGAACCTTCCACGGGGTCGCGCCGATCGCCCGCCGCAGGCCGAGCTCCTTGGTGCGCTCGCGGACGATGATCAGCATGATGTTCGATACACCGATGGCGCCGGCGGCGAGCGTGCCGACGCCGACGATCCACATCAGGAACTTGATGCCGGTGAAGAGGCCCTGGATCTTGGAGTACTCCTCTTCGAGATTGAAGTGGCCGATACCGCGGTTGTCCGTCGGCGCCACCTTGTGGCGCGAGCGCAGGATGTCGAGCACCTGGGTCTCCACCACCGATGCTGGCACGCCGTCGACCGAGGTCACTGCCAGCCAGTGCACCTGGTTCATGGCGTTGAAGGCCTGCTGGTAGGTCGAGAACGGGACGAAGATCGTCTCGGCCTCCTCGCGGCCGTCATCGCCGCTCTGCCGCGAGCGGAAGGTCCCGACCACCTGGAACTCCACCCCGTTGATGCGGATCCCCTCGCCGAGCGGATTCTCGTCCTCGTCGAAGAGCACCTCCTGCACCCGGGTGCCGATGACCGCCACTTTGCGCTGGTCCCTGATGTCGAGATGGTTGAGGAAGCGCCCGCTGGAGACCGCCAGCGACTGGATCGCGGCGATCTCCGGCATGTCGCCCATGATCTGGTAGGCGCCGGTGTGGATTCCGCGGGTCGCCGTGGCGCCGCCGCGGAAGCCGCCCAGCTGGAGGCGCGGGGCGATCACCTTGGCCTCGGGCACCCGCCGGCGGAGCTCTTCGACATCGCCGTTGGTGAACTCGATCTCGCGTCCGGCGAGGAGCCCGGCGTAAGGCTTGCTCGTCCGCATTCCCCAGACGAAGAAGCTGTTCGTCGCCGTGCCGGTGAAGCCGGCATCGATGCCGTTCTTCAACCCGTTACCGGAGCCGAGCAGAAGCATGAGCAGGAAGATGCCCCAGAAGACACCGAAGGCGGTGAGGAAGGTGCGCAGGCGATTCCTCGACAGCGCGGTCCAGATCTCCTGCAGGTGGTCGAGATCGAACATGGCGTCGCGTCACTCGTCCCGCAGAGCTTCGATCGGCCGGATCGCCGCGGCCCTGCGCGCCGGAAAGAAGCCGGCGACGGCGCCCGCGACGATCAGCAGCACGGTCGCGGAGAGGGCCACCCGGATGTCGACCTGGGGATTGCGGAAGAAGTCGGCATCGGGAATGGCGCGCGACAGTCCTTCGAGAACGAGGACGCCCAGCACGAGGCCGGCGTAACCGGCGACGGTAGTGATGAGCACCGACTCCTGCAGCACCAGGCCGACGATCGAGCCCGGAGTGGCGCCGAGCGCCTTGCGGATGCCGATCTCCCGGGTGCGCTCGCGCACGGCGACCAGCATGATGTTCGACACCCCGACGACGCCGGCGAGGAGCGTCCCGATGCCGACCACCCAGACGAACAGCCGGATCGCTCCGGTGAGCGCCACGATGCGCTGGTAGTTCTCGACGTTGTTGTTGACATAGATCGCGCGCTCGTCCTCCGGATCGAAGGTGTGATTGACGGAGAGGATGCGCCGCGAGCTGCCGGCCATCTTCTCGCTCGCGGCGAGGCTCGCCCCGCCGGTGGTGTAGAGGATCTGGCTGAGGCGGTTGCCGCCGTTGAAGGTGCGCTGCGCGGTCGAGATGGGCAGGTAGATGAACTCGCGCTCGCGCTCGCTGCCTTCGTCGTCGAAAACCCCGACGACCTTGAACGAGATGCCGCCGATGCGAATCTCCTTGCCGATCGGATCCTCGTCGTGGAAGAGCGCCGAGGCGACCAGCGTCCCGAGCACCGCACTCTTGCGGAACTGCCGGAGATCGAACTCGTTCAGGTAGCGCCCCTGAATCACCTTGGTGCGCTCGAGCACCTGGTGACCGGGGTGGACGGCGCGGATGGTGTAGCTGCCGTTCTCGTTCTTGTAGTTGACCTGCTGGCTGCCGAAGATCCAGAAGCGGGCGCTGGCGTATTCGACGCCGGGTACGCGCGTCGTGACCTCGTCGTAGTCCTGATTGTTGAACTGCACCTCGCGCCCGGGCTGCATGCCTTTGTAAGACAGGCTCGTCTGGCCGGAGGAGATCCAGATGCTGTTCACGGCGTCATCCCGGAACTGATAGTCGACGCCGTGCTCGAGGCCCTTGCCCGAACCGAGCAGCACGACCAGCATGAAGATCCCCCAGGCGACCGCGAAGCCGGTCAACGCGGTGCGCAGCTTGTTGCGCTGAACCGTTTCGAGGATCTCCTGCCAGACGTCCAGGCGGATCATCCCGCGGCGGCCCCGGGGGCGCCGGCGGGAAGCCCGGGAACGCCGCCAGGCAACGGTTGCCCCGGCGTGTCGATGGCTTCGATCTCGACCACGACATCGGCGGGATCCAGCCGGCGCTGGCGGCTGTCGCCGGCGATGCGTCCGTCGACGAGATGGATGAGCCGGTCGGTCATGTGCGCGATGTCGCGCTCGTGGGTGATGATGACCACCGCCACGCCGTCGTCCTGAACCGCCTGGAGCACCTTCATGACATCGCGCGAAGTCGCCGAATCGAGGGCGCCGGTGGGCTCGTCGGCGAGCAGGAGCTTCGGTTGCGCGACCAGCGCGCGGGCGATCGCAACCCGCTGCTGCTGGCCGCCGGAGAGCTCCGACGGCAGGTGTTCGGCTCGATCCGAGAGCCCGACCTTTTCGAGATAGGCCGCGGCGCGCTCGTTGCGCTCCTTGCGCGGCACGCCCTGATAGTAGAGCGGCAGCGCGACGTTTTCGGCGGCGGTCTTGAACGGGATGAGATGGAAGGACTGGAAGACGAAGCCGATGTAGCGGCTGCGGTACTGCGCGGCCCGGGTTTCGGAGAGCCCCACCATGTCGACGCCATCGAGCGAGTATTCGCCTTCGTCGAAGCGGTCGAGCAGGCCCAGGATGTTCATCAGGGTCGACTTCCCGGACCCGGAGGCTCCCATGACGGCCACCAGCTCGCGCGCGCCGATGGCGAGGTCGATACCCTTCAGGACATGGAGGCGGTTGCGCCCCACGGTGTAGCTCTTGTGCAGATCTCGCAGACGGATCATGGGCGCTCGGGGAGACTCCTGCCTGTTTTACGGCGTAGTTGGAGGAAAGGTTTGCGCGGCTTCCCGCCGCAGCTTCGACCGCGGCCGTGCGGCCCGGCGATGGTAAAGTTCCCCTGCATGCCACCGACCCGACGACCCACCCGCATTCTATCCGCTCATCCCTTTTGCCGCGGCCTCCGGACGGGCATCGCCACGCTGGCGCTGACCGTTCTCGGCGGCGGTTCCGCCGTCTTCGGCCAGAGCCGTCCGCTGGCGCCGGCACCGGCCCAGGCACCGGCCCCCAAACCCCTGACCCCGCTGCCGGCAGCGCCCAGCGCCCAGGAGCTCGCCGCCCCTCCTGCAGGCGCCACGAAGCTGCCGTCGGGCATCTCGACCCGGCTGCTGCGAGCGGGCAAAGGGACGGACTCGCCTCGCCCGCAGGACTGGGTCTTCTTCTTCGCCATCGGCCGGCGCACCGACGGGACTGTCGTTCAGAACACTTTCGACAAGCCCGATCCCAGCCGGCTGGCGATGTACAAGCTGATTCCTGTCTGGCAGAGCGCCCTGGCGGCGATGGTCGCCGGAGAGCAGCGCCGCTTCTGGTTTCCGGCCGAAGTGGCGCCGAAAAACCCGACCACCGGCGCGTCGGAGGCGGTCGTGTTCGACCTCGAGCTCGTCCACGTCCTCAAAATGATCGACGCCCCCACCTCGCTCAAGACCCCCGATCCGAAAGCAAAACAGGTCGGGCTGGGCTCGTGGACTCTAACCACCAAAGACGGAAAAGGCGGGCCCAAGGCGACACGGCAGGACGCAGCGCTGCTCAACCTCACCCTCTGGAATGACGCCGGACAGGTGCTGACGGCCTCCGCTGTCGACGGTCGGCCGAGCCTGTTTCCGCTCGATCGGGTCATGACCTCGTTCGCCGACTGCGTCGAGGGGATGACCGTCGGCGAGGTGCGCCGCTGCTGGATCTCCGCGAGCGGTAACGAGGGCTTCCCCGGCGCTCCGAAGGGGGCGCTGATCTTCGAGCTCGAGCTGCTGAACCTCGCCGATGCTGCGCAGGTCTTCTCGCCCAACCCGACCCCGGTCAAGCCGAACTGACGCCGGATCGCAGAAGGACACCTGCCATGAGCGCGGCTCACGACGACATCGTCTATCCCCAGGCCGTCCCTTTCGTCCTGGTCCACCTCGCCTGCTTCGGGGCTCTGTGGACCGGCGTCCGCGCCCGCGATCTCGTGGTCTGTCTGGCGCTCTACCTGCTGCGCATGTGGGCGGTGACCGCCGGCTATCACCGCTACTTCTCGCACCGCTCGTACCGCACCGGCAGGGCGTTCCAGTTCGTTCTCGCCCTGCTCGCCCAGAGCTCGGCGCAGAAGGGCGTCCTCTGGTGGGCGGCCAAGCACCGCCAGCATCACGTCCACTCGGACACCGAGGAGGACGTCCACTCGCCGCGCGAGCAGGGATTCTGGTTCGCGCACGTCGGCTGGATCTTCGCTCGAAGGCGCGGTGAAGCCGACCTGGGGCTCGTGCCTGATTTCGCCAAGTTCCCCGAGCTCGTCTGGCTCAATCATCGCCTGCGTCACAACCTGCCGGCAGTCGCGCTCGCCGTCGCCTGCCTCGCCTTCGGCGGCTGGCCCTGCCTCGTGGTCGGATTCTTCTGGAGCACCGTTCTGGTATTCCACGGGACTTTCGCGATCAACTCGCTCGCCCACGTTCTCGGCAGCCGGCGCTATCCGACCGGCGACGACTCGCGCAACAACTTCTGGCTGGCGCTCATCACCCTGGGCGAGGGTTGGCACAACAACCATCACTACTACCAGGTCTCGACCCGCCAGGGCTTCCGCTGGTGGGAGGTCGACCCGACGTTCTACGTTCTCAAAGTCCTCTCCTGGGTCGGCCTGGTGCGCGACCTGAAGGGGCCGACGCCGGAGGTCCTGCGTGGCGAGAAGTCGCTGTCGCGGCCGGCGATCGAGCGCGAAGCGCGGCAGCTGTTGGCGGCCTTCTCCCTGGATGATGTCCGTGAGATCGCCCTGCGGGTGCGCGACAGCTGGGCCGAGCACTCACCCAGCTTCGACTCGTTCCTGAATCGCGCCCACGACGCCCGTGCCGCCGTCGAATCGCGGCTGCACGAGATCCAGCTGCCGACGCTGCCGTCGCTCGAAGAGCTCCGGCGCCGGGCGGCGGTACGCTTCAAGCTCACCCCCTCGCTCGACGAGATCGCCGGCCGCGCCCGCCAGATGCTCATCGAGGCGGTGTCGGCGGAGTTGCTCAAGCTCGCGCCCGCAACGGCGTAAAAAAAAGCCCCTGCGAAGCTCGCAGGGGCTCAAAAAGAAAGGCCCTGCAAAGCTTCGCAGGGCCCGGGACTCGACTCTCCGGAAACTCTTCCTCAGTAGCGGTAGCGCTCCGGCTTGAACGGGCCGTCGACGTCGACGCCGATGTAGGCCGCCTGCTTCGGGGTGAGCTCGGTGAGCTTCACGCCGAGCTTCTCCAGGTGGAGCCGCGCGACCTTCTCGTCGAGCTTCTTGGGCAGCAGGAACACCTTGTTCTCGTACTTGCCGGCATTCTTCGCCAGGTCGACCTGCGCCATTACC
>JAYTAM010000373.1:0-13500 GCA_043737505.1 Thermoanaerobaculia bacterium
ATCGCCGGATTCTCCGGCGCGTCTCCCGGCGCCGGCACGGCGAGCGCAACGACGCAAAGTGCCAGAACACCCCAATTGAGGCCTTTTCGCAGCCGGGCTGGATCCATGGCGGCTCCCCTCGCTGGGGATGATTGCAATGGATGTGCCGGCGGTCCCGGGCGAGGCCTCAGCTCTCGCCGTCGAGCTCCTGCAGCAACCAGGCACGCGCGAAGGCCCAATCGCGCTTCACCGTGCGATCGGAGATCCCGAGCACCTCGGCGATCTCGACGAGCTCGAGCCCGGCGAAGTAGCGCATCTCGACCACCTGGGCTGGGCGGGGATGACTGCCGGCGAGCTGCTCGAGCGCGCGGTCGAGGTCGAGCAGCTCTTCGGGGCTGGTCGCGCCGGACGCATTCTCGTCGGTCAGGGCGAAGTTCTCGCAGTTTCGTTTCGCGGCGGATCGGGCGCGTGCCCGATCGACCAGGACCCGCCGCATACAGGTCGAGGCCAGCCCGAAGAACTGGGCGCGATCGCGCCAATCCAGCTGCTTCTGGTCCGCCAGGCGAAGGTAGGCCTCGTGCACCAGCCCGGTGACGTCGATCGTCAGCGCTCGGCGCTCGCCGCGCATGTGAGCGCCGGCGATGCGCTTGAGCTCGGAGTAGACGCGCTCGAACAGGCGTCCCCGCGCGACGTCGTCGCCATCGCGCCAGGCGCGCAGGAGAGCGGTGACATCCCCCGAAGCAACAACCCCATTTCCGCCCTCGGAGCTCACCGACGAAGTCTAGCGCCAACCCGGGAGTCGGCGGCCTCCGCCCTGAGAGACGCGAGCAGCTGAATGTCCCCTGCGGAGCTTCGATTGCGCGTAGTAAGCGATCCGGCCCTTCCAGAGGGCCGACTACGGAGGTGACCTCCATGTCAGACCCGAAAACGCTTCCCGCCACGCGCGCCGCGCTGGCCCTGCTCACGCTCTGTCTCCTCGCGGCTCAAGGAGCCGTCGCCGAGCTCTGGGGGCCGCGTTCGGTTGCGCTCGAGGACGGCCTCGGTGGCGAGATCGCGAGCGACGCCTGGGATAACGATTTCCTGGGCCGCCTCATCGTCGCCGGCGATTTCAACGGCGACGGGCGCGACGATCTGGCGGTCTACGAGCACGACTCGTTCACCAACGAAGGGGAAGGCGCCGTGCACGTTCTTTACTCGCCGAGCATCGGCGGTTCGCCACCCGACCTTCTGCTGCGAGACGTGAACCCTTCGACCGGCCTCGGCGATCGCGAGCCTTTCGATTCGTTCGGCGCCGCACTCGCGGCCGGCGACTTCGACGGCAACGGTTTCGAAGACCTCGCCGTCGGGATTCCGGGCGATACTTTCGTCCCCGCCGGCGGTGGCGGCGGCGTGGGCGTCGGTGCTGTGAACGTCTACTACGGCTCGCCCTTGGGGCTGTCGCTCGTCGGAAGCCCGGCAGGGCGGCGGTTCCGGATGGGTCTGGGCGGCATCGGAGGGACCCCCAACCCCGGCGACCGGTTCGCTACGGCGCTTGCCGCCGGCGATTTCGACGGCGACGGCCGAGACGACCTGGCGATCGGGATTCCGTACAGGGAGGTGGACGGTGTCTTCGATGCGGGCAGCGTCCTCGTCCTCTACGGCGGAGCGAGCGGGCTAGGCACCACCGACCGGCGATTCTTCAGCCAGAACTTGGCCGGCGCGGATGGCGAAATGCAGGACCTGTCCGAAGCGAGCGATTTCTTCGGTGAGTACCTGGAGTCGGGCGACTTCAACGGCGACTCGTTCGCTGACCTCGCCATCGGCGTACCCCACGAGGACATCGGTACCGCCGATAATGCCGGAGTCGTTCAGGTTCTCTACGGGTTTCCGCCACCGGGCCCGCGCGGACTGCGCCTGACGAACAACCAGGCCTGGAACGGTGGCAACATCGGGCCGGCTTCCACCGGGGTCGAGGAGGGGGACCTCTTTGGTCGTGCTCTGGCGGCCGGTCGCTTGCTCGGAGATGGCGCCTACGACCTCGCGATCGGAGTGCCCTTCGACACCGTCGCGGGCTTCAATGGCGCAGGCTCGGTTAGGGTTCTTCGAGGGGACTCGAGCATCGGGCTCTCGCCGACGCTGTCGTGGTTCATCAGCAAGTTCAGCGTGAGCGACCACACGCCGGTCGAGCCGTTCGACCACTTCGGACTCTCGTTGGTGATCGGCGATCTCCTCGGCAACGAAAACGACGAGAACGACCTGGCGATCGGCATCCAGGGAGAGGACGTGCCTGTCTCGGCGGGAACGGTCATCGACGTCGGCGCGATATTGATCGTGATGGGCACCGGCACGGAGCTGGAGCTGGACGTGACGCAGTTCTGGACACAGGGCTCCCGTGGCAGTGCGGGCGAGATCGTTCACGGCGTCGTGGGGTACGGGGCGTCGCTCGCTTGCGGTGACTTCGATGGCGACGGACATCACGATCTGGCGGTGGGCACTCCGTTCCGGCATGGAACGAATCCCCTGGGAAATCCTTCGAGTCGATCCGGCGGACTCCAGGTCCTCTTCGGCGCTCTCTTTGCGGACGGATTCGACACCGGGGCGGCCGATCTCTGGTCGGGTATGGCGCCGTGAATCTATGTCCCTCCGACGACTCGATCGGCGCAATGAGCGCGAGCGAGAACTCTCCATCCCCAACTCTGGAAAGGTGATCGCCGATGACGGCCTGGTCGAGGAAGCGAAGCGGAGTTCTATTTCTGATCGCCGGCCTCTTCATCCTGGAGACTCTCCCGGGTGCGGCGCGACTCGACGCCGGGATCGCGAGCGAAGGCTCGCTCTGGCTGCGCGACGGGGTCGGGCGAGAGCTCGAGGGGGACACCTGGGGCTTCGACGCGCTCGGATTGCGAATCGCGGTCGGGGATTGGAACGGTGACGGGCGCGACGATCTCGCCGTCTCCGACTTCGAGCAGGAGGAGCTCCTCGTGCCGGGGGCGGTGCACGTGATCTATTCCGGCCCGTCCGGCGAGCCGCTCTTCGACGAGCTCTGGCAGGACTTCGATCCGGCGCTCCTGACGAGCGACGTCGAGGAGTTCGACACCTTTGGCTGGGCGCTCGCGAGTGGCGACTTCAGCGGGGATGGCTTTGACGATCTGGCGATCGGCATTCCGGGCGAGGTCATCGGGCCCGCCGAAGACGCCGGCATGGTCATGGTTCTCTACGGCACGCCAGAGGGTCTGGGCCAGGCAGGCGCCCCGTTGACTCAGCGCTGGCGCATCGGCGGCGGGATGACGGCAGGACAACCGGCAGCGACCGATCAGTTCGGCTATGCACTCGCCGCCGGTGACTTCGACGGCGACGGCTACGACGATCTCGCGGTCGGCATCCCGCTGCGCGACGTGGGGATGGCCCTCGACGCCGGCTCGGTTCTCGCCATCTACGGGGGCGCGGCGGGGCTTGCCGGCGACGGGCATCGATTCTTCGACCAGAACTCGCAAGTCGCGGGCGAGGGGGAGATGCTGGAGATCGCGGGAATCGGCGACCGGTTCGGATCGACGCTGGCGTCGGGCAACTTCGACAGCTCGAGCCTCCAGGACGACCTCGCGATCGGGGTTCCCGGCGAGACCCTGGCCGCGGGAGCGGAGGCCGGTCTGGTGCAGGTTCTCTACGGTTTTCCCGGACCGTCGTCGCGCGGCCTGAGAATCACCCTGAACCAGCTCTGGGATGAGGAGAGCATCGCCGCCGGCGGAGCGGTCGAGCCGGGCGACCGATTCGGCTCGACGCTCGCGGCGGGCGACGTGACCGGCGACGGCCATGACGACCTCGTCGTCGGTGCTCCGGAGGAGAACGTCGGTGGAGTTGTCAGCGCCGGCGCTGTCACGGTTGTACGCGGGAGCCCCACCGCCGGCCTGGTTGCGATCAACTCGAGCTACATCGATGAAAGCGAGCTCGACGGCGAAACCGCCGAGCTCCAGAATCGTTTCGGCAGCGCCATCGCGATCGGCGATTTCATCACTGACGTCGACCCGCTCGACAGGCTCGATCTCGCGATCGGGATCCCCGGGCAGTCGATTCCAAGCTCACCAGCGGGGCCCCTCCTCGACAAGGTCGGGGCCGTGGCGTTGATCCAAGGCCATGCGACGCTCGCGTTTCCCGACCAGGTGACTCGCTTTTCGCCCGGAGTCGCCGGAGTCGCCGGTCAGCTCGGTCCGCAGCTCTCCTTCGGCGCCGGCCTCGGCGCCGGCGACTTCGACGGCGACGGCCACACCGACCTCGCTGTTGGCGCCCCGGGAACGGACGACCCGGCGCACGGCGCTGAGGATGCGGGTGCGCTCCATATCCTTTTCAGCGCGCTTTTCGGCGACGGATTTGAGAATGGGGACACTGATGGCTGGGATTCGGTGGCGCTGTGATGAAGCGGTGGCTGGCCTTGCCGCTGCTGGCCGCGATCGCGAGCGGTGCGTCGGCGACGACGTACAGCGTCAGCTCGCTCCTCGACGGCGTCGCCGTGGACGGTGAGTGCCGTCTCCGCGAGGCGATCCGGGCGGCGGACGACAACCAGGCAGTGAATGAATGCCCCGCTGGTGAGGGCAATGACGAGATCGTCCTCGCGAGCTCCGGCAGCTACTCGTTCTCGCAGGGCGAGGAAGAGCTCGCGAACTCCGGTGTGCTGGCATTGCGAGGAGTGACGAACGATGCCAGCGCGCACCAGATCGACCTCGGCCAGGCGAATCGGCTCTGGAGTGTGACCTCGGGTTATAGCGTTACCCTTGAGAATCTGACGTTGAAGCGCGGGTTCGCCAACGGCGCCGGAGGAGCACTCCGGTTTGCCGCCGGCGGATTCGTTCTGCGCAACGTCACGGTTCGCGATTCGGAAGCTACGTCGAACGGCGGCGGGCTCTTCGCCGCGCTGGCGGGTGAAGACAACACGGTGACGGAGAACGTCATCGAAGGCTGCCAGTTCATCGACAATGTCGTCAGCAGCGTTTCGGCCGGACAAGCGGCCTCCGGCGGCGGCGTGGCGGTTCACCTGGGCGTGCTGACGACGATCGCAGTGCGGCATTCGCGCTTCGAGGGAAACGCGGTCCAGTCGTCTGGCCTGGGAGCCGTTTCGACAGGTGGAGGACTCGCTATCCGCCTCCTGGGGACGACGAGCGAAGCCTCCTTTTCGCGGCTCGAGCTCGTCGGCAACCAGGTCGCTGGTGCCGGGGCCTGGGGCGCCGGCGCGGCTCTCGTCGCGCAAAGCGGCGCGCAGCTCGTTGTCGAGGACCTCGTTGCTACAGGCAACGACGCCTCGCAGGCGTTGCCCTCGCAGCGCGGGCTGATCCTGGACATCGACCTGGCATCCGAAGGTGCGCAGTCGCTTCGCCTTCGACGGTTCGCGCTACGCACGAACGGAAGTACGCCCTCCGCCGATTCCGAGATGGCGCTTCGGGCGGAGGGGTCCTCGTCCGCGATCATCGATTCGGGAGTTGTCGCCGCGAATCGTCACGCCGGGCTCTGGGCCACCGCGGTCGGCGAGGCGACGGTTCTTCTGGGTCAACTGACCATCGCCGGCAACGATGGCGCCGGCCTGACGCTCTCAAACAGCTCCGCCTTCCTGCCTCGGCTGGAGAACTCCATACTCTGGGGAAACGCCGCCCCGGGCAGCATCGCCGAAGATCTCGTCGCCATCGGTCCGTCCGACGCCGACCGCGCTACGAACCACAACTGGATCGGCGATCAGGGTGATCCGGATCCGCTGTTCGTGGACTCCGCAGGCGGAGACTACTTTCTGCAGGCGCTCTCGGGAGCTGTCGATGCGGGCGACTCGACGTTTGCTTCGGTGGGGCCGTTCGACGCGAACCACGCGCCACGCGTGGTCGGCGACGAAGTCGATCTCGGTGCCTACGAACTCGGCGGCCTATTCGCCGACGACTTCGAAGCCGGCGACAGTGGTGCGTGGGTGGTGACGGCGCCGTGAGGGCGACCTCGGGGTCCCCGGTGTCCTCACCCGGGCGAATGATCTCGCCACTTGTGCCCATGGCGGGGGCGGGTCGTCAGCCGAGCGGGGCAGACGCAGCGGCGGGACGAAGGATGCGATCGAGCTCCTGAATCACTCGCACGAGACCCAACCGCTCGGCCTGTGGCAGCAGCTCCCTGGACAAAGCGACCGCCTCCTCGTGGCGACCGGCCAGCGCGAGGACTTTCGCGAGCCCCAGCTGGTGTGTCAGCAGCAAGCCCGGTGAGTCGAACCCCTCGGCCATGGTGCAGAGACGACGGCGAAGCTCGATCGCGCTGGCGAGCTCGCCGGCGAGCTCCGCGACGCGCGCCTCGGCGACCAGGACGACGAAACGGGCCGAGTCGGACCCTCCCTCCGCGGCGCGCGTAGCCAGGCGCGCGAGCTCGCGCCGCGCCTCGGCTGTGCGCCCGCGTTTGGCGTCGACCCAGGCCAGGACGGCTTCGACCTCGAGAGCGGAGCGTTCGTCGCCGCCGCGCTCGTAGAGCTCCACCGCCTCGCGCGCCGCGGCTTCGGCGGCAGCGGGAAGCTCCTCCGAGACCTCGAGCCAGGCGAGATCGTGCAGGTACATGCCGAGAATCGCCGGCGATCCCGCCTCACGTGCCGAAGCGATGGCGGCCTGGTAGCTCACCCGTGCGGTGTCGACGTTGCCGCGCTGCTCCTCGAGATAGCCGCGCGCCTGGAAGACGGCGCCCTGAAGGGACTCGCTGCCGAGCTCGCGGACGATCGGCTCGGCCTCGGCGATGGCGGCCTCGGCCTGCAGAAACTCGCCCCGTTCGACTCGCGCGGTCACGAGGTTGACGAGCGCCCGCACCAGCTGAGCCCGGTTGCCGGTGAGTCGGAGCTTCTGGGCCGCTTTGCCGGTCGCCGCCAGGGCCGCTTCGCCCTCGCCGCGCCAGTTGAAGAGCGTTCCTTGGAGAAGCAGCGCGGTGGCTTCTCCCGCGAGATCGCCATCCGCCACCGCCATCGCCAGCGCCTGCGCCGTCGTCGCGAGGCCGGCGTCCAACTCTCCCGACTCGCCCTCGAAACGGCCGCGCAGGGTGAGCGCCTCCGATTCCAGACGGCGGTTGCCGAGCGCCACCAGGCGCGGAAGTGCTTCGTCGAGCAGGCGCCCCGCCTCCTCCGCCCGGGATCCTCGGCGCGCCGCGGCGGCACGCACCAGGAGCGACTCGGCAGCGACTGCCTCGTCGCCGGCGGCGGCCGCTTCTGAATAGAGCTCGCTCAGGCGGCTTTCGACCACCTCCGGCGGAGCGACGAAGAAGAGCGCTCGCGCGTGCGCGAGACGCGCCCGTCGCGCGAGGGCGGCGTCGCCGGCGCTCTCGGCTCCTTCGCGCGCCGCCTGGGCAGAGGCGGCGGCGCGTTGAAACTCCGAGACCGAAAGCGCCGCCCGCGACTCCGCGAGGTCGATGCGCGGGCCCTTGCCGAGAGGGTCCGGCAGTTGACGCAGCCGGGCGACGGCGCCGATCGCGGCCGAGCCCCGGCCGGCGTCGAGCAGCGCATCGATCAGCTCGAGACCGATTGCCGTCGTTTCGGCGTGGTTCGGATTCTCGGCGAAGCGCGCCGAGAGCTCGCCGATCCTCGACAGCGCCGGCCGCTCGATCGACCTTCCCCGGAGCGGATCCGGGCGCGGGCGGGAGGCGAGAAAGCGCGCGAATCCGAGGGCCAGGGCGGTGGCCACCAGCGCCGACACCGAGGCCAGGAGCAGGGCCGAGCGGTAGCGTCGGGCGAGCCGCGCGAGGCGGTAAGACACTCCACCCTGACGGGCGGAGACCGGCCGGCCTTCGAGGAAGGAGGTGACGTCCCGTGCCATATCGACCGCCGATGCATAGCGGCGCTGCGGCTCCTTGCGCAACGCCTTGAGGCAGATGGCATCGAGGTCTCGGCTGACCGGAAGCCTCGCATCCTGGGCAGCCCCGGAACCTCCTGCAGCACGCGCGTCGAGCGTCTGGCGCCGGGCGGCGGTGGAAGGGGGTTCCGGCTCGTGCTCGAGGACGGCGCGCTCGAGGTCGTTGCGGGTCGCCGAGGCCGGCTCGAAAGGCCGGACTCCGGCGAGGAGCTCGTAGAGCATGACGCCGAGCGAGTAGATGTCGGAGGCGATGGTCAGGGCACCGCCACGGATCTGTTCGGGACTGGCGTAAGCCGGAGTGAGCGCGCGGTGCTCCGTCCGGGTGGCGGTATCGACGGCGCCTTCGGGCTCGAGCAGCTTCGAGATTCCGAAGTCGAGGAGCTTCGTCCTCGAGTCCGTGCCGACGAGGACATTTCCGGGTTTCAGGTCGCGGTGCAGAATGCGCTGGCTGTGGGCGTAAGCGACCGCCTCGAGGACCTCCAGGAAGAGGTGCAGGCGTCCTGCGACGTCGAGATGGTTGTCGCGGGAGTGCGCGAGAAGGTCGAGACCCTCGACGTACTCCAGAACGAGATAGCTCCCGCCATCGTCGGCGCGGCCGCCATCGAGAAAGCGAGCGATTCCGGAGTGCTCGAGGCCGGCGAGTATCTTGACTTCGTCGCGAAATCGCCGTTCCGTGGCCGTAGAGGGGTCGCGCCGGTCGAGACGTTTGATCGCCACGCGGCGGGTGAAGTCCTCACCCTGCTGCTCGGCGAGGAAGACTCTGCCCATGCCACCGCGACCGATCTCGCGCAGGATCCTGTAGGGACCGATCCACTCGGGAAGCTCCGCCGCCGACGACGATCCCGAAACCTCCGCCGGGCGCCGTTCGAGGAGCGAACCCTGGCGTTCGTCGGCGCGCAAGAGCCGGCGCAGCAAGGCTGCGGTCTGGGGGTCGCGGCTCCCGAGGGCGTCGAGCCAGGTCTCGCGCGCTTCACCTTCGAGTTCGCGCGCCTGGCCGAAGAGCTCGACGACCTCCTCGGAGCTCATCGGAATCGTCCGAGCTGCCGCGACTGCCGCGGCGTGCCACTGCCCCATCCTGCCCGCAGGATCACCTGCGGAGTCTAGCCCGGAGCTCCTATCAGCTGCGGGTCTCCCGGGCGCGCCGCAGACGATGCATCGCCATCGCCGCGAGAAGCAGCGCCAGCGCCGCCAGGCCCGCCTGGTCGAGCGACGGAATTTCGACAATCCCGACCGGGCTCACCACCTCGAAGGTCGTCGGATCGCCGTCTTCGGCGGAAGCCGGATCGTCGGTCACATCGGTCGACTCGTTCGTGCCGTTGCCGTCGGCGTCGAAGGAGATCGTGCCCTGGTTCGAGATCGAGGCCCCTTCCGCGGCGTCCACGGGGAGAGTGGCGTCGATGACGATGGTCACCGAAGCCCCGGCCGCGAGCGAGCCGTTCCAGGTCACGATTCCGTTCAGGGTATCGACCGCGACCGTCCCACTCGTCGCCGTGGCGCCGAGGAGGTCGAGCTCCGCCGGAAGCGTGTCGAAGAACTCGTCGCCGGGGTTGTCACCCTGCGCTCCGGGTCCGGCGTTGGTGATCACGACGGTGTAGGTCACCGCCGTGCCCGGATTGCCCGAGGTCGCGACCGACTTCGTGGCCGAGAGACCCGAGGCCGAGAGAACCGTTGTCGTCGCCGTCGCACTCTCGTTGCCGGGCACGGGGTCTGTGGTGGACGAGGCCGCGGTCGCGGTGTTGCTGAGGATCGTCCCGCCGGCGACCGTCGGTGACACCTGCAGAACCAGAGTGAATACCGCGCTGCCGGGAGCGAACGAGGCGTTCGAACAGGTGACGGTGCCGCCGGCGCCCACCGCTGGAGTGCTGCAGGTCCAGCCGGCCACCGCCGAGATGGAGCCGAAGGTGGTGCCCGCAGGCAGCGTGTCGGAGAGCGTCGTCGTCGCCGCGTGGCTCGGTCCGGCGTTGGTGACGCTCAGGGTGTAGGTGAGTCCGCTGCCGGCGGAGACCGGGTCCGGCGTGTCCACCTTGGTCACCGCGAGATCTGCCGATGCGCCGACAGTCGTCGTGGCGGTGCCGCTCTGGTTGCCGGAGTTCGGATCGGCCGTCGCGGCCGACGCCGTCGCCGTGTTGGTCAACACGGTTCCGGCGGAGGTCCCCGGGCTCACCTGCACGGTGAGAGTGAAGACTGCGCTGCCGACCGGAAGGGAAGTGAGCGTACAGCTCACCGTGCCGCCGGCGCCGACGGCGGGCGTAGTGCAAGACCAGCCGGCGGGCGAGGCCAGGGCGACGAAAGTGGTGCCGGCCGGCAGAGTGTCGGACAGGGCGGCGGACGCCGCGCTGCTCGGACCGGCATTCGTCACCGTGACTGTGTACGTCAGGTTGTTGCCGGCGGTCACCGGATCCGGAGTATCGACCTTGGTCACTGAAAGATCGGCTGAGCCGCCCACGGTGGTGGTCGCCGTGCCGCTCTCGTTACCGGTATTCGGGTCGGTCGTGGCCGAGCTCGCGGTGGCGGTGTTCGTCAGCACGGTGCCGGCGGCCACCGTCGATTCGACGTTCACGACCAGGGTGAAGACCGCGCTGCCCACCGGCAGGGTGGCCAGGGAGCAGGTGACCGTGCCGCCAGACCCGACAGCAGGTGTGGAGCATGTCCAGCCGGCGGGGGAGGCCAGCGAGAGGAACGTCGTCCCTGTCGGCAGCGTATCGGAGAGGCTGACGGTCGCTGCGCTGCTCGGACCGGCGTTGGTCACGGTGACCGTGTAGGCCAGGTTGTTGCCCGCGATCACCGGATCCGGAGTATCGACCTTGCTGACCGAGAGATCGGCCGAGGCGCCCACGGTGGTGGTCGCCGTGCCGCTGCCGTTGCCGGAGTTCGGATCGCTGGTCGCCGAGCCCGACGTCGCGGTGTTCGAGATCACCGTTCCTGCGGGCGTCGCGGGCGCGACCATCACGACCAGGGTGAAGACCGAGCTGCCGACGCCGAACGAGCCGTTCGAGCAGTTGACCGTGCCTCCGGAGCCCACGGCCGGGAAGGTGCACGACCAGCCGGCGGGGCTGACGAGCGAGACGAAGGTCGTGCCCGCCGGAAGCGTGTCGGCGAGTGTCGCCGAAGCGGCGAAGCTCGGACCGACGTTGGTCGCGGTGAGGGTGTAGGTGATGTTGTTGCCCGCGGTCACCGGGTCGGGAGTGTCGGTCTTGGTCACCGAGAGGTCGGCGGAGGTGGCGACCGTGGTGGTCGCGGTGGCGCTGTCGTTGCCCGAGTTCGGATCGCCCGCCGCCGAGGTTACCGCGGCGGTGTTGGAGAGCACCGTGCCGGCGACGACCGACGGGCTCACCTGGACGGTGAGCGTGAACACCGCGCTGCCGACGGCGAACAAAGGGTTCGAGCAGTTGACGGTAGCACCGGTCGTGCACGTCCAGCCGGCCACGGCGGGCAGCGAGACGAACGTGGTGCCGGCCGGCAGCGTGTCACTCCACGAAGCTGTAGCGGCCGGATCCGGCCCGTTGTTGGTCACCGTCACGGTGTAGGTCAGGTTGGCGCCGGCGGTGACCGGATCCGGCGAGTCGGTCTTGGTGATGGCGAGATCGGCGATCTGGAAGATGCCGACCATGACCGGATCGTGATCGGAAGCGCGGTAGGGCGAGGCCGGCTGGAAGACCACCCGCGGTGGCACCAGGGCGGAGCCGTCCGGCTTCTCCTCGAACGCGGCTTCGCCGACGTCGCGGATCTCGTCGCTGAAGTCGAAGAGCGGCACCTCGTCGGCGTTGATGTGCCATGCGCCGACGCCGGTGACTTGCGGAGTGAGGCTGGCGCTCGAGAAGGCGTAGTCGAGGTGGCCGAGCTGGCCGTCGAAGAGATAGGAATACGCAGTCGGTCCAAGGAGTGCGCTCTCGAGGTCCGTGTAGCCCGCGCCGGTGAGCGTTGTCACCGGCGCTTCCTGGGCGTAGGAGTTGAAGTCGCCGAGCAGGAGGATATCGGGGTCTCCCGCGGCGGGGAGAACCGTGCTGTTGACCCAGCTGAGAAGGCGCACGGCCTGCGCCGTGCGCGTGGCGTTGGAAGCTCCCGCACCGTCACCGGCGTCGGCATCGCCGGGCAGTCCGGCGCTCGAGCCCTTCGACTTGAAGTGGTTGGCGATGACCGTGAAGCGCTCTCCGAACGCCGGGTTCAGAGCGTCGACGACGTCGAAGGTCTGAGCGGTCGGCGGACGGCTGTGGATCGGGTCGAGGTCGGAGAGCGAAGGGCCCACTGGCGACAGGATGCCGGTGCGATAAATCAAAGCGACGCGAATCGCGTCGGTGCCGAGGGTGCCTCCTGTGCTGACGAAGGCATACGGGGCGGCGCCGCCGCAGCGGGCGTTGACCGCGCCGAGCAGATCCGTGATGGTAGCGGAGGCGGTGGTGTTTTCGAGCTCGCCGAAGCCGTAGACGTCGGCGTTCAGAGCGCAGATGACGATCGAAGCTCGCTCGCGCTGCCGGTTGAGCTCCGCCACGCTGTCGGCGCCGCGGCAGTCCAGCGTGCCGCTGGGCGAACAGGGCCCGGTGTTGTTGCTCGCGGTTGTGTCGATGGTGGTGAAGTAGTTGAGCAGGTTCATGCCGACGGCCTTGATCGCGCCGCCCACTGCCGGCGGGGTCGCCGGGCGCGGGTTCGCGACGGTGAAGGTCGCCGGAGTGGCGGCGGTTGGCCGCACGCGCCAGGCATCCGTGCCGGTGAAGCCGGAGAACGACCAGTGCAGGACGCCTCTCAGGCCGTTGACGAGGTCGCCGCCGCGAAAGAAGTCGACGCCCTGGGTGCCGACCGAGAAGCCGCCGTTGGCGACGGGGTGGTAGACGAACTGCTGGCCGTCCGGATGGGGCGGGTTGGCGACCGGTTCGTTCTGAACGTTGTCGTCGTCGTCGAGGATCACCCGCCGGCGGGCGAGGCTGTCGAGATGGGCGTTGTAGCCGGCAACGCTCGGCGGATTCATCTCGGTGAACTGGCGCGGCCGGCCGCCCTCGTAGAGCTCGACAACGCCGTAGCGGAAGAGCTCGAAATACTCCGCGACGGAAAGAGAGTCGACGAAGTTGACCAGCATGCTCTCGCGCGGCTCGTAGAAGCTGTCGATGACGCCGACGACCGGCAGGTCGATGGGCGAGGCGCTGACCTGGGCGAGGTTGTTGCCGGCGTTGGTCACGACGACGGAGCCCGCGGTGCTGGCGGTGATCTCGGTGAGGCCGAAGAACTCCGACACCGTGCCGGTAGCCCGGACGCGCTGGCCCTCGGCGACTGCGGTCGGGCACGAGACGCAGAAGATGAAGATGCCTTCTGAGGTCGCCGGGTCGGCGTCGAAGTCGGTGTTCTCCTCCTGCAGGAAGAAGCCCTGGAGCCGGTCGTTGCCCTGGAAGTTGGAAGTGACCACTCCCTCGACCGATACCGTGGCTCCCGGAATCGGCGTCGCGGCGCCGTTGCCCTGGACGTCGTGAATGAACACGATCGCGACGTCGTCGTTGAGGATCGTGCCCAGTCCCTGGCCGTCGGTGACCGTGACGCCGGTGCCGGTGACGTTGGTGACGTTGACGAAGAAGGTCTCGTTGGTCTCGATCGTGGGGTCGCCGTTGACGGTGACGGTGAAAGTGGAAGAGACGTTGCCGACGGAAATGATCTGACCGGTCAGGGACTGCGCGACGTAGTCGTTGTCCTCGGCGACCGGGTTGTCATCCTGCGCGGT
>JAYTAM010000374.1:0-5855 GCA_043737505.1 Thermoanaerobaculia bacterium
CCTCTCCGGCCGCCGCGGCGTGCGCTGTGCTTTCGCCAGCGAGATCGTGAAAAAAATGGAGGAGGGCGTTCTTCGCCAGGAGGCGCCGGTAGTCGGCGCTGCCGCGGACGTCGGAGATCGGGCGGATCTCCGACGCCGCGCGCTCGCCCGCGGCGCGGAACGAGGCGAGCTCGAACGCCGCGCCGGCCAGCAGGGCCTCGGCTTCGGGGAGGCGGACGACCGTCGGCCCGACGCCGCCGAGCGCCAGACGCGCCTGCTCGATCCGGCCACCTGAGCGCCGGAGCCAGAGCGCCGCGGTGAAAGTCGAGATGTCGAGGTCGCGCCGCCGCGAAACCTTGAGCAGGCGCACGGACTCGCCGGCTCCGGGCAAAGGCACGATGACCGCCGCGACGAGCTCGTCGGGCCGGAGGTCGAGCTGCTTGTATCCGAGATAGAAGTCGGCGATCGCCAGTGTCCGCGGCCCGCGTAGCGAGGCGAGCTCGACGCGAGCCTCCGCGGCGTAGAAGAACGGCAAGGAGTCGGCGATCGGCGAGGCGTTGACGAGATTCCCGCCGACCGTGCCGGCGTTGCGGATCTGCGGCGCGCCGAAGAGCTCGAGAATCCGCGCCAACTCCGGCGCCAGGGTGCGTGAGCGATCGAGGACGTCGGCCCAGCGCGCGCCGGCCCCGAGGCGGACGAAACCCTCACCGGGTGTGATCGCGGCGTAGCCGTCGAGGTTCTCGCGCAGGTGAAGGAGACGCGCGGAGATCGGCTTGCCCTTGTTGATCCGCACGCCGAGGTCGGTAGCTCCGGCGACGATCGTCCCGTCGGGTTCGCTGGCGCGGATCGCCAGCGCCTCTTCCCAGGAGGCCGGGAGCGCGATCGATCGCTCGCCGGCGACGACCTGTATCGTTTCGCTGCCGGCGTCGGCGAGCGCCGCCACCAGAGCCGCCTCATCGAACAGCTCGGCGAGCGCCGGAGTCGCAGCCGGATCGATGGCGCGCGCGGCATCGAGGATCTGGACGTAGCCGGTGCAGCGGCAGAGGTTGCCGGAGAGGCCTCGGCGCAGCTCGGCGTCCGTCGCTCGACCGCCGCGCTCGCGCGCCTCCTCGGTGAGACCGGCGAGCGCCATGACGAAACCGGGAGTGCAGAAGCCGCACTGCGAACCGAATTTTTCGGCCATCGCGCGTTGTACCGGGTGGAGCTCCCCGCCCTCACCGACACGGCGGGCGAGGGCGTCGACGGTGACGACGTGGCGGCCGTCGAGCTGATAGAGGAAGGCGATGCAGGAGTCGATCACCCGGTAGACGAGGCGGCTGGGTCGCGCGCCGTCGGATCGCACCTCGCCCACCAGCACGGTGCAGGCGCCGCAATCGCCTTCGGAGCAGACGATCTTCGTACCGACGAGCCGCTGGCGCTCGCGCAGCCAGGTGGAGAGGGTGAGGAAGGCGTCGTCTCCCCGCACCTCGTGCACGACCCCGTTCAGGGCCAGCCGTAAGTGGTCGCGTCGATCTCCGGCTGCGTTCATCGCGCGAGTGTCGCCTCGATCTGGCCGAACGGTTCGTCGGTGCCGACGAAGACGCGGTTCGGGTTGTCGAGATCGAACGGCTTGAGGTTGGCCAGCAGGTGGTGCTGATTCGGCAGCACCAGCGTGATCTCCGAGACCGCGGCGAAGCGATCGAGCACGGCGGCCCCCATGTCGTGGAGCGTCTGCTGCACGGCGAGCGAGTCGTGGCGGGCGAACGTTTCGGCGAGCACTCGGCGCACCCCGGCGCGGAGCGTCCGCGGGTCGTCGAAAGGGGAGGGAGAAGGCGCGGCGGAAGGCGCGCCGAGCCGCCAGCGCGCGGACACGCTGGTGGCGAACAGCCGGTCCGCGACGTCCGGAAGGGTGGCGAAGCGGTCGCGCACGAAATCGACGAAGCCGGAGTGGGCGCTCTTCAGGACCTGGAGATGGTCGATCCCCGAAATGAGACGCAGCTGGTCGCCAGCGAGAATCACCTCGGCGGTGCCCACCTCGGAGGCGAGGCGTTCGAAAGCGTCGCCGGAGTCCGCGCCGCCGACGCGAATCGGCGCCCAGATCTCTTCCTCGAGGTCGATCCTGGCCGACTCCACCTGGGCGTAAGTGCTGACGAAATGGCGGGCGAGAGTTTCGCCGAAAGCCTCGATCGAGGGGACTCCATGCTCTCGGGCGAGCACATAGACGCTGTTCTTGATCGAGTCGGTGGCCACCACCCGGCGGTTGTCCCCGGCGGTGTAGCTGGCGGCGAAGTCTCCCTCCAGCGTGACGCCCACCGCGGCGATCGTCAGTTGATGCGGCTCGCTCGCCCGGTCGAGATGGGTGAGGCGGATGCGCTGCTTGCCATAGCGGTGGGAGCGAAGGGTCGGGCTCATGGTCGCGGATCCGGAGGGACTGCGCGCAGTATATCGGCGGCGACCGGCGGCGACCGGCCGGGGCCGGAGGATGCCGGCAGGAATCGGAGATATCGTTCCAGGTGCTCGCCGAGCTCGCCATGACAAGCCCACCCGCCGCCAGGGAATTCGTGCTGCGCAGCACCCGCGTCGTGATGCCCGAGGGGGTTCGCCCGGCGGACATCCTGATTCGCGGCGAGGGCATCCGCGAGGTGCTGGCGCACGGCGCGGCGCCCGGCACGAGCGCGGGTCCCCTCCTCGATCTCGGCGACGATGTGCTGATGCCCGCACTGATCGACGTTCACGTGCACATCAACGATCCGGCGCCGGGGCCCGCGTCCGGGATGCAAGGAGCCGAGTGGGAGGGGTTCCCCACCGCTTCGCGCGCTGCAGCGGCGGGTGGCATCACCCTCCTGGTCGACATGCCGCTCAACAGCGAGCCGGTGACCACGACGCTCGAGGCGTTTGCCACCAAGCGCCACGCTGCCGACGGGCGTTCGCTCGTGGACATCGCCTGCTACGCCGGAGTCGTACCCGCGAACGCCGACGATCCCCGTCTCCTCGCCGACCTGGCGCTCGCCGGAGTCGCCGCCTTCAAGTGCTTTCTCTGCGACTCCGGGCTGGCGAGCTTTCCGCCGGTCGATCGCGCGGCGCTCCTCGCGGCGATGAGCCACATCTCCGCTCTCGGACGCCGGCTGCTGGTGCACGCCGAGCTGTTTCCTCCGCTGCCGGCTGCGCCCTTGCTTCCCATCGGCCGTCGCTACGCCGACTATCTCGCGAGCCGCCCGCCACAGGCCGAGATTTCGGCGATTGCGCTCCTCATCGAGCTTTCCCGCGACACCGGCTGCGCCGTTCACATCGTCCATCTCGCCGCCGCCGAGGCACTGCCGCTGATCGAGAGCGCTCGTGCCGAGGGCCTTCCCATCACGGTCGAGACCTGCCCGCACTATCTGACCTTCGCCGCCGACGAGATCGCCGACGGCGATACGGTTGCGAAATGCGCCCCGCCGATTCGCCATGCGGCGAACCGCGAGGCGCTCTGGGACGGCCTCGCTAGCGGCGCGATCGATTTCGTCGCCACCGACCACTCCCCCTGTCCGCCGGAGAGGAAGCGTCTCGAGAGCGGCGACTTCGGCGCCGCCTGGGGCGGGATCGCCTCACTCCAACTCCTCCTGCCGGCGTTGTGGACCGGAGCGCGCGCGCGCGGCTTCGGTCTGGCGGAGCTCGCGGCGTGGGTTTCGGGTCGGCCGGCGCTGTGGCTCGGACTCCCCGACCGCGGTGCGATCCGCCCGGGAGCTCGCGCCGACCTCGTATCGTTCCGCCCCGAAGAGCGCTTCGTGGTGCGCGGCGAGGCGCTCGAGCATCGCCACCCAGCGACGCCCTACGAGGGACACGAGCTCGCCGGCGTCGTGAGGCGCACCTGGTCGGGCGGTCGCGAGATCTACGCCGCGGAGCGCGTCGGCGAGGGCCCGGCCCCGACGCCGCCGGCGCCGCCGACGCCGCCGGCACCGCCGGCGCTGGGCGCGCCGCTCCGCATCCGCGGCGGCTTCACTCCGGTGTCCCGTCGCGGCGGTAAGGCTCTTTCCCTTCGCCCGCGAGCGGCGGCGGCGGAGCTCCTCCGACCCTGCTGCGGTTCCCGCATCTGGCTGGAGACCGTGCTCGCAGGCTGGCCGCACCGTTCGGCGCGCGATCTCTTCGCCGCCAGCGAGAGCGCCTTCGACGCTCTGGCCGAGACCGACTGGCGCGAGGCGTTTGCGGCTCACCCCCGGATCGGCGACCTCGCCGCGCTGCCCGCGCGCGAAAGCGCCGAGCAGGCGGGGGCGGCGGAGGCCAGCGAGGCGACGCTCGCGGCGCTCGCCGCCGGCAACGCGCGCTATGAGGAGCGCTTCGGGCACGTCTTCCTGATCTGCGCCAGCGGCCGGAGTGCCGCCGAGATGCTCGCGGCACTGCGGCGCCGGCTGGAGAACGACGCGGCGACGGAGCTTGCCCTCGCCGCGGAGGAGCAACGTAAGATCACCGTGCTGCGGCTCGAGCGGCTTCTCGCCGAGTCCACGTTGGGGAGCCCATGAGTCAGGTGACCACTCACGTCCTCGACCTCGCCAGCGGCCGCCCGGCGGTCGGGGTCGCGGTCGTTCTCGAGCGTGTCGGAGATGGCGATGGCGGTGGCGGTGGCGCCGGCACCGAGACCGTCGCGACGGCGCGCACCGGCAGCGACGGACGCATCGGCGCTCTCGGTCCGGAGGCTCTGCCGCCGGGCGTCTATCGGCTGCGCTTCGATACCGGCGCCTTCCACGGCGGGAACGGCTTCTATCCGGAGGTGGCGATCGCGTTCCGGATCGCCGGGGGTGCCGGGGGTGCCGGCGAGGCTGCCGGCGCAGAGCACTACCACGTGCCGCTGCTGCTGGGTCCGTGGGGCTACACCACCTATCGGGGGAGCTGAAGTGCGCGAGAGCTGGCCGTTCTGGCGCCGCTACCTGAATCTCGCGCAACCCCGGCTCGGGGCGGAGGTGCTCTCGGTCACCGACGATTTCTTTGGCGCGGTCGCTCGGCTGATCCAACCCGAGGAGCCGATCTTCATCCCCGGCAAGTACGACGAGAACGGCAAGTGGATGGACGGCTGGGAGAGCCGGCGGAAGCGCGACGCCGGTCACGACGAGTGTGTCGTGCGCCTGGGCTGGCCGGCGAAGGTGCACGGGGTCGACATCGACACCCGCTTCTTCGACGGCAATCAGCCGCTCGCGGCTTCTCTCGAGGCGGCGTCCGAAGACGATCCAGAGGCCGCGACCTGGTTCGAGCTGCTGCCGCGCACGGAGCTCGGCCCGAATGCACAGCACCCGATGGCCGTTGCCTGCGACCGCAGCGTGCGCCTGCTGCGCCTGCACATCTTTCCCGATGGCGGCGTCGCGCGCCTGCGCGTCTACGGTGAGGCGCGGGGCGGCGCAGGGAGGTCCGAAGACGGCCCCGAGCTCATCGATCTTCTGGCGGCCGAGAACGGCGGCTCGGTCGTCGCGGCGAGCGACGAGCACTTCGGCGCCGCCGCGAAGTTGCTACTGCCCGGGCGCGGTCTCGACATGGGCGACGGCTGGGAGACCCGTCGCCGGCGCGGCCCCGGATTCGACTGGGTGATCCTCGCTCTCGGGCAGGCCGGCGCCGTCGAACGCGTGGTACTCGATACGGCGCACTTCAAGGGCAACTTCCCGCACCAGGCGTCGCTCCAGGGGGCGCACGTGCGCGACGCCGGCGAGAGTCTGGTCGCCGACTCCGCCGGCTGGGCCGAGCTCCTGCCGCGCGAGCTCCTGCGCGCCGACAGCGAACACGCCTACGACCGCGCGCTCGTCGCTCTGGGAGCGATCTCGCATCTGCGGATGAATATCTTTCCGGACGGCGGCGTCAGCCGGTTGCGCGCCTTCGGGCGCGTAGCGGCGGCCCGGTGACTGCCGCGCGGTGACTGCGGCGCGCCGGTATCT
>JAYTAM010000375.1:0-2548 GCA_043737505.1 Thermoanaerobaculia bacterium
TCGCCGGCTGCCCGGTGAACGGCCCGGCGCTCGCCGCCTCGCCCGGGAAAGACGGTCGGCTCGCGGTCGCCTGGTTCACGGCAACCGGCGATCGTCCACGGGCAAGCGTCGCGCGCTCCGCCGACGCCGGCGCGACCTGGGACGCACCGCAGAGCCTCGGCAGCGCGAAGACCATGGGCCAGTTGGCGCTGGCGCCGCTAGGCGCCGGCTTTGCGCTCTCCTGGCTCGAGGCGATCGAAGGCGGCTCGGAGCTGCATCTGGCGGAGCTCGACGCCGACGGAAAGCTCGCGCCTTCAGTAGCGATCGCTCGCGCCGGAGGCGGACGCTCCGCCGGCATTCCCCGCCTCGCGAGCACCGCGAACCGGCTGGTGCTCCTATGGGTCGACGCGGCCGGCGGCAAGCTGCAGTTCGCCTACACCTCACGCTGATTCGCGCGGCCGCGGACTCCGATGTCGCAAGGTGCCGGTTTTTTGCGAGGCAGAGAGCAGGAGGAACACCCATGCTCGCTAGACTCGCCGTACTCGCGCTTTTCGTTTGCAGCGCTCCGTCCCTGGCCGACAATCTCGTCCTGAACCCCCACTTCCACGAAGACGTCGCGCACTGGAACACCGATCCCGCGAACTGGACTTCCGAGGACCAGTCGGGGGATGCGCTCTCGGGCTCCTTTGGCGCCGAGCTTCCCGGCCATGCCGGCGCCACGCTGCGCAGCAACTGCTTCTCCCTCGCCGGCGGCGAGCGCGTGGTCTACGGGGCGAGCGGCGCCTTCGTCGGGACCGAGCCCGACGCCGCACGCATCGGGGCTTCCTTGCGCTTCTTTGCGCAACCGAACTGCGCGGGGGCTCACGAATCGACGCCTTACCCCCTGCTCATCGCCGAGTCCGCCTGGGCCGGCTGGGGGCCGACCCAGGCGACAGCCGTCGCTCCCCCGGGAACCCAGTCGGCGGAGCTCGCGATCTGGCTCAATGCGGTCGGCGACGAGCCGGCGACGTTCCGGGTGGACAACGCCTTCGTGGAACTTCAGGCTTCGTGCAAGTCGAACGAGAGCGTGCTCTGCCTGCAGCAGGGGCGCTTCCGCGTCACCGCGCGCTATCGCATCCCCGAGGGTGGGCGCGGCTACGCCGGCGTACGACCGCTCTCCGGCGACTCCGCCTACCTCTGGTTCTTCTCCGCTTCGAACCTCGAGCTGGTGATCAAGGTGCTCGACGGCTGCGGCTTTAACGAGCGCTTCTGGATCTACGCCGCCGGACTGACCAACCTCGGCGTCGACCTCCGGGTCGTCGACACGCTCACCGGCGAGGCCTGGAGCTTCGACAATCCAGTCGATGTCGCCTTTCCTCCGCAGCAGGACATCGAGGCCTTCTCGACCTGTGGCCCGGGCGTAGCTGTCACAGCTGGGGGGGTTGCGAACTGACCCGTGCGCGTCGCTTTTCGCCGGTGTTTTCCGTTCTGACTGGAAAGCCCGGGCCTTCAGCCCGGACTCCCATCGTCCGGAGGGCTCACCATGCTGTACGCAGATCGTCCGAAAGCTCATTCGAAGAGTCTCGCGTTCGTCAGCTCGGCGTTGGTCGGCGGAGCCCTGCTTCTCGCTGGCGTGCCGGCACTTGCGCAGGAGGTGACCGAAGGCAAGGCGATTCTCGCCCACCCGGCGGGCAAGGCCGTGCTCGAGGCCGGGAAACTCCTCAAGGCCGGCAAGCTCGCGGAGGTGAAGAAGGCGAGCGCCAAGGGGGTGCGCGACGAGTGGGCGGCGACCGCCGCCGCGGACCAGAAGGCGGAGAGCGAAGAGGCCATGAAGGGCGCTCCCGAGCTCAAGGTGCTCGAGGCCGAGATCGCGCGGGCGGGGAGCCTGATCGACTACGGCGACTCGGCGATGTTGCGCGCCGAGGCGGCCGACGGAAACAGCATGATCATGGCCTTCGTCACTCTCGAGGGCGGCAAGTGGAAGGTCACTGCCGGCCCGAAGACGATCGACACCACTCCGGTGGTCGAGACCGCACCGCCGATCGACGGAGCGGCGATTCTCGATCATGAGATCGGCAAGGTGGCGCTCGCCTATGCCAAGGAGATCGCGGCGGGAAAGTTCGACGCCGCCGTCGCCTGGATGAGCGCCGCGGCGCAGACCAAGCGCGCCGCCGAGCCGGCCGCGGAGCGCAAGGAGAGCGACGCCTACCGCAAGTCGACGGTCCCGGCGCCAGCGGCGTTCGCCGACCAGATCCGCTCCGGCGGCAGGGTCTCCTTCGTCGGCGAGAAGGCCTATCTCCAGACCGTGGTCAACGAGACGACGAAGAACTCCGACGGCAGCATCACCGCGAGCTCGAGCTCGATGTCGATCGGCTTCGAGCTGGACAACGGCAAGTGGCGGGTGGCCGACTAAGCCGTCCGACCGCCGGCGGCGGATGGTCGATTGCACGGCCGATGGCAAGGACCGCCCGCTGGATCGGGAACGCCGCGTGAGAGCTACCCCTGAAACGCAGCCGGTCCGGCTGCGTAAGATCCTCTGGGAGGAGAGCTCCATGACAGAAGTGCGATTGCGGCGTTCGCGGCAGCAGAA
>JAYTAM010000376.1:0-13412 GCA_043737505.1 Thermoanaerobaculia bacterium
CTACGGTCTGCTCGCGGTCGTCGCGGCCTGCGGTCTGCCGCGGCTCCAGGTGGCGAGCAACGCCCTCACCTACCTCTCTCCCGACCACCCGGTGCGGGCAGAGATCGAGGCGCTCGAACGGGCGGGGATCGGCCTCTCCACCGTCGAGCTGGTGGCGATGGACGACAGCTCGCTGTCGGGCGAGTGGCCATCGAGCGAACCGGGCGCTTACATCGGCGAGCGCCGTCTCGCCGAGCTCGCCCGGCTGACGGCGGAGCTACGCCGCCTTCCGGGTCTTCTGTCGGTGGTTTCGGCGACCGACCTGCTCGACGATGTCGCCGTCGCTTCGCCGCTCGCCGGCGTTCTCCCGCCCGACGAGCTCCGCGCCCGGCTGGTGCCGCTGCTCTTCGCCGACGCGGATGGAGGGCAGGCGCTCGGCCGTTTGCTCACGCGCGACGGCGGGCGCACGCGGATCTCCCTTTTCGTGCCGACGGCAGGCTATGAGGTGGTCGATCCGCTGACTTCGAAGGCGCTCGCGCTCGCCCGCGCGGCGCTCCCCGGGGCTCGCATCGCAATCACCGGGGAGTACCCGCTGCTGCTCGCCATGCAGCGCTACCTGCTTTCGACCCTCGCTCTCTCTCTGCTGCTCACCCTTCCAGTCCTCGGGATCACCTTTTACATCCTCCTGCGCGAGGCGAAGGGGACGCTCTACGCCCTGCTGCCGAATCTCTGGCCGGTGCTGCTGATCCTCGGCGGCATGGGCTGGTTCGGCGTGCCGCTCGACATCGCGACGGTGATGGTCGCTTCGATCACGCTCGGTCTGGTGGTCGACGACACGATCCACACATTGGCGCACTACCGCGAGCTCAGCGCCGAGCTCGGCGAGCGCGGCGCGGTCGCCGACCGGATGGAAAAGACCGCCCCGGCCTATCTCCTGACCGGCGTCATTCTGGCCTGCGGCTTCGGCGTCTGTGCGCTGTCGAGCTTCGCGCCGACGGCGCGCTTCGGCCTGCTCTCGGCGGTCGCGATCGCTATCGCGGTCGTCGCCGACTTCACGCTGGTGCCGGCTCTGTTTGGCCGCAGCGGCGCGGCGCCAGTGCCCATCGGAAGAGTCGGCAAATAGACCTGCGGCAGGCGAGCGAATCCCACCCAGAAGTGTCTCTTCATTGTCAGGACTGTGCGTAGCCTGTCGCGGAAGCAGGAAAGCGGCAGTGAAGGAGATCACAGACGCCCGCAGGCGGGGTTACCGCCTTATCCCTTCGCCGCGCGAGCGCAGGTAGAGCCGCGCCGTGATGCCGACGGCCAGGCAGACCAAAGCGATCTGGTCGGCGAGGACGATGCGGGCGATCGCCTCGTTCGCGGGGCCCGCGGCGATCGCCGGGTGCGCCGAGCGGGCGAGGACGAGGAAGGAGACGACGCTCGCCGCGCCGGCGGCGAAGGCGAGCGTCTGCAGCGCCGGCCGGAAGGCCGCCGCTACGAGGAGGACTCCGACCAGGCCGAATAGGACCGCCCGATGCTGCATGAGGAGCACGATGGCCGGGTCGTCGAAGGAGGTGCCGTAGAGCGCGGTGAGCTGCGCCGGGCCGAGAACGCCCGAGAGTGGCAGCAGGTGAATGACCGCGACGACGAGAAGCATGAGCGAGACCAGCGCACGCATGCAGGAAGTCTAGTGGATCGTCTCGGCCCGCTCTCCACGCGTCACCTGGGCGAGCTTCCGAAAGGCGGGAATCGCCGCCGCTCCGGCGACGAGCGAAAGCCAGCCCTGGCCGACGAAATCCCACTGCCCCGCGGAGGGAATCGCGCCGTACTGCATCGGCAGCACGATGAAGTCCGAGACGGCATGGAGGACGATTCCCGGCAGAATAGAGCGGGTGAAATAGACCAGCAGTCCGAATACGCAGCCGTGGGCGACGAAGAACGGAACGAACGCCCAGGTCGCATAGGCGTGGGAGAGGTGCGCGACATAAAACAGGATCGTCACCAGACCGATGCCCCAGACCCAGCCGAACCGTCGGCGAATGCCGGAGAGCATGTAGCCACGAAAGGCCGCCTCCTCGACCACCGCTGCAGTCAGCGCGAGCGCGGCGAAGATCGCGATCAGCGTCCAGGGCGGGAAGGAGGCGACGTCGAACGGCGAGCGGTAGGCCGCCTCCGGCAGCGCGGCGAACCGATACGTCACGAAGGCGATTCCCATCACCGAGGTGACGGCGAGGCCCCCCGCGACCAGCGCCCACAGCCACACGGGCGGCGAGAGGCCCCGGCCGGACAGCCCTTGGCGCCGCCTCTCGGCGGTGCTCCGCGGCCAGCCCTCCCCGCGCAAGTAGCGCCAGAGAAACCAGAGCCAGAGCGCCGTGGCGGGGAGAAACAGCGGCAGCGCGGGCGCCCACTGGAGATTGGCGAACATCAGCGCGCCGCCCACCGCGCCGCCGAGAATCAAGACCACGAAGCCGAAGAGCACGGCGAAAACCGCCGGGAGGGCGCTTCGCAGCCCCGGCGCCCTCTCGCGCGCCGCGGTGTTTTCGCCTTCGCCTCGGGTGGCGCTCTCGTCCATCGAGGGATCCTACGCGCCTCCGCCGCTTCAGTTTCCGGAGGCGCGACCAAGGCCGCGCCTCGAGGGGCCGGCAGCTCCCCTAGGCCCGGACCGCCCGGTCCGGTGTCGGCCGCACCCGCCGGTACTGCTGGATGGCGAGAGTCCCCAGCGTGACGATGACGATGAGTACGAGCAAGGACTTCACCATCCGGTCGCTCGTCGGGGCGTTGAACACCGGGCCGTCGGCGACCGTCCACGCCATCACGCCGCAGAGCGCGAGGGTCTGGAGCGTTTCGACCCGCCGCAGCATCGCCGACCAACGGCCGCTCAAGATGACAGCGAGGAAGAGCGGAATGTTGAGCAGCAGGAGCCCGAGCAGCCAGGGCGCCTGGCGGGCGCGGAAGGTGTCGGTGTAGGTGAGCGCCTCGTAAGCCGAAGGCGCCGCCCGCCCGCCCCAGAAGAAGTCCAGAATCCAGGTCGGATCGAGCAGCACGAACAGCCCGCAGAGGATACCGACCATTCCCAGCGCGTGCGTGGCGCGGCCGCCCGCAATCCGATCGGCCGCCCGAGGCTTCCACTCGGCGCTTCCGGGCCTCCGCCGACGGGCCCACGCCTCCAGGCCGAAGTACACCACCAGCACGCCCGGCCACCAGAGGGAGGCGAGGACCGTGCCCATCCACCACTGGCCGAGGACCGTGAGGAGATCCCATCCGGAAGCGATCGGTTGGCGAAGGCGCTCGAAGAGACCGAGCACCCAGATCAGGACCAGCCCGATGACGGTCGCGCGGAAGAACTTCTGGCCGTCCGCTGGATCGATGATCGTCAACGTGGGGCGATAGCGCGCGGCCACATCCGCGGGCCTGCCGAAGGCTCGGACGAGCTCCGTCGCCATCTCCTTGTCGGCCACGCGCCCGGCCGCTTCGACCTTGTCCTGCAGCTCTTCCTGCAGCAGCGCCCGCAGCTCGAACGCCACGTCGTTGCGTTGCCGGCGCGGCAGCTGCAGGGCGACTTCGGTGACATAGGCCTCGATCACTTCATGCGCAGTCATTGTCCGTCCCCCTTCGCAAGTCGGTCGTTCCGCACTGCGTCCAGCATCCGGCCGACGACGCTGGCGACCACCGCCGGCTCGTCGAGCGGAATCGTGTGGCCGCTGTTCTCCGCCACGACCAGCGAGCCGTTCGAAGACAGCTTCACCAGGTTCTCCTGGCTGCGCTGGTGGCTGACGTCCGCCTCGCTGGGCGGGTTGGAGCTCTTGCCGCGGCGCACCACGACGAGCGGCAGGTCGTCGAGCCCGCCGAAGCCGCCTGGCCGCTTCCTCTCCGCCGGCAGCCGGTCGAGCGCCTCGAACTCGACTTTCACCCCTCGCAGGATCTCGGGCGTGAACGCCATCACCACCTCCGGCGAGGTTCCCGCGGGCAGGCCGATCACCGGCTGGCCGGGGCGGGAGGAGCCGATCGCCGCGTCGAGCTGAGGAATCGTGACGGCTGCGGCCGCAGCCAGCTCGGCGAAGTCCTCGTCCGAGGTGGCGTCGAGCAGGACCATCCCGACGACCTCGTTCGGGTAGGCGCGGGTGTAGGTGCGGGCGACCAGCCCGCCCAGCGAATGCGCCACGAGGAGGTACGGTCCGGGTTCTCCCGCAGCGGCGAGCAGGACGTGAAGGTCGGCCACCATGCCGGCCTGGGTCCAGCCCTCCGGCGCCGGATCGCTCCAGCCGAGACCGGCGCGGTCGTAGCTGCAGACGCGGGCGAACGGCGCGATCGCCTCCTGCGCCACGCTGAACGAAGAGTTGGCGGTGAACTGCGACAGGCCGGCCTCGAAGATCACGGTTGGAGCCTGACCAGCGGTGCCCTTGCAGAGGATATGCAGGCGGCGGCCGCCGACGTCCACCAGGCGGCCCGGAGCCTGGGGCCGGACGAAAGCGGCCGGGACGGTCGAGGGCTGAGACGGGGACCCCGCAGGCGTCTCCTGGGCCAGGGCCTGAGCGGCGCTCGCCAGAATCCCGAGCGGAAGCATGCAGAGGGTGTGCAGCGTTCTTCGCCGCCTTCGCAATATGGATCGTCGTCGGTGGTTCATAGTCATTTCTCCTCCAAGAGTCGATTCATCGCGTCGTTCATGGCCTGCCAGGCCAGGGTGAGCTTCTCGAACAGCTTCCGGCCGTCGGCGTTCAGCGAGTAGTAGCGCCGCGGCGGCCCGTCCTCGATCCTCCACTCGCTGTGGAGCAGGCCCTGGGTCTCCAGCCGGCGCAGCAGCGGGTAGAGCGTGCCCTCTTCGATCGGTAGCCCCTTGTCCGCCAGCGCCTGGCGGAGCTCGTAGCCGTAGCGCGGGCTGCCCAGCTGCGACAGCGTGGCGAGAACCAGCACCCCCCGCCGCAGCTCCAGTTCCAGCTTTCCGAAAGCGTCCGTATCAACCATGTAACGCATAGTACTGTGTGACACACAGCCTGTCAAGCGCGGCTCTCCCCGGGCTGCTCGGTGCTTCCTCTTCGGGGTTTAGGGCGTCTTCTGAGCGAGTTTGAGGGACTGAATACGCGGTGAAAGGGTCGGGGCCAGCAGGACGCTCCCCGCCACCCTGCCGTGACTGCACCGCCAGGTGAATTCGCCGGCTGCGGCGCCGGTCGGCTTGAGAGGCGCGGAGGTATCGCACTCCCCGACCTTGGTCTTCAGGCTGGCGAGATCCCGGCTCCAGCCTGCTGCGTCGCGGTCGAGCAGAAAGTTCATCGCCAACTGCTCCTTCACGGAGGCGACCTCGCCGTTCTGGTAGATCGCTCCGACGGTGCGATAGGCCGTCGCCAGCTCTTCGCTCACCGGCGTCTGGCGATCGGCGAGGAAACCCGCCTGGTCCAGAGCGACGGCGGCATCCCACACCGCCCCGGAAGGACCGGCATAGGTCCGGTTCGCCAGCGCGAAGACGCCCACGCCGTGGTCCACCAGCAGCAAGACGTGAGAGCCGTAGCCGGGATAGCCGCCGCCGTGGTTGAGGGTCGTCCCGAGGTCGCAGTCGGCCGCGACGTAGAAGCCCATGGCGTAGGTCGCAGCCTGTTGACAGGTGTCGGAGCCGGTGGAGCCGGTGGTGCCAGTGGCCCCCGACTTGCCGGGGCGCGGTCGCAGGCGGGGAAAGTTCGACCCCTGGGCGAGCTCCCGCACCGTGGCGCGCGCAACAGGCCCGGCATTCGCCTCGTCGCGCGCCGGCCATGCCGAGAGTAGGTACGAGACCCACTTCGCGTAATCGCTGGCGCTGGTCTGCAGGCCGCCCATGGCGCCGAAAGCCCCGTGGGCCATCGTCGGCTCGGGGCGCCAGGCGTCGTCCTCCCAGCGGTAGCCCAAGGCGCGGCGCTCGGCCGGCGCGGCGTCGACGACGAAACCGGTGGACTCCATCCCCAGCGGGCGCAGCAGCGTGCGCGTGATGGTCTCGGCGTAAGGTTGCCCGGAGACGTTAGAGATCGTGCGCCCGAGCAGAGCGAAGCCGAGGTTCGAATACTCGAACCCCGTGGCAGGCGGCCGGTTGAACGGAACACCCTGGCGCAGGTAGGCCGAGAACTCCGCCTCCGCCAGCGGCGTCTGCCGGTCTCCCCAAGGGTCGTCGGTGACGAAGCCCGCGGTGTGGTTCAGCAGATCGCGCACGCGGATACGAGGTGAGTCCAGCGTGGGGTAGGTCCAGCCGCGCATCTCTTCGACGTAGGTCTCGGCGGGCGCGTCGAGGCGCAGCGCGCCGTCGTCGCGCAGCTTCAGCACCGTCAGCGCCGTGAACGCCTTGGTCATGGAGGCGATGCGAAAGAGAGTGTCCGGATTCACTGGCCGCTTCGATTCGAGATCCTGCACGCCGAGTCCGCGCACGTGCACGAGCCGGCCGCCGGAGACGATTCCGTAGACCAGACCCGGAATGTGGCTATCGAGCGCGTAGTCGGCGAAGATCTCGTCGACCTTTGCGAAGGCCGCAGCTTCGCCGGTAGTCGGAGCGTCCGAAGCGACGGCGCCGGAATCCGGAAGGAAGAGAGTGAGCGACGCTGCGAGAAGAGTCGCGCGAGCTCGGGAGATCGGCTTCATGAGCGGCCGCGGCTCTTCTGCACGTGCCCTGCGAAGTTGTCGAGAATGGCCTGCCAGCCTGCCCGCTGCTGCTCGATCGAATGAGTCTCCTCGGCATCGAACGTCTCGCGCACCCGGGTGCCCTCGCCCTCGACGAGAAACTCGACCCGCATCGTGCGCTCGCCGAACGAGCACTCGAGGAGCTCCGCAGGGACGACCCTCGTGTAGGTGCCGGCGAAGTCGAAGCCGACGCTGCCGTCCTTCGCCTCCATGCGCGAGCAAAACTCCCCCCCGACGCGCAGGTCCACGGCGGCCCTGGTGGTGTGCCAGTCATCCGAGGCGGCATTCCACTGCTGAATCTCCGCCGGCGTCGTCCAGAACCGCCAGACCTCCGAGCGCGGCGCATCGATGAAAGCTTCCACAGTGATCTTCAATGCAGTCTCCTTTGTAGGGGTCAGGGGCCGCCGCAGTGTCTCGTGCTCACGCTCGCGACCTCAGCGGAAGTCTCCCGCCTCAATCGCCAACGCGATCACAAAGAGCGCTGTCGCCACGGCGACGCCGATCGTCGGCTTGTAGAACCAGAAGCGCAGGGCGGTAACCAGGTAAGCGATCGCGGCAACGGCCAGAGCGAGAAACACGAAGACGCGTTGCTCTGGCGGCGCGATCCCGGGGACGTAGATCGCCGCCGCGCCGAGGACGATTGCTCCGATGCTGTGACTGACGTTGAAGCCGAGCCAGAAGCTCCACATGGAGGTCCGGCCGCGCGCGAAGCGCATGGTCGACGCTTGCATCGCCAGCCGGACCGAGTCGTCGCTGGGCGCAAAGTAGCGCGGCCGGCGGATGTCGAGCAGTGTATAGACGAGGTGCAACAGACCCATCACCCCGATCACCGCGCCGGCGCACGTCGAGAGGAGAATCGGCGCAGGCATCGAGGTCGCCACTATTGCGGGCTCCAAACGGGCACAACGTACCTGAAGGCGACCCAGCAGAGATACAGCCCGACTCCGAACACGGTGTGGGAGAGAAGGCTCTTCAGCCTGGCCTGTGTCGGATGGGGGGTCTTGGATGCAGCGACGCCGAGCCCGAACGCCGGTTGCATGACGAAGTAGGGAAAAAAGACGGTAGCGATGCCGAAGAGTAGTGCGGGCAGCAGCGCCGGCCGCACGAGCCATTCGACCCCGGCAAAAAAGACGAACAGCAGCGCCAGGGCGGCGCCGATGCCGTAGTGGGCGACTCTGCCGACGACGCACTCGAGACGCCTCGGCGCCGCGGCCGCGATGTTCGCGTGCACGAAGGTGCCCATCTCCATGTGGCGCAGCCAGCGTCCGAGGAAGCACATGTTGAGCGATGGAATCCCAAAGCTCCGCTTCAGGAAGAGATTCCACAGGTCCATGACCAGAGTGGCGCCCAGCCCGGCCGCGACCGCGCCGGCGAGGAGTCTCGGCTCCAGTCCCATGCTACGGCGGGCCGCTCTCGCCGCCGCGGCGCAGCGTGCCGCCGATGACCAGCGCGGCCGAGATGATGAGCAGATTCTTGATGATGTATTGCCCTTCGAGAGTCGGGGCATAGGGGATCCGACCGGGCTGGAAAGTGGTCTCGGGCAGCAGCACCAGCGGCAGGAAGGTGCCGACCATCTGGCCGGCCAGCAGCAGGATCGCCAGGCGCGAGGTCTTGCGATGCAGAAAGGTCAGGCCGATCGCCACCTCCCACCAGCCGATGACGGCGAGCCACTGCCGCGGCTCCAGGAACGGCATCCAGTCCACCGTGGCGAGCACCAGCCCCTCGGCTGGCGAGAGCCCGAGCGGCTTGAGCAGACCGAACCAGACGAAGATCACCGCCAGCGAGATCCGCAGGGCCGGCAGCGCCCACCGCCGCATGGACGACGAGATCCGGGCGTCCACCTCGTCCAGACGACCTCGAGCGGGAGCGGTCACGGCGAGAGTCTACTTCCCTGCTTCGCAAAGGATCATCGAAGCTCCGTGGACCGCTCCCCTTCCGGCGCTTCGCCGCTCGCTGTCCCCTCGCGCAGCGCCAGCCACGCCATCGTCCCCGAGCCGAGGTCGACCAGGGCGTGCAGCGCGGTCGCCGGCCAGAGGGAGCCGAGGAGGGCCACGGCGAGCGTGTAGTCACACAGTGGAAAGGCGACTGCGAACAGCGCCACCGGCCTAGGGCTGGGCGCCGTCGTACCCCTCGACGATGACGATCTCAGCCGTCGACACGGGCTGCCGGAGCTTCACGGCCTCCTGGTAGCCGGGCGAGCTCCAACAGTCGAGCGCCGCCTGGTACGAGGGGAACTCGATCACCACGTTGCGCGTGCGGCTCTCGCCCTCGGGTGCCTCGTACTGGCCACCGCGGACGAGGAACCTGGCACCGAACTCGTGCAACGGCTTCGCGTTGGCCGCGACATACGCCTTGTACCTCTCCGCGTCCGCGACATCGACGCGGGCAATCCAGTAGCCCTTGGGCATGCAGCTCTCCTTTGCAAGGCGCTACCTTCGCGGCTCATAGCGCCGCACCTCAGCTTCCATCTCCGCGACGCCGATGACGGTCGCCTGCGAGGCTGGCGGTGGCGGAAATGATGCGTCTCGCGCCGACGCGAGACCCGTTACGGCGATCGAAAGGATGAAGGCGAGCCACGTCGTGCGTGTGAGCTCTCCTCGCGGAATGGATGAGTTGCCGTCGAACGACTCCGCCGCCGAGCGGCGGTCAGAGCCCCTTGAGCCGACAGGCAAGGAGGAGCAGCCCGTAGCCGATGATCCAGGACCAGGACGCCACCGGTTCACCAACGCTGACCAGGCGGAAGTGCGCGGCCACCGCGACGAGGAAGAGGACGAGCGAAATGATCCAGACAGCCATGGTCGGAGCCTTGCCGGAGTTGCGCATGGAAGCAGTTCCTTCTGAGTCGTAGAGCGTAGAGTGGACGTCGAACGCGGGTGAATCTCGCCCAGAGGGCGATGCTATCCGACTCCGCCGCCTGACGGATCGGCCGCGCGTACTCCTCACCGGCATCGACGCCGAAGACCGACTGGAGCGGCGCAAGGGCGCTTACGGACCCGACTGGGAGACGCCGCGAACGCTACTTGCCCGATGTCGAACGGATGACGATCGGCCCGCGGCCGGAGTCTGCAAAAGGCACGGGATTGCGAGCGATAGCTTCGTCGACCAAACCCGCGACCGCCGGAAGTGCGAGTATGGCCGCGCCTTCGACGTGAATCCAGCGCACCTGCCTGGCCGACCCCTGCAACAATCTCTCGGGATCCGGCAATCCCTTGCCGCTGTTGAAGTACAGCTTCACCCCGTCCGCGCTGCCGCGAATGGCAAGAACGCCTTCGTACCCGCGCCCGCTCGGTGAATAGCTGATGACGAACCAGTCGCGATACTCGTACACCACCTCATGGGCGGAAGGAAGACGCTTTAGCAACCACCTTCGCATGGCGCCGACGAGCCGGACATGAGTCGGCGCGAACCTGCCGACAATCGTACGCAACTCGGCCTCAGCCGATCGTCGCTCCGCCGCGGACTGAGCGCTCAGCTGGAAAGGGCTCATGACGTGAAGAACCTCCTGAAGTTGCACTGCCTGCTGACGGATCATGAGCTCAGCGGCGGAAGCGCGCAGCGCGGCCGTCCGCTGGAGCGAAGGGTCAGGTCGCACTTTCGGGGCCAGGTGCAAGTTTTTTGTCCTCACTCTTTGCCTCGGCCATGGCCTCAGGTTCCAACTCCTCCGCGTAACGATTGAAACGTATGAAGGCCCCCCATCCCGCAAGGAGCGCGCCCGTAGCCACCAGGAGGCTGGAGGCATACAGCAGTTCGATTGGCTTGCCGTGTGCCGCGCGAAAGGTCGCGACAAGCCCTTCAATCGCCACGGCTACTACGATCACGACCAGAAACCTTGAGAGGAAGCGGCGTACCCGCGTTGGCCCGCTGATATGGACATCACGGATGACTTCCTCTTCGGCGATTGTGTGCGCAATCTGAAGCGCAACGACTGCAACGGCCATGATTCCCACCGCCTCGATTACAAGCTGCGCCGCTGCGTGGTCAAGTCCGCCACCTAAGGCTGCCCACAATTCCTTGCTGGCTATGACAATCAGCATAAGGGCTGCGCACGAGAAAAGTGCCGCCATAAACGCGTGTGCGACTGAGAAGGCCAGAGTAAGCCGTTTCATCGGTGCCTCCTGACACAACCGGAAATGGTCGATATTCCTCTGTGCGGCCTAGCGGATCATGACCTCAGCGGCAGACGCGCGCAGCGCGGCCGTCCGCTGGAGCGACTTGCTGGATGGCGGTACATGAGCCTAATCATTGCGACCAAATGCCGGGCGTACGTGTCGGCTGCGAAGCAACCAGATGATGCCCGCAGGGAAAGCGCCGTTGAAGATGACAACGAAGATCGAGACAAAAACGCCAAAGGCCACGAAAAGAGCGGGCGGCGGAACGGATTCCGACGGATTGGAAGCTGGCAAACCGGTCGTCATACCGACCCAACTTACTGCGAAGACGATGCCGAACAGTACCGTCCACGCAAGCGTGATCCAGTTCAAGACCTCGAAGTAGGTTCGCGACCAAGCACGGAGTCTGAGGAACTGGACGGCAGCGAAGATACTGAAGGTCGCAATCGCGACCTGAGCAACGGTGAGCGCATGGAAGTACTGGAACATCCACGACAAGAGCCAGAACCCGGGGGGGAAGTCTTTCGGTTGAGGCGGGAACTCCCCATTCGGAGCGGAACGCGAGAAGAAGTGCATGAACACGAGAGCGAATGCGCTCGAGAGCACTGCAAAGCCCGAGAACGCGACAAAAACCCAACCCAGGATCCTGACCGCCATAGGGCGGTCGGCGAGTCGAGGTTCGGAGCTCACAAGGGGTTCCATCGGAATCTAACGGAGCTGGAGCTGAGAGGCGTGCCACAACTGGCGACCCGCGAAGCGGACCGCGGGCACCCGACGCGTTCGCTCGAGCGACTGGTTATCCGCCGTTCTCATGACGCCTCGCCCACCACAAAGCCCTCCGCAGCGCCGAGGAACGTACACCAGCGCGCATCGAGCATCACGAAGGTGTGGGTCGACTCTGAGATCACGGGGAGCATGATGCCACCCTGGCGATGAGAGTAGTAGAGGGCCGCGGAACGCGCCGCGAGGTTCCTTGCTCGGAGCGTTGCTGCATGTGGCGTTGGGAACTCAAGAAGACATTCCCGGCCATGCTTGGCCGCACTGAACAGATAGACGCAAGATGCGCCGATTGGCTTCGTCACTTGGGAATCAGCGTTCAGGCGAGGTCCCCGAGCAATCGTCACGATACCCGGCAGCGAGCACGCCGCCGAGGTCGAACTACCTGTGGGTGAAGCCGAGTCAAGCTCAATCGCAAACGGCCGACCTTGCTCCGCTTCCTGAACGGGCCAAGCAAGAGCCAAGATCGCCAACCCCACCAGACTAGCCAGGCCGACGAGCAGCACCGCTGAACTTCCCCTGATCTTCATACGAGACGGTATCGAGAATAGCGGGCCTAGGCGACTAACGGATCTGGACCTCAGCGGCGCGCCAGAGCTGCTGCCCGGCAAAGCCGGACGCCGCCGCTGAACGCGTCCGCTCGAACGACTGGTTAGCCGGAACGCCAACTGAGAGAGGGAGGAAAAGTGGGCGGCGCCACAATTGAGACAGGCGCTCCTCAAAACAGGATTGGTGCCGATGGCGTCCTGACGCCCCGAGTGCGTGGTCTCCAGCCTCGGTACTTGGACTCGTGGTCACCGCCCGACGAGAAACTACCACTGAGCCACAAAAAGGCAAGCGCTTGCTTCGAGCCGTTCTTCTCATTCGATTCGCGGTTCTCAAACAGTGCCCGTGCCGGCTAACGGATCGGGAGCTGAGCGGCGCGCCCCACAGGGTCAACACACCGTGCGGCGCATGAGGCGCGTCGGCTCGAACGAACGGTTAGGCGTCCCAGGTTTCGACATCGCCGGCACCACTCGTGGGCATCTTCACTTCGCGCTGTCCGGCAATGTGCCGCACATGCCACCAATGATGACCCATGTGTCGCCGACCTTCATCCATGTGTGCGTAATCTTCGATTCCTTGCCTTCGCCTTCCACGTGACCGTCTGGAAAAGTGTCGACACGGGTGAATCGATAGTGCACGACCACTATGGTGCCAAAATCCTCGGCGCCCTCGCGTGTGAGATCGGAGGTCACCCTGATTCGTTTGTCACGGACCTCGCGAACCCAGTCTCCGATGGATTCCTTGCGCTTGGGATGCTCTTGCCCGCAGGGCCAGCCGATGAACTTGTCGTGCCAGAGCGAAACATAGCTTTCGACGTCTCCCGCCCTGACAAATCGCCAGTAGTCGTCCTCCCGGCCCCAGACCTGCGAGATGGCTTCGGAGGGGTTCGAGCGCGAAGACGGCTGGCCGTCGGCTAGTCCAGCGCCCGCGAAGAGAGATCCAGAGAGTACGAGAAGAGCTGCACGGTTCATTCAAGTCTCCAGTTCGGAGGTTGCGCGGTGCGTGTCGGCTGGTGGCGCGAAGTCTAGGGTCTCGACGTAACGTTGCTGGGCCGCCTAACGGATCATGATTTGAGCGGCAACAGGGCGAAGTGCGGTAGTCCGTTCGAACGAATGCTTAGCCGACGAGCCAGTCGCCGAAAACTACACCAGGCGTCGCAAACCAGTCGCGTGTATGGCGAGGCCCGGCGAGGCCTTCGCCAGGGCCTCGAGAAAGGCCGATCGCTGAGCTGGCGAGACCAGTATCGACCGCCGTCGGCCATATCGGATCTCTAGTCGATCCAGCGACAGTGCCTCGGTGGACACCTCAAAACCGGCCATTTGTCGACGGGTCAAAACCGGCCATTTCTGGCCGCGGACCGAGACAGGTGAGTTTTACTCCTTAGTCGCG
>JAYTAM010000377.1:0-13407 GCA_043737505.1 Thermoanaerobaculia bacterium
CACTCCCTCGAGGTGCGGGTGCCGTTCCTCGACCACGAGCTGGTCGAGCTGCTGTGGAGCTTCGACCCCGCGGTCTATTTCCGGCCGGAGGAGCAGAAGTCGTTGCTGCGGGCGAATCTCGCCGGCAAGCTTCCCGACGCGATCCTGCAGCGCCGCAAGCAGGGCTTCGTCGGCCCGGACGCCTACTACCAGAAGATCGACTGGTACGCGCGGATTCTCGGCGAGTCCCAGCTGGTGCGCGACGGCGTCCTGCAAGGCGCGGCGGTCGCAGCCCTTCTGGCCGCGGCGGATCACTGGCGCCTGTGGAAGGTCGCGGTACTGGAGCTGTGGTATCGGGAGTGGCTGACTTGAGTCGCAACGAGCGCTTCGTCTTCGTCGCCTGCGGCGCGGCGGACCACCTCGACACACTCGAGCAGGCCCTTCGGCACCTGCGGCGGTTCTCGCGCCATGCGATCGTCGTGGTGACCGACGAGCGCCGCAATGCCCGGCCCATCGATCACGATCTGGTTGTCGATCGACGGACGCCGGAGTCGCTCTCAGACGCCCGAGCAGCGATCTACCTCAAGACCTCGCTGCATCGCCACCTCGACCCGCGATATCTCTACTGCTATCTCGACAGCGACGTGCTGGCCGCCCGGCCCGACGTCGAACAGGTCTTCATGTATCGGTTCGGCCCGGTCACCTTCGCGACCGATCATTGCCGGATGCGCTACTTCAGCCCCTGGGCGGTCGAGTGCGGCTGCCTCTCCGATCGCCGGCTGGCGCAGGCGGCGGAACTGAATGCGCTGATCGCGCCGCTCGACGCCTGCCCGCCCGAGCTCGAGGAGAAGAAGCGCCGGCTGCAGACGCAGCTCGAGGCCTACTCCGCACGCTACCGTTCTCCGTCCCCGGAGCTCGCGCTGCGCCGCGACGCCGTGCGCCGCCTGCTCGAACGCACCGCAGGCCGGCCGCTCCGGCGTCGGGCGGAGCTCCTCGCCTTCGTCCTGCCGCAGTTCGGCGCCCGGCTGACGCGGCGACTCTGGCAGGTCGCCGATCCAGTTGAGGCCGCCGACAGGGTGATCGACGACGCGCTCGGTACCTTGCCGGAGTACATTCGCCGCGAACTCGGTTTCGACTGGCGGCTCGACGAGCGCCGCGGCTACGACGAGGAGGGGCGCCTGCTGCTGACCGACGTACCGTTCCACGTCGCACAGAAGAGCGACTACCGCTTTGACGAGTCGGCCAGAGAGTGGGTCGATGCCGTGGGAGAGAGAGTTTTTCACGGGCCCTGCGATCACCTGCGCGAAGCCCTCTCAGAGGAGCTTGGGGTGGCGGTCGCGGATCCCGACTGGCAGCACTGGAACGGCGGCGTCTTCCTCTTCGACGCCCGGCCCGAGTCGGGGGCCCCGGCGTTTCTCGACAGCTGGCACGAGCTCACGGTGCGGAGCTTCGACCTGCCGCGCTTCAAGGCGCGCGACCAGGGGACGCTCATCGCCGCTGCCTGGAGGCACGGTCTGCAGGGCCAGCCTACGCTGCCGGTGGAGTTCAACTTCCTCGCCGACTACCACAAGCCTGGCCTGCGCTTCGACTCCGCGCAGGGCTTCAGCATCGACGGCCGGCCGGGCTTCGTGAAACCCTACCTCGTGCACGTCTACCATCACTGGGGCGACCGCGACTGGGAGGTCTGGCGCTGGCTCGAGAGCCTGACGGCGCTGGAGAGGTCGGACGGAGCGGAGGGAGAGAGGGCGGAGATGCCGGCATGATCGAAGTGGTGCACGAGCCGGTCGCCGGACGAGATCGCTACCGTCGCCTGCTGCGCCAGATGGCGCGCGACCTCAGGGCCTCGGCGGGGATGGCGCGTCAGCTCCTCTCGCGCCAGCTGCGCGCGGAGTACCGGCAGACGTTCCTCGGCGGCCTGCTCGCCTTTCTGCCGGCGCTGGCGATGGTCTTCTGGGCGGTGCTCGCCGACCGCGCGAAAATCCTCGCCGCGGGCGACACCGGCATCCCTTACGCCGCCTTCGTGCTCGTCGGGCTGCTCCTCTGGCAGACGTTCGTCGAAGCGATCCAGGCGCAGATCGACTCGCTCGCCGCCGAACGCTCGCTGCTCGCCAAGCTCGACCTGCCGCCCGAGAGCCTTATACTCGCCGCCCTCGCGCGGGTGCTGATCCTTGTCGCGCCGAAGATGCTGGTGGTCGCCATCGCCTTCGCCTGGCTCGGCCTGGGGATTCCCGGGACGATTCTCTTGTCGCCAATCCCTCTCCTCGTACTGGCGCTCCTGGGCACCGCCCTCGGCCTGGTCCTCGCACCGCTCCACGCCCTGTACCACGACGTCGGCAAGGGCCTGACGGCGGTGACCACCTTCTGGTTCTTCATGACCCCAGTGCTCTACACGGTCCCCGCTCACGGCCTGTTCCGCCGCCTGGTCCAGTGGAACCCGGTGACCCCGCTCCTCGGCCTCGCCCGCGATCTCGCGGCCATCGGGACCTCGGGCAACTGGAGCGCCGCCCTGTGGATGACCGTCGCCACCCTTCTGGCGCTTCCGCTCGCCTGGTTCTTCTACCGTCTGGCGCTTCCCGTCGTGCTCGAAAAGACGCAGTGATCGGAGTTCGCGGCCGGGTTCGGGGCGGGGGCGGACGCCGGAGGCTCCTCTCCGGCTGCGCTCGCCGGCGGGACTCCCTTGGCCCTGGCTCCGAAACCGGCCCGGGAGAGCCGCCCGATCGACTGTGGAAAACGTCATCCGCATCCGGTACGCTTGGACAAATTCCATTCCGCAACCCAGGAGGTTTTGCCATGAGGAAGGTTTTCGCGAGCTTGCTGTTGATGAGTCCAATGGCCGTCTACGCTCAGGCCGACTCCGTCCAGTCTGCGCTGAGCGCAGTGCACTCCGGAGTGACCTTCGGCGCCGGTGGGTGCTCCGGCGCGACGGTCATCTACAACACGACCCACGCCTCCACCCAGGGCGCCGAGATCGCCCCTGTAGCGAACGGAGCCGCTACCGGCCTCGCCGATCGCATCGTCCTCGGCGGTACCAATCGCTTCATCTGCGAGGTTCAGGTCGATATGTTCACCCTGAACGACAATTCCGCCTTTGACCTGACGATGGACTTCTACACCGACTGCACGTCCAACGGCGGCGGCAACACTCCCTGCGGCAACGGCGCCGGGACCCTGATCCCCGCCTCTACGGTCACGGTGACCGGCATCGTGGCTCCGGCATTGGGAACGATTTTTACCGTCATCTTCCCCTACCCCAATCTCGACCTCAGCGGAGAGGTCGACAACACGATCTCGATCTCCCTCCACCCTTCGCGCAACAACGTTCTCTGGCGGATCGGCGAGACCCCTGTCGTCGGTGCTCTGCCGGCCGGCGACCCGGCGACCAGCTTCGTCGAGCGCTGCGGAAGTGTCGGCACCAACAACGGCTGCTCGCGCAACTTCGGCGTCAACAACAACTTCGCCATGCAGATCTCCGCCAACACGACGCCGGTCTCCCTGCAGGGTTTCAGCGTCGATTGAGGCAGCAGGCGGGGAAGCCCTACCCCCGGTGCCGGATCTCTCCCGAGCCCATCCCGCGCGGTAGCGCCGGATGGGCCCTTTGCTTTCGCCGCGATCCCCAGCTCGCTTCGACGGCGTCCTGGCGACGGTGACGGTGACTACGAGAGGTCCAGATAGGCCTCGAGACCGTGGACGCCGCCTTCGCGGCCGAAGCCGGACTCCTTGTAGCCGCCGAACGGGCTCGTCGGGTCGAACTTGTTGAAGGTATTCGCCCAGACGACGCCGGCGCGCAGGCGCTTGGTCATGGCGAAGATCTTCGCACCTTTGTCGGTCCAGACCCCGGCCGAAAGGCCGTAGGCGAGGTTGTTCGCCTTCTCGATCGCCTCGTCGGCGGTGCGGAAGGTCATCACCGCCAGCACCGGGCCGAAGATCTCCTCGCGCGCAATGCGGTGCGACTGCGCGACCTCGGTGAAGTAGGTCGGCGGGAAGAAGAAGCCCTTGGCGGGCAGCGCGCACTGGGACTGATGGAGGTGCGCGCCCTCTTCGACGCCGCAGGCGGTCATCTCGCGGATGCGCTCGAGCTGGGCGCGTGAGTTGATCGCGCCGACGTCGGTGTTCTTGTCCAGCGGGTCGCCGACGCGAAGTTGCCGGATCCGCCAGTCGAGCTTGGCGATGAGCGTCTCGGCCACCGACTCCTCGACCAGCAGGCGCGAGCCGGCGCAGCAGACGTGCCCCTGGTTGAAGTAGATGCCGTTGACGATTCCTTCGACCGCCTGGTCGAGTGCGGCGTCGGCGAAGACGATGTTCGCCGCCTTTCCGCCGAGCTCGAGCGTCAGGCGCTTGCCCGAGGCCGCGGTCGCGCGCTGGATGAGTTTGCCGACTTCGGTCGAGCCGGTGAAGGCGATCTTCTTCACCCGCGGATGGTTCACCAGGTGCGCGCCGGTCTCGCCGGCGCCGGGCACGATGTTGACCACGCCGGGCGGCAGCTCGGCCTCCGCGAAGATCTTCGCCAGATGGAGCGCCGTGAGCGGCGTCGTCTCGGCCGGCTTCAGCACCACCGTGTTGCCGCAGGCGAGCGCCGGGGCAATCTTCCAAGCCGCCATGAGGAGCGGGAAGTTCCACGGAATGATCTGACCGCAGACGCCGATCGGGCGCGGGCGAGAGCTCGCGCCGGCGCGGCCGCCAGCACGTCCGGGAAATGCGTAGTCGAGCTTGTCGGCCCAGCCGGCGTGGTAGAAGAAGTGCGCCGCGGCGAGCGGAACGTCGACGTCGCGCGACTCCTTGATCGGCTTGCCGCCGTCCATCGTCTCGAGAATGGCGAACTCGCGCGCCTTCTCCTGCAGCAGACGGGCGATGCGATAGAGGTACTTGCCGCGCTCGATGGGGGCGAGCTTCGACCAGACCTTGAAGCCCGCCTCGGCGGCGCGCACCGCGGCGTCGATGTCGGCCTCGCCCGCCTCGGCGACCTCCGCCAGGGTCTGCTCGGTCGCCGGGTTCACGGTCGCGAAATAGCGCCCCGACCTGGGAGCGACGAACTTGCCGCCGATGAACAGGTCGTAGCACTTCTCGATCTTGACGTGGCTCGTCGACTCCGGCGCCGGCGCGTACTCCCAGGCGCTGCCGAACTCGAGCGCCGGACGCTCGGCGTGGACCTTCGCGACACCCTCGAGGACGGTCGGCGCATCTTTCGGCATGGAGCGAATTCTACTCCGGGCGGCCGCGAGCCGTTAGGATCCGGGCATGAGACAAGGTGCCGGCAGGTTCACGACGTCCCTTCTGCTTCTTCTCGCCGCCGTGACCCCGCAGCTCGCCGCGGGGCAGGCGAAGCCGGTCGCGGTCCGCCTCGAAACCGAGCTGGGGACGATCGACCTCGAAATCGACGTCGTCCACGCTCCGCTTTCGGCGGCGAATTTTCTGCGCTACGTCGATGGCGGGCACTACGACTTCGGCCGCTTCCACCGCACGGTGCGGCCGGACAACGAGTCGCGGCCCGAGGTGCCGATCGAGGTCGTGCAGGCCGGCGTCGCTCCGGCCCGCGAAGCCGACGGCTTTGCACCGGTTCCGCTGGAGAGGACGCGCGACACGGGTCTCCGCCATTCAGCCGGCACCCTGTCGATGGCGCGCGATACCCCGGACAGCGCGACCTCCGACTTCTTCATCTGCCTCACCGATCTTCCGGCGCTCGATTTCGCTGGGGCGAGGAATCCAGACGGCCAGGGTTTCGCGGCCTTCGGCAAAGTGACCTCCGGCCTCGACGTCGTGCGGAAGATCCAGGCGGCGAAAGCCGCGGGCCAGAGCCTGACGCCGCCGGTCGTCATCCTGCACGCCCGCCGCTTGCCCTGAGCGCGGGAAATGGCGCTCGGGCGTTGCTGCAGGCGCCGGCTCAGCCGGGGTTGGCGAAACTCTCCTGGGCGGCCTCGTAGAGGTCGCCCAGGTCGCCGCCGTCGATGAACAGGTGATTGACCTGCACGCCCACCGGAACGACGAAGCCATCCCCGCGCGCCCCGATCCGGCCGAAGGCAGTTCCCGGCTGGCCCGCAGTCGGGTCCATGGGCGTAACGTGAGTGAAGGCGAGGAAGGGGATCTTCGGCAGGGCGGTGTAGTAGGCGAAGTCGGGCTCGGCGCCGCCGGAGAGGTCGACCTGTGCGGAGGCCCGGGCGAGAACGTCGCGCGCTCCGGCGGAGAAGCGGGCCCAGTCCGGCTCCCAATCGAAGGTGGCGAAGGTGAACGTGCGGCGCGGCGCCGGCACGGTCATGCCCATGCGCAGCCCATCGTGGAGGACGAGCGCGTCGTCCAGCAACCGGACGCGAAAGGCCGGCAACGCCTGCAGCGCGCGATGGAAGTGCCAGCAGAGGCCGGCATAGACCGGCGCGCGCTCGTCGGCGAGCCGCGCGCGCAGGCGCGTCGCGTCGAGCAGAAATGTGACCGAGTAGAACGGACTCGGGTGCGAGCGGTAGAACTCGTAGTGCGCCCGCCGCGGGTAGTCGGAGAGGACCGAATGACTCAAGGGGAGCCGTATCTTACCTTCTCTCGCGGGCTGGGAGCCTCCGACTCGCTATAGCATCCAGGTGGCGATGATGAGGACTGTTCATTTCAGGGTCGATGACGGGTGGCGGACGGTCTCCGTTGCACGCCGCCTCCGCAGGCTCGAAGGTTGAGCCCTCCGGCCTGGCCCGCTGCACCTGCCGTCGATCGCCGTCAGCTCATGGCCGCGGCGGACCCCGCTGGACGTGCGCTCTTCGCCCTCGTGCGCAGCCTGGTCGATGAGCTCGAAGAGGCCGCCCCCTGGAGCCTGCTCTACGCGACACCGGTCGACCTGCCTGACTTGTACTCGCGAGCCTGGTGCGTTCTCGAGCTGGTCGATCAGGCGCCAGGACGTATTGCCCTGGCCCTCGACTCGGTCGTCTCGCCCGGAGCATCGAGCGAGCGCGCCGCTCGCGAGGAGGCAGAGTTCTACTTCGCCGCTCTTCACCAGATGACGGCCCCGGATCGGCGCCTGCTTGGCGCTGCCCTCGACAAGGCACCGGGCGGTGCTCCCCTTTCGAGCGCCGCCGGCGCCTATCTGGCCGAACTCACTTCCGACCTCAAGGGCAAGTACTCGAGCGCGATGATGGGAGCCGCCGCAGCACTGGTCTCCGATGGGCGGTGGCTCGGTGTCGAAGTCGAAGCGGCACTTTTTCTCGAGAAGGCCGAAGAACAAGCTGGAAATCGCTCGCTTCTCGAAGCGCTGGTGGCGGCGGACGGAGTCCTCACCCAGCTGCGCGCAGAGTTTCCCTGGCGAGTCACCTTCGAGTCCTGGAACGCCCGGCGCCAGGTCGAGCGCTATGCCCTGAGCCCACTCATCGCGCTCCGACCATTTCTTCACGCCTTGCTCGCCCCGGCGAATCGACGCGCGCTCTTCTCCGGGGACTATCACCTGCTTCAGCGGCGAGAACTTCTTCTCGGCAGCCGCCTGCGCGAGCTCGAGGAGCTGCATCTCTCGTCGCTGGACCTTGCGGCAGACTTGCCCTCCACCGTCACTGAGGTGCACTTCGGGCGCCTCTGCCAGCTCCTGCTCGAACTCGCCGCCGTGATCGATGTGGAGGTGTTGCGCGAGTTGCTCGGCAACGACGCGCTGATTCGACTGCGCCGCCAGGGCGCCAGCGCTGGAGTGCGCCTCGACGAACCGCAGCAGCCCGCCCCCCTGGCCCAACTCCTCAGGGAGGAAGACCTTACGATGTTCATCCGGCTGCTATCCGGCGAGGTCACAAAGCGCTCTTCCATCGCCCGCGAAGCCGGACTAGCCACCCAGGCGCCGTCGAGTGTCGCGAATGGGCTCGCGCGCCCCGCGCCGACCGGAGACGAGCATCGTGAGCAGGGTCGACGCCCTCGCCTCGATTCTACGGCGACCCGGCACCTCGAGACCGAGCTGGCAGCGATGCTTTCGCGACTGACGAGCGCGGACTACGATCGCTGGCGCGCGTTCCAGATGGTCCACAAGCTCCACGCCCGCCTGCGAGTCCTCCCGCCAACGCTGCTCGCCGAAATTCAACCTTTTCTGACCGTCCTGAAGGGCGACCTGCTGCCGCTCCTCGAGGACGCCTCTGCGGCTGGCCTCCTGCCGGCGGCTTCCTGGGAGACGTTGCGTGCCTCGAGTCTCAGGTTGTCCGAGCTCGACCCCTCGCGACTCGAACACCGACTCGAGGTGGGCAACGATCTCGGCCGGGTTGTCCGTCTTCTCGAATCGCTCACCGTCGCCGTCCAGGCGGATCGGGGCTAGACAGCGAGCATGTGCGCCCCACCCTCCGGCACTCGCGGATCGCTGGTTTCCGCAACCCGCCGCCTTGCGGCCTCGGCGGGAGCGCTCACTTTCGCTCCGCCCGTCGCCTACGTCTACAACCCGCTGATCTACGCCCGCGAGCCGCTCGAGCGCTATCTCGAGCGCTGGGGGGGCGGCACCAAGGAGCTGCTCTTCGTCGGCATGAATCCAGGTCCGTTCGGCATGATGCAGACCGGCGTGCCGTTCGGGGAAGTCGCTCTGGTGCGCGACTGGCTCGGGATTACCGGAGCGGTCGAACGGCCGCCGGCGGAGCATCCCAAGCGCCCGGTCGAGGGCTTCGAATGTCGTCGCAGCGAGGTCTCGGGGGCACGCCTGTGGGCCTGGGCGAGCTCCCGCTTCGGCTCGCCGGAGAATTTTTTCGCCCGCGCTTTCGTCTGGAACTGGTGCCCGCTCGGTTTTCTCGACAGCGGCGGCCGCAACCTCACGCCGGACAAGCTCCCTGGTTCCGAGCGGCGGGCGCTCGAAGCGGCGTGCGACGGCGCACTCGCCGAGGTCGTGGCGACGCTCGGGGTGAAGCGGGTGATCGCCGTCGGGGCCTTTGCCGAAACGGCCGCGCTCAGGGCGCTGCTGGGCGCTCCAGGATCCGGCGGGCCGCTGTCCGTCGTGCGCATCCTGCATCCCAGTCCGGCCTCGCCAGCCGCCAACCGCGATTGGGCCGGCCAGGTCGACGCGGCGCTCGCCTCAGCCGGAATCGAGCCCGGCGAGCGCACTCGTCCCTTCTGAGCTAGTTCGCCTGCGCCAACTGGTAGGCGCTGACCAGGCCGATCAAGAGACCCTCTTCGCGCTCACCTAGATGCTCGAAGCAGAGGCCGCACCCGGGCGGCAAGGCATGCGCCCGGACGGGGAATGCAGGGTTCTGCCAAGTCACCCGGAAATCCGCGGCGAACTGCGGGGTCGCGCCCGGGATCTCGAACGAGATTCTCCCACGGGCGCCCGTCGCCGGGATGTCTGCCAGGGCGACGTAGACGCCGACGACGCTCAGGTTGCACAGACTCCCCTGCCGCGTGCCGAACTTGCCGGTGAGTGTACAGGCGGCGATGAAAGGAATCCGCGGCCGGCCGGTGAACGGCTGTCCGACGCCGACCGCCGCCTGCTCCTGCGGCGCGGCGAGGAAGGAGGAGACCAGGGCCGCGATGCGCCGCAGGTCGTCGGGAGCGACGCGCAGGAAACGCAGGCCGCAACCGCGCGGCAGCCCCGTCCCATCCGCAGGCGCGACGTCGTTGACCCAGGTCACGCCGGCGACCGCTTCGATCTCCGGCCCTCCGTCCGGAAGTCGGAAACGAAGGGTCACCTCGTGATCGCGTTCGAGCGGCACGCCGAGATGATCGAGGTGGATGTAGACCCCGAGGATCGAAAGATTGCAGACCAGGCTGGCCGATTCGACGCCCTCCCACGCCAGCGTGCAGCTCTGCACGAACGGGACGCGATTGAAACCGCTGCGCGGCTGGCGAAAGAGCATGCGGTGCGACCCCCCCGGTCGAACGCTCAGTCCTTCGAGAAGTAGTCCTCGCTCTGGTAGGCGCCGGTCGACTCTTTCACCAGTTGCATGAGGAGGTCGTTGGTCAGGGTCGACGCCCCGAGACGAAAGAGGGCCGGGGTGAGCCAGGCATCTCCGAGCGTCTCCTTCACCAGCACCAGCATGTGCAGGGCCTGCTTGGTCGTGCGCACTCCGCCGGCCGGCTTCATGCCGATCTTCCTGCCGGTGGCGAGAAAATGCTCGCGGATCGCCTCCAGCATGACCAGCACGACGGCCGGCGTCGCTGCCGGCTGGATCTTGCCGGTCGAGGTCTTGATGAAGTCGGCGCCGGCGGCGATCGCCAGATCCGAGGCCCGGCGGACGTTGTCATACGTCAGGAGCTCGCCGGTCTCCAGGATCACCTTCAGATGGGCCGCGCCGCAGGCCTCCTTGACGGCGACGATCTCGTCGTAGACCTGCTCGTACTCGCCGGACAGAAAGGCGCCGCGATCGATCACCATGTCGACTTCGTGCGCCCCGGCGTCGACCGCGCGGCGGGTCTCGTCCAGCTTGATCGACAGCGGCACCAGCCCGGAGGGAAATCCGGTGGCGACCGACGCCACCTGAATCGCCGTCCCGGCGAGCCCACGGCGGGCGATGGCGACGAAATTGGGATAGACACAGACCGCGGCGACCGGAGGAACGGTGGGGTCGCCCGGCAGCGGGTGACGCGCCTTCTGACAGAGCTGCAGAACCTTGCCTTCGGAGTCCTTGCCTTCGAGCGTCGTCAGATCGATCATCGAGATCGCCAGCCGGATCCCGGCGCGTTTCGACTCTTTCTTGATCGATCGCTTGGCGAGCGCCGCGACGCGTTCCTCGATGCCGACCGCGTCGACGTGCGGCGACCCCGGCGCCCCCCGAGGTTGGCGCTGGCGGGAGAGCTCGCTAGCGGGCGACGGCATCGCAGGGCGGCTCGACATGACGGCGGGAGTCTACCGCGCTCCGCGCTCTCAGGCTTCGGAAGGATCGGGACAGTCCGATCCTCCGAGCGGCTTGGGCATCTCGGAGACGGCTCCCTCGGGCACTTCGAACCCGGAACAGGCGAAGACCGGAAGGGGCGGGTAGCGCGGAAAGCGAGCGTCGGAGGCGGCGCGACCGCAGCGCAGGAAGGCGCTGCGCTTCGAGCGCAGGATCTCGGCGTGGCGGCAGGTGGCGCAGAGTCCGGCTGCGGGAATCCGCGGGGACTCACTCAAGCGGGAGCTCCGGCGCCGGCCTCCACGGGACGCGGCTCGTCGAAGTTTCCCGCCGCGAGCGCCTCCACCCGCGTCGTCGGTCCGAGGACGACGAGCTCATCGCCGTAGTCGAGAACCGTCGTCGCATCCGGCACGATCCACTCCGGCCCGTTGGACCCCGGCCGCTTGATCTCGATCACCCGCACCGCGAACCGCTGCGGCAGCGAGCACTCGGCGAGCGTGCGGCCGGCGAGCTCCTCGCGGACTTCGATCGAACGCAGGGAGAAGTCCGGCGGCAGCTCAACCGCGGTGCCGCGCGAGCCGGTCTGGTCGCTGGCGACGAAAGTCGAGAGCACCGCCGGGCGGCCGAGGACCTCCTGGGCGTAGACCGCCAGCAGGTCGCGCTTGGCCACCACGCCGCGAAACGTTCCGTCCTCCGCCAGCACCGGCAGGCGCTCGAAGTCGCTGCGCGCGAAATCTTCGGCAGCGCGGTGCAGGCGGTCCGAGATCCCGAGGGTCGTCGTCACTGGCGCCATGAGGTCGTGCGCCAGGACGCCGGGCAGCGATTCGGTCTCGCGCAACGAGTGTTTGATGTCGTGCAGCGAGACGAAACCGAGCAGGCGCTTCGAGGTGTCGACGACGAACAGGCGATGGCGTTTCGTGCCGAGGAACTTCTCGACCACTTCACCGTAGGTCGCCGACGGCAGCAGCGTCTCGGTGTCGTCGCGCACCAGATCCTCGACGCGCAGCCCGGCGAGCGCCGCCTCTTCCATCCGCCAGGAGAGCTCGACGCCCCGGCGCTCGAGCGGCTCGGTGTAGATCGAGTACGGATAGAGCCGCTTGGCGACCATGCTGGAGACGATGGAGGCGATCATCAGCGGCAGAATGAGGTCGTAGTTGCCGGTGAGCTCGAAGAGGATGAGGATCGCCGACAACGGCGCGTGCGAGCTCCCCGCTGCGACCGCCGCCATGCCGACGGCGGCGTAGGAGCCCGACGAAGCGGTGGCGTGCGGAAAAGCCGTGTGCACGAGCTCGCCATAGGCCCCGCCGACGAGGGCGCCGAAACAGAGCGAGGGGGTGAAGTGGCCTCCCGGACAGCCGCTGCCGGCGGTGAGTGCGGTGGCGATGAGCTTGAGCACGGCGAGGAGCGCGAGCATCCGCCACGCAATCCCCTCGCGCAGGGCCGAGGTGATGGTCGAGTATCCGTTGCCCAGAACCTCCGGCCAGAAAAATCCGAGCCCGGCGAGGAGCGCCAGACCGACGATCGGCAGCACCGCCTCGGGCACGATCGCGAGCTTGCGGAAGAGCCGGGCGAAAAGTCGCACGCCGAGGACGAAGGCGACCGCCGCGACCGCGCCGACCAGCCCGAGACCGAAGTGGAAGCCGATCTCCCAGGGGCTGGCGATCGCGTAGCCGGACATCGGGTAGATCGGCGCCGCGCTCTCGGCGGCGCGCGACAGCAGGGTCGCGAGCACCGCCGCGACGACGATCGGGCCGAAGATCTCGAGCGCGAAGCTCCCGAGCACGACCTCCATCGCGAACAGCGACCCGCCGATCGGCACGTTGAAGGCGGCCGCGAAGCCGGCGGCGGTGCCGCAGCCGAGGAGGATCTTGAGGCGTCGCGACGACAGCCCGAAGCGCTGGCCGAGCCACGACGAGACCGCGGCGCCGAGGCGGAGCATCGGACCTTCGCGCCCGAGCGACCCGCCCGAGCCGACGGTGGCGATCGCCGCCGCCGCGGAGTAGAGCACCGGCTTCACCGACAGGCGCCCGCCGTGGAGTGCCACCGCCTCGACGAGGCTCGAAACGCCGTGGGTGGCGAGCGGCGCCTTCGCCAGACGCTGCAGGATGGCGACGAGGACCCCGCCGGTGACCAGCGCCAGGAGCACACGCCAGCCGGAGAGTCCCGCCCGCACCGCGAACTCGAAGCTCGGCGTATAGCCCCAGAGCAACACCCGCAGTCCCTCGGAGAGGCGCTGAACGATGACCGCGAGTCCACCGGCCACCAGACCCACCGTCGGCACCAGGGCGAAAAAGATCCGGTCCTCGCGCGTCGACAGCGCGAACCGCTTCGAGATCACGAACTCCAGCCGCCGCAGGAGCTTGCGAATCCACAGCGCCACTCCGGACTGGAACGGATTCATGCCCTTCGGAATGTATCAGCGAAGCTCGGTCGGCTTCACCCGCGCGCCCCTTTCGACACCGGACTCAAACCCAAACGCCTTTACCTGCGTATGAAGGGGTGTAGCCAGAGAGCGGCCTCCGGGTCGCTCTTCCTGCCGGGGAGCCACCGGGAGCGTCCGCTCCCGGGATCGGGCCCCCCGCCCGCCGGAACGAAGCGGTTCCGGTCGTCGTAGTCCTCCCACTCCGCGCTCTCTCGAGAGTCGCGCGATCCAATCGAGCCGGGGGGGCCCAAAAGGCCCCCC
>JAYTAM010000378.1:0-28645 GCA_043737505.1 Thermoanaerobaculia bacterium
CCGCTTGCCGTCGCGGTATTCGGCGAAGGCGAGATCGCCGACGCGCACCGGCAGCCCCGTCTTGCGATGCACTACGTCGGCGACCCGGGTCTCCGCCGCGGCGACGAGCTCGTCATCGAGGTCGTCGACGGCGTCGCGGTAGAGGTGGCCGAGGAGGAAGCCTCCAAAGAGATAGGCGGCGAGGAGGAAAATCAGGCCGAGCATCGCCATCGGCAGCACGCCGACGGTGAAGTAGGAGAAGGCCAGCCGGCGCCCGACGCGCCAGAAGAAGCTCCGCCAGAGGGCGCGAAAGGCCCAGACCAGGGCCACCAGAATCAGGCAGGCGAGGGCGAGCTTCGAGAACGTCCTGAGTATCCGCGAGTCGAAGGCCTCGGCGAGGCCGCGGAAGAGAACGAACATCAGCCCCGAGATGAGCAGGGTGGTCCGAGGGAGAGTTCGCGGGACGCGCGCCAAGTGAAAGTTCCGATACCTGCTAGGGACTTACGCAGGCCGAGGCGTGCGGTTTCTCCGGAATTGTCCGCCGGCGCTTCGCTTGGCCTAGAATACGCGGCAGCGCGCGTCGCCGCCGGGACGACGGATCTCCCCGGCGTGGTTGCCGCTCGCACTCAGAGGAGAAGCCTCGTGTCCCGACTGCCACGCGCTCAAGAGTACCTGAAGACCGGTTTCAACGCCGAAGCTGCCAGCGCGGCGCGCTTTCGCGCCGCCGCCTTCCGCGCGTCGGAGGATGGGCAGCCGAAGCTCGCGGAGGCCTGGCGGGCGCTGGCGGCCGAGAAGGACGACCTGGCCCGGTTGCAGCTCGAGGCCGCGGGGCAGGTTCGTGGCGGCACCCAGGATCTGGAAGCGGCGCTGGCCGAAGAACGCTACGAGAACGACTCCCTCTACCCGCGGATGTCGGGAGAGGTCGATGCCGCCACGGCGGCGGTCTTCGCCCAGGTCGTCGCCCGCCAGCGCGAGCACCTCGCGCGGCTGGATTCGCTGCTCGAAGCGACGACGCGCTCGCCCGGCGACATTTCAGGCTGATACGATCGGTGGCTGTGAGCGGAGAGCGAATGAGCGCGAATCAGACCGAGGTCCAGGGCGAATCCTGGGTGACGACGAGGCTCGACACGATTGCCGAATGGGCTCAGCGGCACTCCTTCTGGCCCCTCCCTTTCGGCACGGCCTGCTGTGCGATCGAGTTCATGGGGACGGTGTCGAGCCACTACGACATGGCGCGCTTCGGTTACGAGGTGGTGCGCTTTTCGCCGCGCCAGAGCGACCTCCTGATCGTCGCCGGAACGATCACCGACAAGATGGGGCCGGTCCTCAAGCGGATCTACGACCAGATGCCCGAACCCAAGTGGGTGGTTTCGATGGGCGCCTGTGCCTGCTCGGGCGGCTTTTACCGCGCTTACCACGTGATGCAGGGGATCGACGAGATCATTCCGGTCGACATTTACGTACCCGGCTGCCCGCCCTCGCCCGAAGGGCTGCTCTACGGCATCCTCCAGATCAAGGAGAAGGTCGCGCGCGACCGCAAGGCCAAGAACCAGAAGGGGAGGGTGAAGAGTGCTGCTGGAAGCGAAGCCGCTGCCTGATCCCCTGATCGATCGCTTCCCGAGCGGGAGCATCGTCCCCCAGGAGGGCCTCGACCAGCCCACCTGGATCGTCGCGCGCGAGCATCTGCTCGAGCTCTGCCGCGACCTGCGCGACAATCCGAAGACCCGGTTCGACCTGCTGCTCGACATCTGCGGCGTCGACTTTCCGGATCGTTCCGAAGAGGCCGGGGGGCGGTTCGAAGCGGTCTACCACCTCTACTCGATGCCGCGCGGCGCGCGGCTTCGGCTGAAAGTACCGATCACCGAGGCCGATCCCGTCCTGCCGTCGCTCATCCCGGTGTGGAAGGCCGCCGACTGGTTCGAGCGCGAGGCCTGGGATCTCTTCGGCTTCAAGTTCACCGGCCACCCGAACCTCCGCCGGATCCTCACCCACGACGGCTTCCAGGGCCACGCCCTGCGCAAGGACTACGACGCCGCCAAGCGCTGGATCCTGACCGAAGACAAGATCTACATGCCGAAGCTCGAGGCGCCCGACCAGGGCGATTCGATGTTCGAACGGATGACGATCAACATCGGACCTTCTCATCCGGCGATGCACGGCACCTTCCGTATGATCGCCATGGTCGACGGCGAGCAGATCGTCGCCTCCGAGATGGAGATCGGCTATCTGCACCGCTGCTTCGAGAAGATGGCGGAGACCCACACCTGGCAGCAGGTGATTCCGTACACCGACCGGCTCAACTACTGCTCGTCGTTCATCAACAACGTCGGCTACTGCAAGACGGTCGAGAAGATGCTCGGCATCGAAGTGCCGCCGCGCGCGACCTGGGCGCGCACCATCCTCTCGGAGTTCTCGCGCATCATGGACCATTGCGTCTGCAACGGTTCGACTCTGGTCGACCTCGGGGCGCTGACCAACTTCTGGTACTTCTTCCAGCCGCGTGAAGAGATCTACACTCTCCTCGAGTCGGTCTGCGGCGCCCGGCTGACGGTGTCGGCGAACCGTATCGGCGGCCTGCTCGCCGAGCTGCCTTCGACCTTCATGGCGCAGTGCGAGCACCTGCTCGAGTTCATCCCGCCGCTCATCGACGACATCGAGAAGCTGCTGGACAAGAACCGGATCTTCATGGACCGCTCGGTCGGCATCGCCGCGATCTCCGGCGAGGACGCGGTCAACTGGGGCTGGACGGGGCCTTGCCTCCGGGCCGCGGGCGTCGCCTACGACGTCCGCCGCGCCCATCCTTACGACCTCTACGACACGCTCGATTGGGAAGTGCCGGTGCTCCAGGGCGGCGATGTCTACGATCGCTACCGCATCCGCATGATGGAGATCCGCCAGTCGCTGCGGATGATCCGCCAGCTGCTCGATCGCGGCATGCCGGAAGGCAAGTGCATCGTCGACAATCCGCATATCGCGCTGCCGACGAAGGAAGCCTGCTACAACCAGATGGAATCGATGATCTATCACTTCAAGCTGATCATGGACGGCATCCAGGTGCCGCCGGGAGAGCGCTACGGCATGGTCGAAGGGGCGAACGGCGAGCTCGGTTTCTACTGCATCTCGGACGGCTCCGGGAACCCCTACCGGATCAAGGTGCGGCCGCCCTGCTTCCCGATCTTTTCGACCTTCTCGACCCTGATGAAAGGGCACACGATCTCGGATGCGATCGCGACGCTGGGCGGGCTGAACGTGATCGCCGGGGAGCTCGAGCGATGAGCGTCAATCCCGCCGCCCTGAAACTGCCCGGAGTCGAGCACCACCCGAAGAAGATCGTGCCGCGACGGATGACCTTCGTGGAGCGGCTCTACCTGCCTCTCCTCGGCGGCCTGATGGTCACCATCCGCCATATGTTCGCGAACCTCCTGGGGCTGCGCAAGCGCGTCACCATTCAGTATCCGGAAGAGCGCCGCGAATACAGCCCGCGCTATCGCGGACACCACATCCTGACCACCCGTCCGGACGGCTCGGTCCGCTGCGTCGCCTGCTACCTCTGCGCCACCGCTTGCCCGGCGGAATGCATCCACATCGAAGCCGCCGAACACCCGGACGTCAACATCGAGAAGTATCCGGTGGTGTACGAGATCGACATGCTGCGCTGCGTTTTCTGCGGCTACTGCGTCGATGCCTGCCCGGAGGAGGCGATCATCATGTCGAACAACTACGACATGGCCTACTACGACCGGGCGCAGTCGATCGTCGGCAAGGAAGACCTGATGAAGCCGTTCACCGTCGACGAAGGGCGCCTGGGCTACCGGCCCGCCAGCCTCGAAGAGGACGGCCGCCGCGCCAGCATGCGCAACCAGGCGTTCGACCTCGTCGCGGCAGCAAAGCAGGGATCCGCCACCGGGAAAAAGACGGTCGTACACTGATCGTGTAGGCCGTCAGTCTGACCTGTCTGGCTGCGTTGGGCTCCCTCAGCGACCGCTCGACGTACAGAAAGTACGCCTCGCGATCTCCTCGGTCGCCCGCCTTGCCATACAGGCCATCCGGACGGCCCTGGAACGGTCTTGCTTTGTTCACTCCTCAGCGAACTGCTGAGCGATCCAGATGACGGCGGCGCTTGCGGTGAGTACGGTGCCGGCGAGGACTGCGGCGTCCGCCGGAGCTGCCGGCCCCTCGGCGAACGGCACCAGCAGCCAGGTCGCCCAACCCATATCCGTTCCGTAGGCGAGCCCGGCCGCTGCCAGCGCCAGCAGCCCGAGCGCTCCCAGGCGCAGGCGCGAGTGCCACCGCGCCAGGCGCTCGGCGGCGACTTCGCGCTCGCGCAGGCGGGCGCGGCGCAGGAGGTCGGCGGCGTGTGGCAACCGGGCGGAGTCGGCGAAGAGTGGAACGAGCCGGGCGAGGGCGGCTTCGAGTTCCGCCGCCACGGTGACTTCGATCTGGGTTTCGTGATTCAACGCTTACCTCCTTGTTCTGCAGCGGTCCCGGTGAGCGCCGCGGCGAGCCGGCGGCGGGCGCGGAAGAGCAGCACCCGGACACTCGTGCTCCGCAGACCTGCCAGGGCTGCGATCTCACGATGGTCGAGATGTTCGACGTGGGCGAGCCAGACCAGTTGGCGGTCGCGCGGCTGGAGCTTCCCCCAGGCGCGCACCAGGTCGCGGCGCGCGTCGAGGTCGGGGGCGGCCGCGGTAAACGCCGCCGCGACCGGAGTGGCAAGAATCTCGTCCGAGAGCGGCAGCGCGGCGCGACGGGCGGTGCGCCAATGGTCCACCAGCAGGTTCGAGGCGATACGAAAGAGGTAGCGGCGGCGATGCTCGTCGCCTGCGAACGCTCTCTTCGCGGTGTACAGCCGCAGGAAGGACTCCTGTGTCAGGTCGTCGGCGAGGCCGGAGTCGCGGGTCGCTGCCGCGAGGTAGGCGCGCAAGGCCCCCTTCGTCGCGTCGTAGAAGCGCGCGAACTCTTGCTGGACGTCCTCCGCTCTGCCGGCCACCGCCTCCCCGGCGAGGGCCGGCGCGGTAACCGGCGAGGTGGCCGGCGCGCCCCGGGCGGAGCGCGCGGCGACGACGGCCAGGAACATCAGTTGTCCGCGGTCTCTTCGGCCCCGGGCCGGCTGGCGATGAGACCCCAGTGCTTGGAGAGGCCGAAAACCGCCGCGGCCGAAACCAGGAATCCGACTCCGATGAGCATGCCCAGCGTGCCGAACAGGTGCAGGACGTTGCGCGCCTCGTCGCCGACATAGAAGCGCGACGCCTGAAGAGCGATGCCGGCGGCGAAGAGCAGGATACCGCTCTGCACAGAGGCCAGGATCTTGCCGTGCGGATCACTGCGTTCGACCGTGGCCGCCTCGACGAAGCGCTTGCCGGCGTCGCTGGCGATGTAGGCTTGGAGCTCGCCGGCAGCAGTCAGCTTGTCGAGGAGCTTCGACTGGAGCTCGCCGTTGATGCGGGCGATCTCTCGCATGCGGCGACTGACGACGATCTGGCGGGCGACGCCGCCGATCACCAGAAAGAGGCTGATCAGGATGGTCATGGGGGCAATGTAGTTCATCGTTCCTCCGTTCGGACTCTACGTCGGACTTGACGCCGGGCTGTTTGGCGGGGCGCATCGTGCATCCCCGTCCCTCTCTAGAACGGAGAGGCCGAGAGTTGGTTAACCGGCCGGGCTGCTAGGCTCCGAAGATAGCCCGGCCATGATCACCCGCCCTCCTCAAACCCGCCGCCGACGCTGGGGAATCGCCGCCGCTCTGGCGCTCCTCCTCCTGATGCTGCCTCTCGGCTGCTCGATGTTCGGACCGCAGTTCGAGCCGGCGATCGATACCCAGGAGATGAGGGCGAGTGCCCTCACCAGCAATTTCGTCGCCCGTGCCGAGGGGCGGCTTCACTATGTGGCGGCGGGCCAGCCCGCACCGGCCCAGGCGCGGCTGCTCTTCGTCCACGGCTCGCCGGGCACCTGGGACGCGTGGCAGGGGTTTCTCGCCGATCCGGCGCTGCGCCGCGCCGCGCGCCTTCTCGCCGTCGACCGGCCGGGCTTCGGCGGCTCGGCTCGAGGTCGGGCGGTCCCCTCGCTCACGGCGCAGGCGGCGGCGCTCGCCGCAGTTCTCGAGGCGGACGGGCCAGGCCCGGCGGCGATCGTCGTCGGGCACAGCCTCGGCGGTCCGATCGCCGTGCGCTTGGCGATGGATCGTCCTGACCTCGTCGGGGGGCTCCTCCTCGTTGCACCGTCGATCGACCCGGCGGAGGAGCGCCATCGCTGGTACAACATCGCCGGCGCGACGATGATCGTGCAGTGGTTCCTGCCGATCGACTGGACGGTCTCGAACCGCGAGCTCTGGCCGCTCCGGCAGGAGCTCACCGCCATGCTGCCACTCTGGGCGGGGGTGCAATGTCCGACGATCGTCGTCCAGGGCATGTTGGACGACCTCGTTCCGGCGGCGAACGCCGACTTCGCCGAACGCCAGCTTTCGCCTGGAACGGTGCGTATCGACCGCTATCCAGACGAAAACCACTTCATACTCTGGAAGCGTCCCGAAGCCGTCCGGCAACCGTTGCTCGAGCTCTTGTCCGGAGCGGGCCCGAAACCACCCCAAGGGGGAACCTGATGATCCGCAGCATTCTCTCCGTCATTGTCGGGATACTCGCCGGGATGGTGGCGATCTTCCTGCTGCAGCTGGTCGGACATCGCCTCTATCCACCGCCGCCCGGGCTCGATCCGGCGAACGTCGAGGCCTTCAAGGCTTTCGTCGCCACGGCGCCGGTCGGCATGTTGCTGTCGGTGATCGTCGCCTGGGCGGGCGGGGCGTTCGTCGGCGGCTTCGTCGCCGCGCTGCTCTCCGAGCGCCGGCGTGTCCTGCACGGCCTGGCGGTGGGCGGAATCCAGACCTTGCTGGCGATCGCCCAGCTGTCGATGATCCCGCACCCGCTCTGGTTCACGGTACTGGGAGTGTCCATTTTCCTGCCCATCGGCGGCCTCGCGGGCCTCCTGGTAGGCCGCGAGCCCGATCCCGCCTGACGGGACCGGCCAGGGCGCCGGTGCTAGAATTCGAGGTCCATGACGCTTCCCATCATCGACTCCCGGGCGGGATCCGGACCTGATTCCCAAGCGGCCTCCGGCCGCGCCGTCGCGCATGAAAAGCTCGACGATGTCGTGATCCGCTTCGCCGGCGACTCGGGCGACGGAATGCAGCTCACCGGCTCGCAGTTCACCAACACCTCGGCGCTGCTGGGCAACGACCTCGCGACCTTCCCGGACTTCCCGGCGGAGATCCGCGCGCCGCAGGGGACCCTCGCCGGAGTCTCCGCCTTCCAGGTTCGTATCGCCGACTACGACATCCACACTCCGGGCGACGCGCCCGACGTCCTGGTGGCGATGAATCCGGCGGCGCTCAAAGTGAACCTCAAGGACCTGAAGCCGAACGGCGCGCTGATCGTCAACCTCGACGAGTTCGAGGAACGCAACCTCAAGAAGGCCGGCTACGCGACGAACCCTCTCGAGGACGGCAGCCTCACCCAGTACCGCCTGTTCAAGGTCGAGCTCTCGACCCTTACCAAGCGCTCGCTCGCCGACAGCGGGCTCGACGCCAAATCGCAGGAGCGCTGCAAGAACTTCTTCGCCCTCGGCATGGTCTACTGGCTGTTCAGCCGGCCGATGGAGGGGACCATCCAGTGGCTGGAGAAGAAGTTCGCCAGCAAACCGCAGCTCGCGGCGGCAAACATCCAGGTGATGAAGGCGGGCTACAACTTCTGCGACATCACCGAGCTATTCCATACCCGCTACGAGGTCGAGCCGGCGAAGCTGCCGGCCGGGACGTACCGCAACATCACCGGCAACACGGCGCTCGCGCTCGGCTTCATCGCTGCGTCGCGGAAGAGCGGGCTGCCCCTCTTCCAGGGGGCCTATCCGATCACCCCGGCGTCCGATCTGCTGCACGAGCTGGCGATGTTCAAGAACTTCGGCGTCACCACCTTCCAGGCCGAGGATGAGATCGCCGCCGTCTGCGCGGCGATCGGCGCCTCGTTCGGAGGGGCGCTCGCCATCACTTCGACTTCCGGTCCGGGCCTGGCGCTGAAGAGCGAGGCGATGAACCTCGCGGTCATGGTCGAGCTGCCGCTGGTCGTCATCGACGTCCAGCGCGGCGGACCCTCGACCGGCCTGCCGACGAAAACCGAGCAGGCCGACCTCCTGCAGGCGATGTTCGGGCGCAACAACGAGTCGCCGCTGCCGGTGATCGCCGCCTCTTCACCCGCCGACTGCTTCGAGCGCGCGATGGAGGCCTGCAGAATCGCCATCCGCCACATGACGCCGGTGGTGCTGCTCTCGGACGGCTACATCGCCAACGGCTCGGAGCCCTGGCGCCTGCCGGAGACCGCCGAGCTCGAGGATTTCTCCCCCAAGTTCCACAGTGAGCCCGAAGGATTTCTGGCTTACTCCCGCGACGAGAAGACGCTGGCGCGGCCGTGGGCGATTCCGGGCACGCCCGGCCTCGAGCACCGCATCGGCGGCATCGAGAAGCAGGCGGGCACCGGCAACATCTCGTATGACCCGGAGAACCACGACTACATGGTGCGCCTGCGCGCCGAAAAGGTGGCGCGGGTCGCCGACATGATTCCGGACATCGAGGTCCACGGCGAGCCGCAGGGCAAGCTCCTGGTGCTCGGCTGGGGCTCGACCCAGGGCGCGATCACCGGCGCGGTAAACATGCTGCGCAAGCAGGGGGTTCACGTCAGCCGGGCACACCTTCATCACCTCAATCCGTTCCCGAAAAATCTGGGCGAGGTTCTGGCGCGCTTCGAGAAGGTACTCCTGCCGGAGATGAATCTCGGCCAGCTCGCCCTCCTCCTGCGAGCCAAATACCTGAAGGACATCGTCAGCTACAGCAAAGTCGAAGGCAAGCCGTTCTTCCGCTTCGAGATCATGTCGAAGATCCAGGAGGTCCTGGCCTCGTGAGCACCCTGGGATTCATCCTCGGGAAGCCCGGCGATGAGCGCGCTGCCTTGCGCGAAAGGCTCGAACAAGGGGTGTTCGGACTCGCTTTCGTCGGTTTCGGACTTTGCCTGATCGTGGCGATGTCGGCGATTGGGAGCAGTCACAACCGGTCGATCTACCCTGGGTGCTACGTAAGCGTCTCTTTGCCCGAATCGACCAGCGGCCCGTTGTTTTCCGCCCAGGATACGGTGCGGATTGCACTGACACGGCGCAAGGAGTTCGTTGCCGCCGGCGTGTGGATTCCGGACGAAGACTTTGACGCGTTCGCGACCCGATCCTTGGCGAGCAACTCGAGCCGGACGGTCACCTTGCAGGCCGACGGTCACCTTCCCTATTCGGCAATCACCGAAGTGGTTCAGCGCCTCCAGCGCCTAGGCGCGCGCCGCGTATACCTCATGACTGCAGGAACCGCAGACCCTTTACTGAAGCTTCTTTCCGCGCCGTGGTCTACGAATCTTGAAAGAGACTGACATGACGATCTCGTCTCCGCCGCTCACGAAGAAGGATTTTCAGACCGACCAGGAGGTGCGGTGGTGCCCGGGGTGCGGGGACTACGCGATCCTGTCGGCGGTGCAGGCGGTCTTTCCGGAGCTCGGGATCCCGAAGGAGCGTTTCGTGGTGGTGTCGGGGATCGGCTGCTCGTCGCGCTTTCCGTACTACATGAACACCTACGGCTTCCACACCATCCACGGGCGCGCGCCGGCGGTGGCAACGGGGCTGAAGATCACCCGGCCGGACCTCGAAGTCTGGATCGCGACCGGCGACGGCGACGCGCTGTCGATCGGCGGGAACCATCTGATTCACACCCTGCGCCGGAACGTCGGGGTGAAGATCCTGATGTTCAACAACCGGATCTACGGTCTGACCAAGGGGCAGTACTCGCCGACCTCCGAGGTGGGGAAGCGCACCAAGTCGACGCCGTACGGTTCGGTCGACTATCCGTTCAACGCCCTGTCGGTGGCGATCGGCGCCGGCGCGACCTTCGTCGCGCGGTCGGTGGATGTCTTCCAGGCGCACCTCAAAGAGACGTTGAAGGCCGCCGCCGCGCACAAGGGGACCGCCTTCGTCGAGATCTACCAGAACTGCAACATCTTCAACGACAAGGCGTTCGCGCCGATCACCGACAAGGAGTCGCGCGACGATTCGGCGGTGTATCTGGAGCAGGGCAAGCCGATGGTCTTCGGCAAAGGAAAGACCAAGGGCATCCGGCTCTCCGGTACCGAGCTCGAGGTTCTCGATTTCGCCCAGGGCTTCGGGCCGCAGGATTGCCTGGTCTGGGACGAGACGCGGATGAATCCGGCGATCGCTTTCATGATCGCCCAGATGGGGCCGCCCAACTTCCCGACGCCGCTCGGTGTTCTCCGCCGCGTCGACCTGCCCTCGTTCGAGACCGGCATCATCGGCCAGATCGAGCGCGAGACCGAACGCAAGGGCGCCGGCGCGCTCGACAAACTCCTGCACAGCGGCGACATCTGGACCGTCCACGAGGACGGCACCGTCTCCTGAGGAAGCCCCGGTCGAGCGGCGCCGGCGATGCATCGGCCGCCGCTCCCGCGGCGGCGGGACCGCGGGTCCCAAGCGCCCTCGACGGCCTCGGCGTCCAACGCACGACGAAGGCTTTGAGCTTCACTCTTTTCGCTCCTGGCGCCAGAAGCGTTCAGCTTTGTGTCAACGGCGCCTCGCCCGGAGCTCCCTTTACCGAGCTTTTCGCGCTCGACTCTCGCGAGAGCGATCCGCAGCAGAAAGGCTTCTGGCAAAGGGAAGTTGTCGGGCTCCCGGACAGCTTCGAATATGCCTATCGGCTCGACGGCGGACCGGAGCTGCTCGACCCCTACGCGCGCTGCCTGAGCGGCGCGGAGGTCTGGGGCGATCGCAGCTGGGAGAGGCGCGGCGAACGCTTTCGCCCCTACCGCGGTTTTCACTCTTCAAGGCTCTTCTCCGCCGCCGGTTCCGGCGCCGGCCGCCCGGCGCGCCCGCGGATCGCCGAGGCCGAGCGCGTCATCTACGAGCTCCACCTGCGCGGTTTTACCCGGCATCGCTCTTCCGGCGTGGCGCACCCGGGGACCTACCTTGGTCTGGTCGAGAAGATTCCTTACCTCCTGGACCTGGGGGTGACGACGGTCGAGCTCCTGCCTCTGCTCGAGTTCGACGAGACGGAGAACCGGCGGCGAAACCCCGCGACGGGCGAACGGCTGGTGAACTTCTGGGGCTACAGCCCGGTGTCGTTCTTCGCGCCGAAAGCCTCGTATGCAGCCTCGCCCGCGTCGGGTGCGGCGCAGGCCGAGCTGGTGGCGATGATCGACGCCCTGCACGCGGCGGGGCTCGAGGTCATCGTCGACGTGGTGTACAACCACACTGCGGAGGGCGGGGGAGGAGCGACCGATCCGCTGCACTCTTTCCGCGGCCTCGCGCCGTCGGTCTATTACATTCAGGAGGCCTCCGGGCGGGCGATCGACATCACCGGGTGCGGAAATACGGTCAACACCAACCATCCGGTCGTTCGCCGACTGATCCTCGACTCGCTTCGCTACTGGGCAGAGGAGATCGGCGTCGACGGCTTCCGCTTCGACCTGGCAGCGGCCTTCTATCGCGGCCTCGCGGGCGAGAAGCTCGCGAGCTCGCCGCTCGCCGACGAGATCGCCGCCGATCCCGTGCTCGCCGGCCGTCTGCTGATCGCCGAGCCGTGGGATGTCACCGGATTCACTCCGCCTAGGGGCTTTCCGCATCCGTGGCGGGAGTGGAACGGCGCCTTTCGCGACGATATCCGGCGCTACGTCCGTGGCGATCAGGTTTCGCCTCGCACTCTGGAGCTCCGCCTCGGCGGCAGTCCCGACCTCTTTCCGCCGCCCCATTCGCGCTCGGCGGCGATCGACTTCGTCACCTGTCACGACGGCTTTCCTTTGGTGGACCTGGTTTCGTACGAGACCAAGCTCAACCTCCCGAACGGCGAGGCCGATCGCGACGGTTCGACCATGAACTTGTCGGCGAATCACGGCGTCGAGGGAGAGACGACCGATCCGGCCGTCGAGGCAGTTCGACGCCGGCAGATCGCCAACTTCCTGACCCTTCTCCTGCTGACCCGGGGAACGCCGATGCTCCTCGCCGGCGATGAGCGCGGGCGCAGCCAGGGAGGCAACAACAACGCCTGGTGCCAGGACAACGGGATCTCATGGATCGACTGGAGCCGCTCCGACGAGCTCCGCGAGCGGCTCGTGCGCCGCCTGCTCGCGCTTCGGCACGAGCTCGCGGCCTTCCCGTTCGAAGAGTGGTCGGAGGTCGCTCCGTTTCACGGCGTCGGCGAAGCCGCCGGCGGTGCGACCGGAGCGGCGCTCCTCGTGACCCAGAGCGTCGGCGGCGACCAGGCCCTCCTCCTGGCTCTCAATCCAGGGGGGACGAGCGTCCGATTCCCGCTCCCGCGGGCAGCCGCCGGAGCACCATGGAGACTCGCCTTCGACAGCTTCACCGAGAGCTCGGCGGGCGCGGACACAGGTAGCGAGCGGCCGGAGTTCGCCTCCGGGACTTCCGAAATCGTCGTCCAGCCGCGGGCGATCCGGATTCTGCTCACCTGATTTCTCCCGCTCGATTCTGCCCTCAGGGCGTCCAGCCGACGATGCCGCTCCAGAAGCGGGCGTCGGGGTAGTCGAAGGAGTCCTCGAAGATCGAGTCTGGCGGCTCCAGGCCGCGCTCGATCGCGCCGATGTCACAGCCGTCGACAGGGTTGGCCACTCCGGCGTCGTCGCAGATTCTGAGGAACGCCGGGGTCCGCCAGTCACGCTGATCGAAAACCGACGCGGTGCAGCTGCCGCGGTCGAGCGCGAAGCTGATCGGCGCGCTCCCGGGCTGGTGGCTGCGGCTGAAACCGCCGTTGTCGGCGAGCGGCTCGAGTCCGGGATCGAGAGGGTTGAGGACACCGCCGACCCAGTCGCCCGCGGCATTGGGGAGCCCGACGAGGAAGTTCGGACCGGCGCCGCGGCGGATGCCGATCAGATTGGAGCCGCCGGTGGCGAGGAGCGCGGCCGTGGTGCCCACGAGGTCGGGGGCGGAATCGATCGCCCCATTGTCGAAGTTCCCGGCGACGATCGAGTTCGTCAGCGTGACGGTCGCGCTGGTGAAAGTCATGTTCAAGGCGCCACCGCTCTGGCCCGGGGCGTCGATGTCGCTATCCGCACCGTTCAGCGTGAACGTCGAGTCGATGATCTGGGTGACCACGAACGGTCCGAAGCCGGGGGCCGAAACGGTCCCGAAGGAGATGGCCCCGCCGTTGCCGGCGGCGCTGTTCCCGCTGAAGGTCGAGGCGAGGATGTCGAGGTTGCCGGTGGCGAACGGTGGAAGCCAGATGGCCCCTCCCTGGCCGTCGTCCAGCGCGCTACCGGCAAACCCCTGGTTGCTGGCGTGGTTGTCGGCGAAGAGCACCCGTCGCATCGTGAAGTAGCCGTCCAGTTGCGCGAGGATCGCTCCGCCGCCGCCCGCCACGCCGCCCAGGACACTGTTCGACTCGAAGGCCGAGTCCTGCATCAGCCCGTTGCCGCCGGTTCGCTGGTCGAGGTACAGAGCCCCGCCGCCGTTCAAGGCCGAGTTGCCGGAGAAGACGACGTCGACAAGGGTCAGGTCGAAGAAGCGGAGGGCGAGCAGTCCGCCACCTTCGCCGAGATGGTCGCCCTGGTACTCCGTCGTGGCCACACCGCCGCTCAACCGCACGCCGATGAGATCGAACTGGGAAGAAGCGCTGGCGCTGCCGTCGAAGATGAGCACGCGATCGAAACCGGCCTGGTTGATCTCGAGGGAATCGGAGCCGGGCCCCTGGACGTCCACGCTCTGCGTGAAGATCACAGGTTGAAACGTCAATCCGATCACGGAACCCGCGGGCAGGGCGAAGTGGATGTTGTCGCTGAGGACTCCGGCGGGGCACTCACCGGAGAGGGCGCCGCTAGCCGTGTCGGTGTTCGACGAGGTCGCGGCCTCACGGAAGGAGCAGAAACCGTCGTCGGCCTCGATATCCGCAGTCGTAGTGACGAAGATGTCGGTTGCGTTTCCCGGAGCTCCAGGTAGAGCGACGAGGCTCGTCCAAAGGAGCAGGCCGGCAGGGAAGGAACGTGGTCGCATGGAAACCTCCACCTTCCATGGCGATTTCCCCGGTGAGAACCGGACAAGCTCGTTCGAGCTATGGCGCCGAGGGCGGGGAGGCTGGCGGAACCGGCGTCGTCATGGCCTCGAGCTCGCCGCGGATCGCCTCCAGGGTACGTTCCGAGACCTGACCGGCCGGCATCGCCTTCGCCTCGGCCACAGTCGCATCGAGGGTGGCGCGCGCGGCGGTCGCGTTGCCGCTTTCGGCCTGAATCTTGGCGCGCGTGCGCAGGATCCCCAGGCGCCGCAGGCCGTAGGCCAGGGCCAGGGCGCGATCGGAGGCCGCGAGCGCACGCGGATAGTCCTTCATCGCGCGGTAGGCGACCGCGAGGCGAGCCGGCGGATTGTAGTCGGCCGGAAAGTCGCGCTCCGAAGCGTCGAGCATGGCGATGGCGCATTGCGGCTCGCCGACCTCGAGGTAGGCCGAGAGCCGATGCGAGTCGAAGACGGCGCGCGCCTGTGGCGTCGGAGCCTGCGCCGCCGAACTCTCGAGCAGGGCGATCCACTCGCTGGTGAGCTTCTTCTTCCCAGTCTCGTCCTGGGCATCGTCGCGCGCGCCGATGAGCGAGATGTACAGCCCCGAACGATCGTCCGCCGCCAGGCCGAGGCGCGGATCGTCGAGCGCCGCGCGGGCCGCGCGCTCGAGATCGGCGATGGCGAGACTGCGGCCCGGAGCGTCCGAGGAGAGGCCGACCGCGCAGTCGAGGCCGACCGAGGCGACCATCCCCGTCGAGGGAGTGCCGGAGATGCGCGGCAGGAGCTCGCGTGCCGCCCTTGCGCATTCGGCATCGCGGTCGGACTTCTGCAGCGCGAACAGGTAGGCATCGGCGGCGCGCGGCAGCGAGGTCCAACCGGCAGGAGCCTGCGTGACGACGGCGGCGTACGCCGTCGCCGCGGCGTCCCACGAGGCGGCGCCGTAAAGCCGGTCGGCCTCGGCGAGCTTCGCCTGCAGCGCGCCTGTCGCCGCACTTCCGGCCGGCTTTGCAAGCGGTGCGAGTGTCGCCCGGGCTTCGGCGAGGAACTGGAGCAGCTGCTCAATCGTCGCGCTTCCGGTCCAGCGATAGGCGACGGTCTCGGTCTGCGCATCGATGACGTACATGGAGGGCCAGGCGCCTACCGGGAACCTGGCGATCGTGGCGGCGTTGGCGGCCTTCTCGGTGTCGATCGCCAGCCAGACGAAGCGATCGGCGAACGGCACCAGTTTCGCGTCGGTGTAGACGTAGGCCTGCATCGACTTGCAGCTGTGGCACCAGGGAGCCCAGGCCTCGAGGAAGATCGGCAGATGGCGGGCGCGCGCCTCGGCGAGCGCGCGCGGATAGTCGTCGGCGATGAACGGGACCGCCGCGGTGGCGCCGACGGCGCCGGCGGCACCGGCGGCCATCGAAGCCGCGTAAGCCGGGGCAGCCGGGGCTGCGAGGGCTGCCAGCAGGAGGGCGAGAAGCGGGGCGAGACGAGGATGGCCGTACATGGGCGAACGTTAGCACCCGCAGGTCAAGTGCGGCGCGATGCCTCGTCGGAGTGGGGCGGACCGGCGCTCGTCGTCAGCCGCCGTCGCGCTGCCGGCGCTCGATCTCGGCCAGCGCCGTGCGGTTGCTGGCGAAATCGGGGCTCTCCGCCGCCAGTTTCCGGCGCAGCGCCAGCGCCTCCGCGAGGGTCGCCTGCGCGGCGATCGCGTCGCGGCCGCCGGCCTCGATCGCGGCCCGGGTCTCGAGGACACTGGCGAGGGCATCGCCCCAGCGCGCGTTGCTCGGATCGCGGGCGAGGAGCGCCCGACGCAGCTCGACCGCGGCGGCGACTTCCGCCCTCGCCTCGGTCTCCCGGCGGAGCATCGCCAGCGCTTTCGCCGCCTCGTGCCGCGATTCGGCGAGATCGTCCCGCGCCCGCGCGTCCAGCGGATCGCCGGCGAGGAGCGCTTCGCGCAGACGAATCGCTTCGCGATGCGAGATCAACGCGTCCGTCGCCGCACCGCGCTTGAGCTGGCCGACGCCGAGACGGGAGAGGTCGGTGCCCAGGTCGCGCTGGATTTCGATGTTGTCCGGCTGGCGAAGCGCAAGCTCGCGGTCGACCGCCAGAGAGGCGGCGTGGTGCTCGACCGCCCGCGGCCAGTCGCCGACCTCGGCGGCGGCATCGCCGAGACGCTGCTCGACCACCCCCAGCTGCCGGACCGCGTGCGCCGATGCCGGATCGGCGTCCAGCGCGGCGCGGGCCGTGATCCGGGCTTCGGTGTAAACCGCGGCGGCGGCTGGAATGTCTCCGAGCTCCCAGATGTCGTCACCCACCGCCACCTGCGTCAGGGCGAGATCGAGTCGCGCCTGGGTCGTCGGTGCATTCGCCACGACGCGCTCCAGCAGGGCGAGCGCTTCGCGGTGCCGCGCGAGAGCGCTCGCGCTGTCGCCGCGAGCCGCCAGGATCGAACCGAGTCCGGTGAGCACCCGGGCCTCGGCGAGGTCGGCGGGTGGACGGCTCTCTCCCGGTGCGCGGGCCCGCCGATGAAACGCGAGCGCGCGTTCGAAGCTCGCCAGCGCGTCTCCGGTTCGACCTTCGCTCTGCCACTCGGGCAAGCCCTGCATCTCGCCGACGCGCTCGTAGGCCATCGCCAGCTCGCTCAGAAGGGCCGGCTCGTCGCCCGCCTCCGCCGCCAGGTCATCGAGGTAGCGCAGGGCATTGTCGACCAGGAGTCGGCGCGCCGCCATCGCCCCGGAGACCTTGTCGAGCGAGGCGTAGACGTCGAACAGCACTACGTTGGCCAGGCGGCGGACGTCGTTGAAGCGGCGCTCGGCGCGCGCCCGCTCGACCTCGGCGATGCGAGCCTGGCGCAGACTGACGACGGTGGCGAGCACCAGGCTCGCGGTCACGATGGCGGCGGCAGCGGTGCCGGCGCGATGGCGAAGGACGAACTTGCCGAGACGATAGGTGAGGGCGGGAGGATGCGCCGACACCGGGCGCCCGTCGAGGAAACGCTCGAGGTCGGCCGCGAGCTCCGCCGCCGAGCCGTAGCGCTGCTCCGGCTGGGCGGCGAGCGCGCGGCCGAGGACGCGCTCGAGGTCGCCGCGCAAGGCCCGCCGTTCGATGCCGGGGACGGAGGCGCGGCGCAGAATTCCGCCGATCGGCGCGGTACCGCCTTCGGCGATCTGGCGCGCCAGCTCATCGGGAGACTGGCCCGTCCAACGGTGGGGCCGCTCGCCGGTCAGAATCGAGCACAGCAGCACTCCGAGCGAATAGACATCCGAGGCGGTGGTCAACGGATCGCCCCGCAACTGCTCTGGGCTCGCCCACTCGGGAGTCAGCGGTCGCGCGAAGCCCAGCGCGGTCCAATCCGCCTCCGCCGCTTCCGGGCCGAGGAGCTTGGCAATGCCGAAGTCGAGCAGCTTCGGGCGGCCCTGGCTGTCGACCAGCACATTCGACGACTTGATGTCGCGGTGCAGCACGAGTTTGCGGTGGGCGAAATCGACCGCCGCGCAGACCGCGAGGAAGAGTCGTAGCCGGTCGGCGACCGGCAGGGCGCGGCGGTTGCACCAGGCGTCGATCGGCTCGCCGTCGACGAACTCGAGCACCAGGTAAGGCACGCCATCGGCGGTCACTCCGCCGTCGAGGAGGCGCGCGATGCTCTCGTGGTGAAGGCCGGCTAGGATGTTCCGCTCGGCGATCAGGCGACGGCGCAGGAGCTCGGACGCGAGCTCCGGACGCACGAACTTGACGGCCACCGTCTGCTCGAAGGCGCCGTCGTCCCGCTGCGCCCGCCAGACCGTCCCCATGCCGCCGCGCCCGACTTCGGATTCGAGCCGCCAGGCTCCGACGCGCGCCGGTGCGCCCGAAGGCTCTGTTCCGGCACCGCTCGCCAGCTCGAGCGCCGGAACGGCCAGAAACGGGGCCGACTCGTCGGCGGCGGCGTACAAAGACTGGACCTCGACGGCGAGCTCCGGGTTCTCCTTCGCCAGCTCGGCCAGGCGGTCTCGTCCGGCCGCGGGAGGAAGCTCGAGCAGGGCAAGGAGCTCGTGCTTCACCCGCGTCCACTCGCCGTCCCCCGTGTTCATCCGCTCGCCAGCTCCCGTCGCAGCCAGGCCCTCGCCGCCGTCCATTCGCGCTTCACGGTGGCGACCGAGATCGTCATGGCCTGTGCAATCTCTTCGTGCGAAAGGCCGCCGAAGTAGCGCAGGACGACGACCTTCGCTGCGCGGGCATCGAAGACGGCGAGGCGGTCGAGGGCGGCATCGACCGCCGCGATCTCCTCCCAGGCAGAATCGGGCGCTGCGACCTGGTGGATCTGCTCGTCGAGGGCCACCGGCACCACGCCCCCGCCGCGCTTGGCGGCGTTCCGGCCGCGCGCATGCTCGGCGAGGATCCGCCGCATGACGAACGCCGCTACCGACAGGAAATGAACCCGGTTGGCGAACTGCGCGCTGCGCTGCCCGGCGAGCTCGAGGAAGGCCTCGTGCACGAGGGCGGTCGGCTGGAGGGTGTGCCCCGGCCGCTCGCCGCGCAATTGCCGGTCGGCAATCCGCTTCAACTGGGGATAGAGGAGTGGAAAGAGCTGCTCGAAGGCGTCGCGGTCGCCTGCCGCCCAGGAGTCGAGCAGCCGGGTGATCTCGCCCGGATCCGGTGCGGCGGGGTTCAAGAAGGGAAGTGTACGCCCTGTGATGTCCGGCTGTTGGCCCGAACCTCGCCAGTACCTGTAGACGGGCCGCACTTGCCCAGCATTACTTGCCCAGCACTCGCCCAGGGAGCCACGATGTTGCGAAAAGCCAGATCGATCGAGTCTGCGGTGAAGCCCTGCCTGACCCTGGCCCTGACCCAGACTTTGGCCTTGGCGCTCACCGCATCGGCCTTCGCGCAGCCGTACGTTCCACTCACCGACCTCGCGGCGCCCTACCTGGGTGCCGGGGAACCCGGTCTCTATCCCGGCGGCGCCGACGAGCCGACCGGCGATCACCTGGCCTATGGAGTGTCGCGCGCCGCCGCCGTCACGCCGCGCGCGGCCGACGGCAGCGTCGATTCCGAGGGTCTCATCGGACTCGTCTTTCTCGGCATGTCCAACCCGACCCAGGAGGGCTCGCGCTTCGAGCTCGAGGCGGATCGGTTCGCCGAGCACCGGGGGCGCCTCGTCATCGTGAACGCAGCACAAGGGAACATGCACTCCGCCACCATGGATGAGCCAACGGATCCCTACTGGACCCTCTTCGACGAGCGTCTCGCGGGCGCCGGAGTCGATCCCGACCAGGTCCAGGTGGTCTGGATGAAGAGCACCGTTGAAGGCGAACTGACCAGCGGCGACTTCCCCGAGCGCATGGACCCTTTCCGTGCCTCGCTGCGCGGCATTGTCGGAGTGCTCCGCGCACGCTGTCCGAACCTGCAGCTGATCTTTCTCTCGTCGCGGATCTGGACCGCGGATCCGCTCCGCGCCACGTTCGCCTACGAGACCGCCTTCGCCATGAAGGGTCTGATCCAGGACCAGCTCGACGACGTCGACGGTCTCGCCAGCGGTCCGTGGATCGGCTGGGGTCCCTACCTCTGGGCCGACGGCAGCACGCCCCGCGCCGATGGGTTCCGCTGGCTGCAGAGCGATCTCGAAAGTGACGACCTCCACGCCGGACCGACCGCGGAGTGGAAAGTTGCGAATCTCCTGCGGGAACATTTCCGCAGCCATCCGCTGAGCAGTCCCTGGTACCTTCCCGCGGACGACACCGTGGCGATCGCGCGGCCCGCACTGGCCGACGCGGTGGTCGATCCGGCCGCACCTCAGACGGTCAACGGCGCCGGTCCGACCCTGCCGTTCGACGCCGGCCGCCGGGTCTACCTGAAGTTCGGGCTCCTCGCGCTGGGCGGTCCGGTCGTCCACGCCAAGCTCTCTCTCCTGGTCGATCCCGACTTTCCCGTCACCGAGTCGGAGCTCCACCTCGTCCCGATCGACAACTGGACCGAGGCGGGGATCACCTGGGACAGCGCTCCGGCGATCGCGCTCCCGGCCATCCGCAGCGTGGCGCTCTTTGCGCGCGGCGCTGCCTGGTCGGCGGATGTCACGGCGGCGGTCGAGGCGGCGCGCCTGGCCGGCGACCCGGCGATCAGCTTCGCGCTCGTACCGTCCGCCGCTGGAGTTGGCTCGGCGGCCTTTCTCTCCCGGGAGGGCGGCGAAGCGCCGCGCCTGATCCTCACCGTCGAGCGAACCGCCAGCGTACTGCCGGTCTGGAGCGATGGCTTCGAGTCAGGCGACTCCTGGTTCTGGCGCTGATCGAGGGCCATCGGAGAGCAGCCATGATGAACCGAACCACGAAGTGCGGATTCTCTGCCGGCTGGCTGGCGGGCCTGGTACGTTGCCTCCTGTCGGCGTTCGCCGTCGCCGCTCCCGCCACTCCCGCGACTGCACAACCCTACGTGCCGCTGACCGACCTGGCGACACCGTACCTCGGGGTAGGGGAGCCCGGCCTCTATCCCGGCGGTTCCAACGCTCCGACCGGCGATCACCTGACCGACGGGCTGGCGCACGCCGCCGCGGTGACCCCCCGCGCCGCCGACGGCACCGTCGACCCGGCGGGGCTCGTCGGACTCGTGCTGCTCGGCATGTCCAATCCGAATCAGGAGGGTGCGCGCTTCGAGCGCGAAGCCGATCGTTTCGCCGAGCACGGCGGGCGCGTTGTCATCGTCGACGCGGCACAAGGGGGCGCCGATGCCGCGGCCATGGACGAGGCCGCCGACTCCTACTGGAGCCTCTTCGACGCCCGTCTCGCCGCCGCCGGAGTCGATCCCGATCAGGTCCAGATCGTCTGGATGAAGAGCACGTACCTGACCGAGATGGCGAGCGGAAACTTTCCCGAGCGCATGGAGGAATTCCGCGCCTCTCTGCGTGGAATCGCCGGGGTCCTGCGCACCCGGTGCCCGAATCTGCAGCTCCTGTTCCTCTCATCGCGAATCTGGACCGCCGCGACTCAGCGCGCGACCTTCGCCTACGAGACAGCCTTCGCGATGAAGGGCCTGATCCAGGATCAGCTGGACGACGTCGGCGGCCTGGGGAGCGGCCCCTGGATCGGCTGGGGTCCCTACCTCTGGGCCGATGGCAGCGCGCCTCGCGCGGACGGCTTCCTCTGGTTGCCCGGAGATCTGGAAGGGGACGCCATCCACCCCGCAGCGACCGCGGAGTGGAAAGTCGCGAATCTCGTGCGCGACCATTTCCGCACCCACCCGCTGAGCGCCTCCTGGTACCTGCCCGGCGGCGCGAGCTCGGTCGTCGTCCGACCGGCGCTCGCCGATGCCGTCGCCGACCCTGCCGCGCCGCAGGCGCCGAACGGGTCCGGCGAGACGCTGGCTTTCGACGTCGGCCGCCGCATCTACCTGAAGTTCGGGCTGCTGGGCCTGGCGGCGCCGATAGTGCACGCCAAGCTCTCCCTCCTGGTCGATCCGACGTTCCATGTCAGCGACGCAAACCTTCACCCGGTTGCCGACGACGGCTGGGCCGAAGCTTCGCTCACCTGGGACAGCGCGCCGCCGATCGGTCTGCCCGCCTGGCTCACGGTGCCCGTCTACACGCGCGGCGGCGCCTGGTCGGCCGACGTCACGTCGGCGGTCGAGGCCGCGCGCCTGGCGGGCGAGCCCACAATCAGTTTCGCGCTCGTGCCGGCAGGGGGCGGCGTCGCTTCAGCGGCGTTCCTGTCGCGCGAGTCCGGCGAGGCGCCGCGATTGGTACTCACCCTGGACCAGCCGCCGGTTCAGCTGCCGGTCTGGGCCGACGGCTTCGAGTCCGGCGACCGTTGGTTCTGGCGATGACGAACCGGTCCGGCTAAGGCGAGCGCGCGGCGCGCGCCTCTTCCAGCGCCAGCCGCGCCGCGGCGACATCGGCGCGGTGGGAGAGTCCCCATCGCGAATAGTCGTCGAAACCGGCCGTCAGCAGCGCGAGTCCTTCCGCCCCCCTTCCCTGAGCGACCCGGGAACGGCCGAGGAGCACAGAGACCATGGCGCGCTGCGGCTCGCCTGGCTGCATGGTCTTTTCGCAGGCCGCATGCGCCATCGCGAGCTCGCGCTCGGCCTCTGCGGGCTTGTGCTGCGCGAGGAGGACGAGGGCCCGTGTCGCGTGCGCACCGATACGAACCGGATCGGTCTCGGGGACCAGGTCAGCGAGCATCGCAAGGGCCTCGCTGGCCATCGCGTCGGCTTCGCCCAGTCGTTCGAGGCGGAGCAGAGCGAGAGCTGTCTGCACCCGATACGAGGCCCGGGTCTTGGGATCGATCTCGGCGCGCTCGGCGGCGGCGAGGATCGCAGTGAAGTCGGCGAGCGCTGCCGCGGGCTCGCCCGAGAGCTCCAGAGCTCGACCGATGTTCGCTCGCGTATTGAGTGCTTGGGGATGCTCCGGCCCGAAGAGTTGCGTCCAGCCTTCGAGCGCGGTGCGAAAAGCGGCCAGAGCGTCGGGCAGCTTCCCCTGTCGGGCGAGGCCGCTGCCCAGATTGTTCCAGGCGATCGTCACCTCTTGGCTATTCGGACCGAGCCGCGCAGTCTGGATGCCGATCTGCCGGCGGTAGAACGCCTCCTGCTCGCGCGGGTCCGAGGTGACCGCCGCGAAGTTACTTTCGACCGCGAGCGTATACGGGTGCTCTTCGCCCAGGACCGGGACGAGCAGTGTCACCGACTCCCGAAACGCCTCGGCGGCGGCGCGCTTGTCGCCGCGCTTCATGGCGTGGACGCCGACGGCGTTCAGGCTGTCAGCGACGACGACCGGTTGAGGCGGAACGAGCTCGCGCCGCAGCGCCAGCGCCCGCCGGGCCATCGCTTCGCCGGCCTCTCGCGGCACGATCTCGGACAGCTGGTGGAGCGCGGTTGCGAGGAGCGCGGGCTGCCGCTCCGGACGATCCTGCGCCTCGAGGTCGCGCAGCAGCTCCCGAAGGCGGCCGGCGGCGGCCGATTTCTCTCCCAAGGCCACTTCGACGCGCGCAAGGTCGAGGGCGACCCGGATCGCCTGCGCGGCGCCGGTTCCTTCGAGCGCGACTTCGCGAGCGAGCGCCTGCTGCAGCAGATCGCGCCCCATGCCGGGGACGCTGCGCTCGAAATGGATCTTGCCGAGAGTGTGCCAGAGGCGAGCCTGGATCGCCGGCTGCGAGTCCATGCCGGAGGCCAGCTTCTCGCCGCGCGTCAGCAGGTCGTCGACGGAGATCGTCGCTCCGGAGGCGCCCTCGGTGGGGTCGGCGCCGCTCAAGATGCCCACCAAAAGCTCGACCACCGCGTTCGCCTTCGTCTCTTCGGCGGTCGCCCGGTCGCGTTCGCGCGCCACGCGTGCGGACTGCCGGACAGCGGCGAAGGCGAAGGCGAGGAGCGCGACGAGGCCGACGGCCGCGGCCGTCGTACCGATCGGATGGCGGCCGAGAAATCGGCGCAAACGGTAGGTGACGCTCGCCGGCCGCGCCACGACCGGGTGCCCGGCGAGTACGCGCTCGACGTCGTCGGCCAGCGGTCCGGCGGAGGCATAGCGGCGTTCGGGCTCCCATCGCAACGCCATCGACGCCACGCTGTCGAGGTCGCCGCGCAGGCGCTGGCGCAGGCGATCCGGAGTCGTGGCCCGCTGCTCGGCGAGAGTTTGCGCGGCCGCGCGGTTCGCGCTCGAGAGCTCTTCCAACGCGGCGCTCGGCCGCTGTGGAGTTTCACGCGCAAGGTTGCGCTCGATCTCGGACGGAGTCCGACCCGCGATGGCGAACGGCAGGCGGGCGATCAGGAGCTCGGTGAGCAGCACTCCCAGCGCCCAGACATCGGTGGAAGTGGTGGGCAGCTCGCCGCGCAGCTGCTCGGGTGCGGCTCGCTCGGGCGTCATCGGCGCGGCATGCCGGGTCAGCCCATCGCCCTCTTCTTCTTCTGGAATGAGTACTTTGGCGATCCCGAAATCGAGGAGACGAACGCCGCCCTCGGCTGTGACCAGGATGTTGGAAGGCTTCAGGTCGCGGTGAATCACCAGCCGGGTGTGGGCGTACTGCACGACGCGGCAGACCGCCACGAACAGTCGCAAGCGATCCTCGATGCCGAGGCAGCGGGCGTCGGCGAACTGGGTGATCGGGAGACCTTCGACATACTGCAGCACGAGGTACGGCCGTCCGTCGGCGGTGACGCCGCTGTCGAGCAGGGGAGCGATGGCCGGGTGGCTCAGGCGCGCCAGAATGCGCTGTTCCCGCCGGAAACGGGCCGCCGCGTCGGCTCCGGCAACCGTCGGGCGCAGGACTTTCAACGCCACCAGGTGCTCGTACCCAGCGCCGACGCGCTCGGCGAGGTAGACCTCGCCCATGCCTCCGCGCCCGAGGAAGCTGCGGATGCGATACTGGCCGATGGAAGAACCCGGAGCGAAGGCCATGGTGCGGTCGGCGAGCAGCTGCTCCTCGATCTCCAGCTGGACGCCGCTCGAGTGACTGAGCAACATGGCTGCAACTTCGCTCCGTATCTCCTCGTCGCCCGCAGTGCAGCTCGCGAGCCATGCCGGGCGGTCGTCCGCAGGCACGGCCAGGACGCGCTCGAAGAGCTCGGCGATCTCGTCCCAGCGGTTCGACGGAGGAGGCGCGGTCATCTCTTTACTGCTGGCGCGATCGGGCTTCGCATCCGGACAGATTCGCGATCAAGGGAGGTTCGCCCGGGAAACTTCCTTGCGCAGCCAGGCGCGCGCCGCCTGCCAGTCACGCTGCACGGTTTTCGTCGATACGCCGAGGTGGGCGGCAATCTCTTCCATTCTGAGGCCGCCGACGAAGTGCATCTCGACGATCCCCGCCGCTCGCGGCTGCATCGTGCGCAGACGTGCGATCGCCTGGTCGAGCTCCAGGACCTCCTCCGCCGCATGATCGGAGAGGAACGGTTCGACCTCGTCGAGCGGAATCAGAGGCTCTCCGCCGCCGCGCTTCTGCCGCGTTCTTGCGCGCGCATGGTCGACCAGGACGCGCCACATGGTGTTCGAGGCGACGGCGAAGAAATCTCCACGTGTTGCGGCGTCGATGCGCGGTTCGCGAAAGAGTCGCAGGTAGGCCTCGTGCACGAGCGCCGTCGTGTCGAGCGTATGGGCCGCTCGTTCGCCCCGCAGGCGCTGGCGAGCCAAGCGGCGCAGCTCATCGTAGAGCAGCGCCACCACACGATCGAGGGCGCCCGGCTCGCTCTGGCGCAGCTTCTCGAGGTCCCGGGTGAGCTCTCCCGCATCAGCAGGTGGGGGAGGCAGAGCGGACTGGCCTGAAGCCATGAGGGTGACACTATGGCCGCGCCGCAGCCGCCGCAAGCACCGCTCGACTCCCGCTTCCGCTCCTTGGTCAGCTCCTGGCCGCGGCCGCCCCGTCCGCACCGTCCGCAAGGCACTGTCCCTTCTGCCACCCCGAACTCGGTACTCAGGTCAGAGGTGAGCCCATGAGACCCAGATCCAAAACCTGCGTGCCGTTGCTGCTGGCTCTCGCCGCTTTCCCTGCGGCGGCCATCGACGGCGATCTCGACCCGGCTTTTTTCGGCGCCGGTCAGTTGGTGATCGGAGGAGCCACATCGACGATCGAGTCTCGCGAGGTCGTCGTCGCGCCCGATGATCGCTTCGTCTTCGCCTGGAAGTCGAGCGCCGACGAGACGGCACTCGCCTGGCGGCGTACGAGCTCGAGCGTGCTCTACAGCGCCTGCACGACGCTCCTCACGGGTGAGGAGGTGGGCTCGATCGAGGGCCTCGCTTTCGATCCACAGGGTCGACTCGTCGTCGGAGCGACCGTGCGGCTGGCGACCCCAGGCGCGGACTGGACCGGGGCCGTCTTCCGCTTCCTCTACCCGAATTGCACCCTGGATGCGGCCTTTGGCGGCGGCGATGGCCGCGTCGATCTCAGCTGGAATCTCTACGACGACATCCGGCTGCGCGGGCTCGCGACGCGTTCGGACAGCTCGATCGCCGTCGCCGCGGCAGCAGAGGAAGCGGGCGACTCGGACGTCGCCATCTTCGTCCTCACCACGAACGGCACGCTCGACCCGCTGTTCTCGACCGACGGGCGGGCCGTCTGGTCGAACGCCGGCAGCCTGGAGCCGAGCGCGATCGTTCTCGCGCCCGGTGGCGACCTGCTCGTCGCCGGAACCCTCGACGACCCGTACTCCGACTTCGCACTGGCGCAATTTGCTCCCACAGGGAGTCTTCGCTCCTGGGTGCGGGTGGCGTTCGATCTCGTGCCGGACGCCGACGATCACTGCTACGCCGCCGCGCTCCTCGCCGACGGCCGCGTGGCGCTCGTCGGCTCCGCGGCGCTCGACGCTCTCCATGCGAACGTGGCCGTCGCCCTCCTGCGCGCCGACCCGTCAGGGCTCTACTTCAACGATCCGACCTTCGACGGCGACGGCACGCGGACGTTCAGCTTCGGTCTCGACCTCAACAGCGCCCGGGCGGTCGTGGCGCAGGGCGACGACAAGATCGTCGTCGCGGGCTGGACCGAGAGCAGTTCTCTCGATGCCGAGTTTGCCGTGGCCCGGCTGAGGACCGACGGTGGCCTGGACTCCTCCTTCGGTGCCTCGGGCCGACGCCGGGTGGACCCCGACATCGGCGGATCGCTCCACGACCGGGCTTACGCCGTCGCGCTCGATCATGGACGCATTCTGCTGGTCGGCAGCGCCGCCGTCACCAGCAGCCACGGCGTGGCCCTGGTCCGGCTGCAGAACGCCTACCTCTTTGCCGATGGCTTCGACCTTGGAACCACCGCAAGCTGGAGCCCTCCCTAGCCTGATGGCCGCCGCCCGCCTGGCCCGAAGCGCTCCGATCAGCTCTTGGCGGCGGCGGAGGTGATGGCCTGGGCGCGGGCTTCGAGCGGCGCCGCTCCAACGTCGTCGCCACGCGCCTTCAGCGTCTTCGCCAGGTTGGTGAGCGCTTCGGCGACCGCGGCGCTCTCGGGGCCCGCGACCTTTTCGAATCCGGCCAGAACCTGACGCTGCAGGGCCTCGGCCTCTTCGAAGCGCTTCTGTAAGAAAATCTCGCGCGCCAGGTTCGCCGTTCCCTGCCAGACGAAGTGGTGCTCTTCGCCCAGTTGCTCGCGGAAGAGCTCGACGACGCTGCGCATTTCGCGCTCCGCGGTCGCGTGATCGCCGCGCCGCGAGGCGATGAGCGCCAGTCCGTTCTTGCACTTCCCGACCTCGAAGTGGCGCGGATTGATCGCCGAGAAGATCGCCAGGTGCTCCCGATAGAGCGCCTCCGACTCGTCGAGGCGGCCGCGGTTGAGCAGGAAGAGCGCATAGAGCTGGATCGACTGGCCGGTGACCGGATGGTTGTCGCCCAGCTTGGCGCGGCGTATCTCGAGCCCGCGCCGCAGGAGTCTTTCGGCCTCTTCATAGTGGCCCTGGGTATTGAGGACGTGGCCGAGATTGAAGTAGCTGGCCGCGGTGCTGGGGTGATCCGTTCCCAGGCGCCTCTCGAACACGGCGAGGGCGGAGCGGTTGGCCGCTTCGGCCTCATCGAGCCGTCCCAGATCCTCGAGCAGGACGGCCAGGTTCCGGAGATGGGTCGCGGTTGGCAGCGCGTCGTCGCCGAGCGCGGCGCGATAGGCCTCCCAGGCCTTGCGCTCGCCGACCTCCGACTCGGCGGCCCGGCCCCTCCAGAACAGCATCTCGCTGTATTCGCTCCGCACCCGCGCGAGCAACAGGCTCTCGGGAGGCTCGCTGACCTCCAGCGTTCGCACGGCGCTGGTGAGCTCCTTCTCGGCCTCGTCGAGTTTGCCCTCGGCGAGGCGCACCGCGCCGAGGGTCGCAGTGGCGCTGGCGATGGCTGGATGACCTGGCGGAAAGAGTCCGCGGCGAAGGTCGAGCGCCGCGCTCGCGTAGCGCGCGGCGTCGTCGAGCTGACCGAGCGTCTTCTCGATCCGCGCCACCGCCTCGAGCAGGTCGGCGCGGATCTCCGGGTCGCGGCCGAAGCCTGCGGCATCGATCTGCCGGCCCGCCTCCTCGATCAGCTGGCTCGCCGTGGTCGTGCCGCCGATGCCGTAGTCGGGACTGGCGATCTCGAAGGAGGCGACGAGAAACTCCTTCACGCGCTCAGCCCGCGCGGCATTGGATTCCGCACGTTCGGCATTGGCTTCCGCGCGCTCGGCGTTGGCCTCGGCGCGTCGCGCCTGCCAGAGCGCGGCGGTCACGCCGGCCGCGAGAGACAGCAGGACGAGCGCGGCGGAGGTCACTCCCAGTTTGTGTCGAGTGACGAACTTGTGCGTGCGGTAGAGCTTCGAATCCGGGCGGGCTCGAACCGGTCGGCCGTCGAGGTGGCGGCGGAGGTCCTCGGCCAGCGCGGTCGCCGACTCGTAGCGCCGCCCGGGTTCACGGGCGAGGGCTTTGAGCACGATCGTGTCGAGATCGCCTATCAGCAGTCGCGCCCGGCGGGTTTCACCGGCGTCCGCAGCCGCCTGACTGGGGCGGGTCACGGTCTCGCGCTCGAGCTGGTCGGTGAGCGCCACCGCCGAGCTGGAGGAGCGGTCGTGAGGAAGCCGCCCGGCCAGCAGCTCGTAGAGCACCACGCCGAGAGCGTAGACGTCGGTGGCCGTGGTCACCGGCTCGCCGCGGATCTGCTCGGGAGCAGCATAGGCCGGGGTGAGGGCGCGCGCCTCGAGTTGCTCATCGCCGTCGC
>JAYTAM010000379.1:0-28594 GCA_043737505.1 Thermoanaerobaculia bacterium
CCGGAGGGAGCGCTCGCGACTCTGGCCACGATGCAGCCCACGACCCGGTTCGGAGAGATGTTCCAGTACTCGAACCCGATGGCCGGCGCCGCCGGCTTCGCCGCGGGGCACCTGCTCTACCCCGAGCTCGAGCTGGGCGCCGCCTATGACAAGGCGATGCAGGCCGAAGTCTTCGATCCGCTCGGCATGACGTCGACGACCTTCGACTACGCGCGTGCCCAGGCCGGAAATCACGCTCGGCCGCATGCCCCGGACATCGACGGCAAGACCGCGCCGGCGGTGATGGAGCTCAACTACGCAGTGATCCCGCTCCGCCCCGCTGGTGCAGCCTGGAGCAACGTGCACGACATGCTGCGCTACGTCCAGATGGAGATCGACGAAGGGATGTTGCCCGGCGGGCAACGCTACATCGCCCGCGAACCGCTGCTCGCACGCCGCGAGAAGCAGGTACCCATCGGCAACGACGCGATCTACGGCATGGGCCTCATGGTCGACACGACGTACGACGTGCCGGTGGTGCACCACGGCGGCGACATGATCGGGTACCACAGCGACATGATCTGGCTTCCAGAGCAGAAGGTCGGCGCCGTGGTGCTCACCAGCGGCGATCCCGGCTGGACGCTGCGCAGCCAGTTCCGGCGCAAGCTCCTCGAGGTTCTCTTCGACGGGCGCGCGGAGGCCGGAGCGCAAGTCGAGGCGAGCGCCAAGGCCTACTACGACAGCCTCGCCTCCGAGCGCAAACTCCTGACCGTCCCCGCCGACCCGGCGGAAAGCGCTAAGCTCTCCCCCCGCTACGCGAACGCGGCGCTGGGCGAGATCCAGACGAGCCGCGCGGCGGGCGTCACGAGCTTCGACTTCGGCGAATGGCGGAGCGAGATGGCGTCGCGCAAGAACCCCGACGGCACGATCTCGTTCCTGACCACCGCCCCGGGAGGCACCGGCTTCGAGTTCGTGGTCGGCAGTTCGGGGGGCAAGCGCACCCTCATGGCGCGCGATTCTCAGCACGAGTACGTCTTCGAAGAGAAGTAGGCGGACGCCACATCCGACAGGAACCTCGAGGAAAGATCGCCATGCGCAAGTCCCTGATGGTCGTGCTGCTCCTCATGCTGTCGAACACCTCTCTACGTGCAGCGGGGCTCCGCGCCGACCTGCAGCTGAGCTCCGAGTGGCTCGCCGCGGACGACGACGTCGTCGCCTCGGTGACGCTCGAGAATCGCTCGTCGCGAACCGTCCTCGTTCCGCGTTGGCTGGTTCCGGGAGCACGGCTCGACGGCCGCCTTTTCGCCGTGACCCGCGACGGCCAGCCGGTCTCCTACCTCGGCCGTCTCGTCAAGCGCGCCGCTCCCACCGCCGCCGACTTCATTGCGCTCGCTCCGGGTGCGACGCTCTCCGGCGTGAGCGAGCTCACGAAGCACTACGACATGAGCGCCGGTGGCGAGTACATCGTGGCCTATCGCGTCGACCTCCTCGACGGAATCGGCGCCGACGATCCCGGCGCTGCCGGAGGTCTCAGCCAGTTGCGCGAAACCGTCGAGTCGAACGCCGTGGCGGCTTGGCGCGAAGGCCCGTCTTCCGGTCCGCGTCCTGCCTGGAACAGCGCTCCAGCGGGAGAACGGTCGCTCTCCACCAACAACTGCTCGGTCAGCCAGTCGGCCGAGGTGACCACGGCGGTGAACAACGCCACCAGCTACGCGACCGGCGCCAAGTCGTACCTCGACGGCCGGACCTGGTCGACGGTCGGAGCGCGCTACACCACCTGGTTCGGGGCCGCCGACAGCGGGCGTTTCGGCACGGTATCGAGCCACTTCAACGCCATCCGGAGCGCCTTCCAGACGGCGCCCATCGTCGTCGACTGCGACTGCAACGAGCCGTACTTCGCCTACGTCTATCCCAATCAGCCGTACACCATCTACGTCTGCAACGGTTTCTGGGCGGCACCCGCCACCGGCACGGACTCCAAAGCCGGCACGCTGGTGCACGAACTGTCGCACTTCAACATCGTCGCCGCGACCGACGACCACGAATACGGTCAGACCGCCTGCATGGGCCTGGCCACTTCGCAGCCGAACCTGGCGGTCCAGAACGCCGACAGCCACGAGTACTTCGCCGAGAACACACCGGCCCTCGAAGGCGGCGGGGGGAGCGCCGGAAGCCTCCGATTCGCTCAAGGGTCCACCTCGCTCGACGAGAGCGCCGGGTCGGTGAGCCTGACCGTCCGGCGGGTGGGTGGGTCGACCGGCGCCGTCACCGTCCAATACGCGACCGCCAACGGTACGGCGAGCGCGCCGGGCGACTATGCGAGCGCCGGCAGCGCACTCTCCTGGGGCAACGGCGACAGCTCCGACAAGAGCCTCGTCATCACCCTCGTCAACGACTCGGCCAGCGAAGGGAACGAGACCTTCACCGCGGCGCTCTCTTCGCCGACCGGTGGCGCTTCGCTCGGCAGCCCTTCGACTTCGACGGTGACGATCGTCGACAACGACAGCGACTGCACGCCGTCCGTCTGCGTGCCCGACGCGCAAACCCTCTGCCTGGCGGGCGGCTCGGGTACGCCGAACCGGTTCCGCGTACGGGTCACCTGGACCGATTTCCAGGGCAACAGCGGTCCGGGCGTCGCACTCTCGTACACCGCCGACTCCGGCTTCTTCTACTTCTTCAACCCGCAGATCCTCGAGCTGCTGGTGAAGATCGTCAACGGCTGCAGTGCGAACGGCGCCTACTGGTTCTTCTACGGCTCCACCTCCAACGTCGCGCTCCACTACACCGTGGAAGACCTCCAGGCCTGCAGGAGCGAAACGGTGGACGTCCCCCTCGGCATCTTCGCATCGAACGGCGACACCGAATTCTTCGACCAGTCCTGCCCGTGACCTGACGCCGCAGGCTGTTCGTCGCCGGAGACGCCGGAGACCCCGGCGATGGCACTGGACAGCTGGCGACCCCTCGGATGGAGCGCGGTGCCGGCGGGCCACGATCTCGCGCTGCGGCTCTCCGGACTCCTCTGGCCCGAGGCCGGCGAGCGCTTCGCCAACGCGGCCTACCTGGTGCGCGAGCGCGTCGGTGCGGGGCAGGTCGTGCTCTTCGCCGGCGACCCGGTCTGGCGCGGCGCCGCCCTCGGCTCGCAACGCCTGTTCGCCAAGGCAGTGGTCTACGGCCCCGGCTGCGGCACGAGGAGCCTCGTCACTCCCTGACAGCACCGACCCGAGGTCACGGGATCGGTGGCGGTGGCAACGGCAGGATCCAGCCGGCGTCGGTGAGGTTGATGCGCTCGAAGTCGTCGGCGAAGAGCGCTCCCACCCAGAAGGAGCGATCGCGTATGACCGTGGCGCCGTAGGCATCTACATAAGTCGCTCGCAACTTCCATTGACCTCTGAACTGCGGCAGCAGGATATCGGGCAGATGGAACTGCCAGTAGACGGCGATGCCGTTGCGCTCCTCGATGTGGTTGAAGCTCCAGTCCGCGTAGAGGACGCCATCCGGGCGAAAGGCGCGCAGAGTGGCGCCGAACTCGGGCGTCGAATCGCGGAAGAAGGCGCCCACCCGCACCGGGTCGCCGGCACCGAAGAGGCGCTTGTAGTTCGGATTCTCCGGCTGCGGACAGGGCGGACTGGTGGGCGCGGCCGAATGCGTCGCAAGGTCGATCAGATGGTAGTCGCGGTAGCGTCGCTGGTTCAGCCACCAGGAGGACAGGCCGTTCGCCTGGGCGTTGCAGAAGCCGGCGTAGGGTTCGATCAGGTCTCCGTCGGCGTTGCGCGCCGCGAAGTGAAGATGCGGCCCGGTCGAGTTGCCCGAGCTTGCGACGAGGCCGAGATACTCACCGCGGACGACCGTATCTCCGATCTCCTTCGGGGTGACCGAGCCGTTCTTTAGATGGCGATAAAACGAGGACGAGCCGTCGGCATGCTCGAGCACGACGGTGTTCGACGTAGCGCCATCGAGGGCGCAACTATCGTCGGCAAAGCCGTCGCGCCAGTCGATGATCTGGCCGGCCGCCGCGGCCACGACGGCGACTGTTCCGCGCGCTTTCTGCCGCCAGGGAAAAGGCCAGACGAAGATGTCGATTCCGGTGTGGTTATAGCCGTCACTCGTGTCGTAGGTCCGTTGACCGCAGAGGTAGTCCTCCACGGCGTTGGGCCACTGCGGATCCTGGTCGACGAAGTTGCTGATCGCCCAGGGCGAGAACTGACCCGATCGCACGTCCTCCAGGGGCCAGCTGAATCGCGGCTCCGCGGGCACGGGACCGCCCGCCGCCTGCGTGGAGATCCGACGCCCCTCCGACTCGAGGCGCGCGCGGTTGGCCGCGACGCGCAACTGCTGCGCGAGCTCGTCGTCCCGATCGTCATCGTGCCGGCCCGCGGGCGCGTAGCGGATCTCCAGCAGCTTCACCTCCGCGAGCGGCGCATCCTTAGCGTAAATTCCGGCGGAGGCGCCGAGGGAACAGCCGACGAGGAGCAGCGGGACCAGGGCTCGGGTGTACAGCGATCGTTCGCTCATGTGAAGGAGAACGGAAGAATGGGGTGAAACGCGCCGTTCTCGGCGTCCGCCTTCCCCGAGCGCCCTGGGTCTCTCACAGCGACTGCCTGGCATCGAGAATGCAAAGACCTCTCGATAGAAACCGCCGTACGGATCGCTTCACAACAGACCTGTGAGGGACTACGCAATGGCACACCTCGTCGATCGTCAGTCGAAGAACCGGCAGTTCTCGCACGCCGCCGCCGCGATGGGGGCATTCTGGGCGGGCGCGCGAAAGAACGAGGCGCAGCGAATCGAGAAGCTACGGCAGATGCTGTTCGGCGCGTCCAGGGAGATCGCCGCTACGCCTCCGGAGTTCTCTGCCGCCGGCCCCGCGTTTCGCCACTTCTAAGTCGCGGCGACGGGCGGCGAATGCGTACCCCGGACGAAAACCCGCTTGCAGAAATGCGTCGGGCCGCAGAAGTTCGTCGGAGGACCGTTCCCGTGCGTCGGATCAGTCGGGCGCATCACAACATTCCGCGGCAGCCGCCAACCGCCGCGCCGGCCCGGCCTTGACCGGCCCTTAGCGGAGCGATTCGCGGCAGGCGGGTTCGCCTGAAGCCTTGTCGTTCCCGCCCCGCCGATTTCGATCCATAGAGCAGGTGGCGATCTCCGCCGCCGAAGACTCGACGATCGGGAGGGCCGCATTTCTGGGTGCGGCCCGCTCCTCGGTCGATTCGGGACTCGAAAATCGACCGAGGAGGAACCATGCAATCAGCATCCGCAACGTCGCGCACGATCTTCGCACTCGCACTGCTGACAGCCTTCGCCGGCTGCCTGGGCCCGGGGTCGAAGAGAGTTCCGGTCCTCGACAAATCCCAGCTTCTCGACGCTTACCGGCAGGAACCGGACACCATCCGGCGGACCATGGAATGCCTGCAGAAGGATGCCGAAGGCAACTGCGTCGCGGTCAAGTGCACGGCCTCGCCGGCGGGAGAGATCTTCAGCTGCAACAGCTACGCGAAGGCCTGCCTCGACAACGGTCTTCACTGGACCGGCACCAACAACCAGGGCGTCTGCGCCGCCGCGGTCTGATCCGGCCTTCCCGGAAGCCACTGCTCAGGGCACCGTCGAGCTCCAGAGCGCGCTGTCGCCGGTCGCGAAGCCGTCGTTGAAGAGTGCGACGGCGAGCGTCGCGAGCTCGTTCAGGTAGACCTCGACCCAGGCGTAGCCGCTCGCGTGGAGCAGGGCGGAGTCCAGGGGGTCGGCCGGCGACAGACCGTGGACAAGCTCCCAACTATCGGCGATCCCGTCGAGGTCGGAATCCGCCGCCGGCGGCGGGCCCGTGGTGCTGAGCGGGTCGCTCAGGTTGCCCAGGGTGCCGGTGCCGGCGCGGGCCTCGGTGACGGTGCGCGTGGTCATGGCGTCCCTAGGCCAGGAGCCGGCGCGATTCAACACCTGCTCCCAGGCGAAGGCTGCGGAGCTGGTGGTGATCGGCGGGAACGGATGCGGCGCGTCGAGAAAGACCGGGTCGGAGTAGATCGACAGGATCGACTGGCCGGGGTAGAGGTTGTCGCTCATGTAGAGCGTGCCGTCGAGCCCGAACAGCATCGAGCCGGCGGGGGTGTCGGGGCCACTTCTGGCGGAGTTGCCGATCAGGTTGTAGAGGGTACCTTCCTCTGGCGGCAGATCCTGGCGGTAGATCTGCTGAAAGCCGCAGTTGTAGAAGACGTTGTTGCGCAGATCGAGCTTCACTCCGTCCGCAGGCACCGCGCCGCTCCCGGCCCAATGCAACTGGGCGCCGCAGCGGCCGCCGTGGTGGGCGCTGAAGTTGTGGTGGAAGCTCACCTGGCTCGTCGGTCGATAGGCGATGAGCCAGCCGTAATTCTGACTGCCCGCGCCGCTCATGCTGTTGGTGACCGTCGACCACTGGACGGTGAAGTCGTGGCTGGCGTCGATGTCGAACGTCTCGTCGGCGCCGCCGGACATGTCGCAGTGATCGATCACCAGGTTGTAGACCGGATTGAAGGCGAAGGTGTCGCCGGCCTGGGCGCGCAGGCGGAGGAAGCGGAAGATGGCGTCGTGGAAATTCGTCTGATAGTTGGTGATCGCCCCGTTCACCAGCGTGATGCCGCCAGGGCCGCTCTGACCCAGAGCCGTGACGTAGCTCTGGGCTTCGGTGAGGGTGATGTCGCCGCCGAGGTCGATCACCCCCGACACGCGGAAGACGATGATGCGCGGGCCGGAGGCCATCATCGCCTCCTGGAACGAGCCCGGCCCGGAGCCCGCTAGCGTCGTCACCACCCGCACCGGGCCGCCCCGGCCGCCGGGCGTCTGGGTGCCGAAGCCCTCGGCGCCCGGAAAGGCCGGCTGCGCATGCGCGGCGAGAGCCGACAGGCAACTTAGAGTATGGACCACGATCGAAACTCGACGACAGCGCAGCATGGCGTAGGACGTTTCTCTCCGGCTCGAGAAGTTGGCTATAGGCCTCGGTGGAGATATACCCCGTCCGATCTGCCAGAACGATGAAGGGCTCCACAGGAGCGGAGGTGGGGTCGATTTCGGCCTCGCGAGTGCGCCGGCGTGCAACGGCGGTATCGTCGAACCCCCGGTGCTCGGTCGGGACCCCAGTCGATCGGATTTTTTACTGGATGGTGGGGCCCCCCGCCACTGCGCGCCGGGAGTTCGACGATCCCGCCGCCGCCCGCCTGACAGTGTGGAGGACGAGCCGTCTCCCTTTTCACCGGTGAAAGGGCGGTGGCGGGGAGCTCGGAAGGTTCTCGGCGCGCAGTGGCGGGGGGCCCCGGCCGCTGGAAAAAAATGAAGTCATCCGGGGTCCCGACCGAGCACCGAGAACCTTCCGAGATCGCTGACGCCGACCGGCGACAATCACCGGGATCTTTTCGCGAAAGCTGACGCCGACCGGCGACCCTCACTGGGCTCGAGCGCGCCGGCTAACCGAAGCTCGGTTTCATGCGTAGAGAACAGGAGCTCCGCTGAACCGGCGAGAGGCTCATTCGGAGGGCGGCGGTATGCGGAGTGCGCGGCTGGCTTCGGTGGTTGGGGCGATGGCGGTGATGGCGGTGATGACGGGTTGGGCCGCCGAACAGGGGTCGAAAGCCGCCGTGGTGGCAAGCGCTGCTCCGGAATCGTCCGACGTCGCCCTCGACCGGCTCATAGAGGAGAGCATGCGCGAGGCCGGGATCGTCGGGCTCGCAGGAGCGATCCTGGTCGACGGGAAGGTGGTCTGGACGAAAGGGTACGGTTTCGCCGATCGCGGAGCCAGACGACCGTTCACTCCGGACACGGTGATGAACGTCGGCTCGATCTCGAAGACCGTCATCGGCGTCAGCCTGATGCGCGCGGTCGCGGATGGGAAGCTCCGGCTCGACGACGACGTCAACCTGCACCTTCCGTTCCGCGTCCGCAACCCGCGCCATCCGGACGTTCCGATCACCCTCCGGCAGCTCGCGACCCATACCTCCGGAATCGCCGATCGCGATCCCGTCTACGCTGACTCCTACCACCAGGGCGGCGATTCGCCGGTGGCGCTCGGCGACTTCCTGCGCGACTACTTCGATCCGAAGGGGAAGCTGTACTCGATCGACAACTTCGTCGTCGCGAGGCCCGGCAGCTCCCGCGAGTACTCCAACATCGGCGCCGGGCTCGCCGCCTACGTCGTCGAAAGGGCGACGGGGATGCCGTTTCCCGAGTCCACCCGCGACCAGATCTTCCGGCCGCTCGGCATGAGCCGCACCGGCTGGTTCCTCTCCGAAGTCGATAGCAGCAGCCACGCAAAGCTCTACGATGCGAGCGCAGGCGCGGCAGTCGAGATTCCGCTCTACGGCCTCGCCACCTACCCGGACGGCGGCCTCAGGACGTCGGTCACCGATCTCTCGCGGTTTTTCCTGATGCTGCTCGGCGGCGGAGAGCACGCCGGCGCGCGGATCCTCACCCCGGCGAGCGTCGAGGAGATGCAGCGCTTCCACTACACGGAAAAGAACCGGCCCGAAAACGTTCTACTCCACGAGAAGAACTCCGGCATCTTCTGGTCGACCAAGATGGATGTGACCTTCGTCGGCCACGGCGGGAGCGACCCGGGCGTCCACGCCGAGATGCTGGCCGAGCCGTCCAAGCGGGTCGGGGTGATCCTGCTGACCAACACGACCCCGACCGAGGGCAAGATGCAGAGCTTCTTCGCGATCTTCAAAGCGCTCATGGCCAGGGGCCGGGAGCTGCTCTAGGGCAGAGTGACCGTCCAGCGCTCCGAGCCGGACGACTCGAAGCCGTCGGCGAAGAGCAGCACGGTCGCGGCGCAGTTGTAGCAGACCAGCGCGAAATCCTGGTCGATCGCGTCACCGGACTGCGGGATCCCGTCCGACGGCAAGTTCGTCGCCTTCACGCGCAGCGTGACCGTTTCGCGGGCCGCCGGCGCCAGCAGGACGCCCTCGGTGTTGTTGCGATCGTCGGCGCTCCCGCCGGCCTCCGACCAGCCGTCGGCGCCGAAGCGATTGCCGAGGAACGTCGAGGCGCCGTCGGCGCTATCGACCACTTCGAGATCGAGGTCGTTGTTCCAGGCCGGCGTCGAGCCGCCCAGGCCGTGGCCCGGGGCGTCGGTCCAGACGAGCATGACGCGCACCGGCCGCGCCGGATCGGCGACCGCGAGCTCGATCTCCCAGGAGGCGCCGGTCGCCGCGAGCACGGCGGGCCCGTCGAGATAGGCGACCTCATCCTCGGGCGCCACCACCGCGGCGAGCTCCATCCGCCCCCAACCCTGACGACTGTCGAAGCGATGGCCGAGGGTCCCGCCGTCGGCATCCAGATGGCCGGCGAGATCGCGCCCCACCGGCAGGAAGGCCGCCTTGACCAGCGCCGGGCTCGGATCGGCCACGCCGAGGTCCCGGTAGCGTTCGACGAAGAGCGCCACCGCGCCGGAGACCTGCGGCGAAGCCATCGAGGTGCCGCACATGAAGCCGTATCCCGAGCCGGTGACCGAAGAATCGACGCTGCAACCGGGCGCCACCAGGTGCGGAATCTTCCGGCCGTCGAGCGCTGGCCCGTGCGCGCTGTTTCCCGACAGATCGTCGATCGCCAGGATCTGCGCGCCCGAGCCCGAGCTCTGCATCCTGGTCGAGCCGATGTTGAAGATGTTCTTGGCTTCGTCGGGGGTACCCTGAGTCGACGTTCCGCCGTTGCCGTTCATGATCGAGAGCACGAAGTGGAACGGCTGGTTGCCGGGCAGGTCGTCGCGCGCATCGCGCACGCCGATGTCGACCTGCATCGTGTCGTCGTCGTAGCCTTCGGGAGAGCCCGACGGCCCCCAGCTATTGCCGGAGAGCACGGCGCCGTTGGCGTGCGACTGCTTCATGAGCAGCAGCATTCCGCCCGCCTCGGTATAGGTCGGCGAGTAGACCTGCTCGAACAGCCTCGCCCCGGGGGCCACTCCCATGCCGCGCAGGAAACCGAAGGAGTCGAGCATTCCCGAAGCGCCCGTCCCGACCATGATGCCGGCAGTATGGGTGCCGTGCGCGCTCTGCGTCGCGCTGCATGTCGAACCCGTGCAGGGCAGCATCCGGCTCGCGAGGTCCGGATGGCCCTCCTGGACCCCGCCATCGACGTCCGCGATCACCACACCTTCGCCGTCGAGGCCCACCGTGGCGAGCCAGCTCGCATAGCCGGGGAAGGCCGCGTTCGTTCCATCCACGTTGCCGACGTTGACCTGCGAGCTCATCTCGCCGCGCAGGCCACCGCTCGTCGGCACCGGACGGAGCGAGTAGACGCCGGGAAGGGCGGCGATCTCGCGCAGGCGATCGCCCGCGATCGTCACGCGCACGCTCTCGAACGTGGCGTCGATCGCCCGGTGGCCGGCGAGGTGCGCGTCCAGATGATGAAGCGCATCGAGCGTCGTCTGGATACCGCCTTCGCGAATCACCAGCAGGCGCACATCGACCGGCTCGGCCGGCAGGTCCCACCAACGCCGCTGCAACCGGAAGGCGGGAGCGAAAGGCAGTACGGCGCGCGCGTTCGCCCGCAGCGCCGGGCGCGCGAGTCGTTGCGGATCGCCATAGACGACGTGGGTGTACGGGTGAATGTAGCGCACCACCTGCTGCCCCGACGTCGCCAGCTCCGCGACCCACGTCTCCGCCACGGGGCCGTTCCATTGCACGAGGAACAGGCCGCGCCCGTCGGCAGCCAGTGGTGCGGGCACGCCGCCCCAGCCGGCGATCGCCGCCGGCAGTCCGCGCGCCGGATCGAACCGTACGCCGCCTAGATCGAGCGCGAACGACCCGATCTCCTTCGCCGCCGCCGACCCCTCCGCCGACGCCACCGTGCCAGACAGAGCGATCGCCGCGCCGAGCGCGAGAGTCCAACGGGTCCACCCCTTCAGGCGGGTCAGGCGGTTCGGCCGGGCCATTCGGCGCCTCGATTCATCGGGTATGTGATTCGCGGAGACTACCAGCGGAAGTACGTTCCGCGAACCGCCGGCGAAGGAGTGGCCGGGGTCGCGGAGAGACTCACGGCACCGTCGCCGACCAGGCCGACGACGTTCCGGAGGCGAAGCCGTCGGTGAAGAGGACGGTCTCCGGCGAGAGACGCAGGGCGAAGCAGTTGTCGTCGACGTCGTTGCAGGTGACGAAGAGCTGGCTTCGCGGCGAGTAGCGGAAGCGGCCGAAGGTGCCGTTGCCGATGGCGGCCGGTCCACCCGCGTAGCTCACAGTGGTGCAGGCCCGGGTGTCGGGATGCAGCAGTTGGACAGAATCGCCGCCACTCCACGCCACCAGGCGGTCGAGCACCGGATCGTAGTCCCAACCGGCGGCGTAGCTGTCCATGAAGCTGCAGCCGGAAGTGGCTCCGCTCTGTAGCACCAGCGCGCCCGTCGGGCTGCTGATGTCGTACCAGTAGAGCGTGCGATCCCCGTGGGCGTAGTAGAGGTAACGCCGGCGGACGGGATCGATCACGCCCGACTTGTAATCGCCGGGCCCCTGCAGGTTCTCCGCCCGGCGGGTCCAGGCGTCGGCCGCCGGGGCGTAGCTGTAGAGGTCGTAGTCGTCGTGGGCGTAGACGAGACCGCTGGCCGCATCGAGCGCCAGCGAGAGCCCGAAGCCGGCGCGAGGGCCGTTGACGTAACTCTTCTGCTCCCAGTCATCCGCTGCAGGGTCGAAGGTCCAGGCGTCGCCGATGAAGTACCCGCACTGCCAGCGCGAGCCGCCGGTCATGAAGATCCGGTTCGTCCCCGGGAGATAGACGAGGTGGGCATAGGTATGGCGGGAGACCGGCCGGCCGTCGGCGTAGGTGCCGTCGAAGAGACAGCCGTCGCGGATCGGCCGGCTCGGCTCGTTGATCCGGCTCATCGTCAGGCTGCCGAGATCGAGCCGGTAGAACTCGTTGCCGGCGTAGCCACCGTGACCCCCTCCGGTGATGAACAGGCGGTCGTTGGCGGCGTCGAAGGCGGCCCCTGACCAGTCCTCGGTGACGGCGGAGCAGCCCTCGATCCCCTGGATCTCCGGATACTGGGCCGGCGGCGGGCAGACGGCGCGGATGGCCGTGTTGGCGAGCTCGTGCCAGCCCAGGCCGGCGGGAATCGTGCCGGCATGGGCCGGCGACGTAGCGACACCGATGCCGAAGATCGCGAGGATCGCAACGATCCGGCTGGCGAACGACCCGGTACGTGGGACCATCGACCCCTCCGCGCTGTGAATCGTCGCTCCACAGAGTTGAAGAGCCTCGACATCCTCGACGATTTCGGCGGGCTCGCCTGTCGCGGGCTCCACAACTCGCCTGCGGAACGGCGGCGGAGCTACGGAACTTGCATACAGTCTCGCAAGGAGCCCACGACCATGACACCCAAGAACACGATCTGCCTCTGGTACGACAAGGATGCGCAGGAGGCGGCGACCTTCTACGCCGCGACTTTCCCGGACAGCCGGGTGACCGCCGTGCACAAAGCGCCGGGAGATTTTCCCGGCGGCCAGAAAGGCCAGGTGCTGACGGTGGAGTTCACCGTCTTCGGAACTCCCTGCCTCGGTCTCAACGGGGGGCCAGAGTTCCACCACAGTGAAGCGTTCTCTTTCCAGATCGCGACCGACAATCAGGAGGAGACGGACCGCTATTGGAACGCCATCGTCGGCAACGGCGGCGAGGAGAGCGCTTGCGGATGGTGCAGGGACCGCTGGGGCCTTTCCTGGCAGATCACGCCGCGCACCCTGACCGAGGCGATGGCGGCGGGCGGCGGCGAAGCACAACGGGCCTTCGCAGCGATGATGGAGATGAAGAAGATCGACGTCGCCGCCATCGACCGGGCCCGGCGCGGCTGAAGAAACGAAGGAGGCCGGTCCAGCCGCCTCGCGCGCGCGAACCGTCACGCGCGAGGCGGCGAAAGGTCAGACCGGTTTGCGGTTCAGAGTCAATTTGAAGCCGTCCGGATCCACCACGGTGAGCGCCCGCTCGCCCCAGGACTCGGTTTTCGGGCCGTCGACTTCGACGCCGTTGTCGCGGAACCGCTTTGCCAGTGCATCGAGGTCGTGGTCCCCGGAGTCGACGAACATGCGGAAGCCGATCCCCTTCTTGCGATCGCTTCCTTTCGACCAATCGTCTTGCGACAGCCCAAGATGAAAGGCCCCCGCGGAGAGCATGACTCCGAGCAGCTTGCCATCCTCTTCCATGCGTTCGTCCACCTTGAAGCCCAGCCCCTCTTCGTAGAAGCGCAGGCTGCGCTCGACATCATCGGCCGTCAGGGCCACCATCAGTTCGCCGAGCTGGAGCGGCTGAAGGTCCGTGCGCACCTCCGCGGTCGCCCGCGGAGTCAGCTCGGTGCGAGTCTCAATTTCTGTCTGCATCATGGGTTCCGTCATCGGATGCACTTCCTTTCGGGATGTCGGGGCGGCTCTTCGGAGCCCCGGCCTGCGAAGTCCGAAGTCTGCACGCTGCCTGCCATCTTTGGCGTTGCAGGCCTAGAAGGTGAAATTTTCCGGATTTTCCGCCCTCTCCCGGCTAGGCTGTGAGCATGCCGCCACTTCGTCACGCCAGTCGCTTATGACCGCTCCACTCTGGATCGACCGGCCCGAGCAGCTGGCTGCTGCTGTGGCTCGCTGGCGAGCGGCGAAAGCCGGCGGCGGAAGCGGAGATATCGCGCTCGACACCGAGTTCGTATTCGAGCGCACGTTCCGGCCGGGCCTCGGTCTGATCCAGCTCGCGGCTGGCGGCGAGATCGCGCTGGTCGACACCGTCCGGATCGACGATCTCTCGCCGCTCGCGGAACTGCTCCAGGCTGCGGACAGGCGGAAGATCCTGCACTCGGGCTCGGGCGACGTGCCGATCCTCCGGCGCGCCACTGGCGTCGTGCCGCGACCGCTCTTCGACACCCAGATCGCCGCGGCCTTCGCCGGCCTCGGGATGTCGCTCTCCTACGCTGCGCTCCTTCGCGAACTGTTCGGCATCGAGCTGCCGAAGCACGAGACGCGGACCGACTGGCTGCGCCGGCCGCTGTCGGAGGCTCAGCTGCGCTACGCGGCGGAGGACGTCCTGCATCTGGGCGCCGCCGCGGCCGAGCTCGAACGCCGCCTGCTCGAGCTCGGGCGCCTGGAATGGGCGCTCGAGGATTCCGCCACCCTCGCCGACCTCGATTCGGACGCCGCCGATCCGACGGAAGCCTGGCGCCGGGTGAGGGGTCTCGACCGCCTGCGGCCGCGCAACCGGGCCGTCGCCCGCGCGCTCGCCGCCTGGCGCGAGCGGGAGGCCGACCGGCTCGACCTCGCCCGGCCGTTTCTGCTGCGCGACGAGACGCTGCTCGCGCTCGCCGCCCGGGATCCGCAAAAAGAACTGACCGCGGCCGAGCTCACCAAGCTTCCCGGTTACGACGCGCGCCGGCACGCGCGGCAGGCGCAGCGCTGGGTGGAGGCTCTCGACGATGCCCGCGCTGCGGCCGATGCCGGCACGGCTGTTGCCGAGCCGGCCCGGCCCGCCGCCGAAGAGCGCGAGCGCCGCCGGGTGCTCGAAGAGGCGATCTCGGAGCTCGTCCTCCGCCGGGCCGGCGAGGTCGGTATTCCTCCGGAGCTCCTGCTCTCCCGCCGCCAGCGCGACCGTGCGCTCGACTCGTGGAGCGGTAACGGCGGGGGCGGGAGCTCGCTTGCCGCAGAGATCGGCGGATTCCGCGCCCGGCTCCTCGGCGAGGAACTCGACGCTCTCGCCGGCGCCTCTTGAGCTCAACAGCCGCCGCTGTCCCCCAGGTTGGCGCTCCAGCGGCAGGCGCTCTCGGTCTCGAAGTCGTCGACGAAGAGTTCGTCTCCGCATCCTGTGTCACAGGTCGGCGGTAACTCGAAGGTCAGCGTCCAGCCGCCCGAGATCGTTCCGACATCGGTGCCGACATCATCGCGCACGAAGAGTGACCAGGAGCCGTTCGCCGTAGCCCCGAGCGCCGACAGGTTCGCGAAGGTCGCATCGTAGGGGCCGGCGGGCGCCCCGGCCGGGAAAACGTCGGTCGTGGTGTCGAGATTGCTGGGTAGCCACGAGCCTGAAACGATCGGCGCCGTGGTCAGCGGCGCGATCGCCAGGTCGTCGAACTTCAGGTCGGCTCCGGACACGTCGACGCCCGAGCCGTTGTCCGACAGGACGTAGGCAGCTTCACCGGTGGGCGCGACCGCGATGACGTCGATGTCGTCCGGGAAGGTGTGCGATAGACCCGTCAGGTCGAGAGTGACCCGGGCGTAGGCGGTGACGTCGGACACCAGGATGCTCGACGGATAGGGCGTCGCCACCCCGTTGTCGTTGATCGTGATCGCAGCGGAGTTGGAGAAAGACTGGGAGTTTCCTACCCCGCTCAGCACCGGTCCGAAGGTGACCGCAGGGTACGTGTCGACGCCGTCCTGCAGCGCCAGGGTGAGGAGCAGCTCGTCGCCGCAATCCAGGCCGACGGTGAACCAGAAGGTCCTCGTCGCCGAAGCACCGGAAGCGATCGCGCCATAGGTCCGCGGCGCGCTCGGATGAAGCACTCCCCCGGTCGCTTGCAGTGTGCCCACCAGGTTCGAGAGTGCATTCGTTCCGTCGTTCTTCACGGTCAGGTCGACGCCGACAACCTCGCCCGGATCCGGCGCGTTGTTTCCGGCCGCACAACCCGAGAGTCCGAAGGCGAATCCTTCGGACGTGGGATTCGCACCGAACCCTTCCTCGAGCGGAATGGCGGCGAAGCGCACGTCGGGATCTCCGCTCCGGTTGTCTCCCCAGGTGCGGAAGAAACTGGTGTCGTCGGCGACAGCCTGGTCGTAGTCGCCCATGTAGGTGCCGACGATCGCCGGATCGACCCCCACCACGACGGGGAACGACGCATCGGTGATGCGATAGTCGACGCCGAAGGTAACTTCGGTGCCGTCGATCGCCGCGTTACGCCCGTAGACGTCGATCGCGGAGTTCGCAGGATCGTCACTCCGGTCGTACCAGCTGATGAAGAGTCGCGTCCCGGCGGGGTTGATGGCGATCACCGGCTGCCAGTTGTCGCTGCCGCTGGGATCAATGTTGATCTGGCGCGTGGGCCCCCAGGTCGCGCCGCCGTCCGTCGACAGCGCAAAGTAGACGTTCGCCTTATCGGCTCCGGCGCCCTTGTCGTTCCAAGTGACGTAGAGCTGGTTCGGGTCGGTCGGGTGGGCGACGGCCTGCGGGAAGGCGTTGGAGCGGAACGCTCCGCCCAGCCCGAGGTCGCCGTTCACTGCCGCCGTGACCAGCGTCTTGACCGCAATTTGCGGGCCGAAAGTGAGGCCACGGTCCGTCGATCTCTTCAAGACGATCCGATTCGGGCCCGACTTGAGCCAGAACGCATAGACCGTGTGGTCGGCGCCGGTCACCACCCAGGCGCCTTGGCCCGCCGCGGCATCCAGCACCTGGCGACTGCCCCAGGTGAGCCCGCCGTCGATCGAGCGCGTCATCGTCATGCCACCGCCGCCGCCGAAGTCACGCCAGAAGAGGTAAAAGTTCCCCTGACCGGTACCGGAAGCCAGGGAGTTGTCGCACGTCAGCCACTCTTTGTCGTGACTCCCGCCGCCGGCGGCGCCGTTGACCGGCGCGCTATAGGTCAGGCCGTTGTCGTCGGTCCGGAAGCTGGGCAAGGTGGCGCCGCTCCCGAAGTCGAGTGTCGTAAGAAGGATTCGCCCCGTCACGTTGTTGCGTGCATAGACCGGGTCGCCGGCGTCTCCCGGGGCGCTCACCGGGAGCGCTCCCTGGTCGGTGAACGTAGCGCCGCCGTCTGCCGACCTTGCGATGCCGGTGAAATGCTGGCCGCCTGCGGACAGACCCGAATCGTTGAAAGAGGCGAGAACGGTCGAGCCTGAGCCGAGGACCAAGCTGGTCTCGCTCTGGGTGTTTCGCGGATTCGTGTCGGCCGCTGGATTGTTGACCAGGATGTTCGGCAGTAATCCCCTCGGCCCGCTCGGCGCTTCCGGTCCGGCGGTGGCCGGCAGGCCCGTCGGGCGAGCTCCGGTTCGCGTTCCATAGGCTCTCCGCAGACGCTGCTGGAAGGCACTCGACAACTGGTTGTAGAGCTCGGGGTCCCAATAGAGCTCCCAGTCGCGACTTTCGTCCGGTCCCCGGAGGTCCTCTCTCCGCTCGCCCGCGAGTACGGCCGCGCGTGCCACGATCTCCGGCGCGTGCGCCGCGCGATGCGACTTCCAGCGCGCGAGCCGGTCGCGATCGGCGGCGGAGATGCGCGAGCGCTCGATGAACTGCCGGTAGATCGCCCCGGATAGGAGCGTCTCGACTTCGATCTGCGCCACCGGCAGACCCGCCACCCAGGCGTCGAGGATCTCGCGCTCGTGTTCGGCGAACGGTGCTCCCCTGTCGCGCTGCGCGATCAGCTCTCCAGCGGCGGCGAACTCCTCGTCGCTGCGGGTGAGGAGCCGGGCGTCGTCCTGCGTCCAGACGCTCTTGGTCGAGACCGGCGGTCGCATCGTTCTCGCGGCGGCGCCGGCCTCGTCGGCGCGCGCATCGGCGGACATCGAGGTCAGAAGCAGCGCCGAGAGAAGCGGTGCAAAGGTGGCGATCGCCCGGACTCGGGCCATTCGGGGAGCGCGGTGGCTCATGGGTCGACTCCGAGGGTCGGAAGCAGATCGAATCTCGCCGCGACGCGCGGCGGTCGATGGGTATCCCTGATGGAGGCGAAAAACTACCATGAGAGGCCGCTATTGACACTGTCCGTGCTTGCGATCAGAGTCCCGACGCGCCCAACGCTCGAAGTACTTTGCTTGCAACCCGAATGTGCACTCGGAGAACTGTCGCCATGAAGAGGCTCGCCTTCGCCTTTGCCCTGCTCGCCTTCGTTTCCCTGCACGAATCCGCGACCCTCTCGGCACAGACGGTGTCGAGAAACACACCGAAACTGCAGGCGGCGTTTCCCGGCCTCGCGGGTCGGGTCTTCGAGCCGGGCGAAGCGGTGACGATCCGCTGGGAGCTCTCGGGAACCGGCGTGAGGCACTACGAGAGCCATCCCTGGGGAGAGTGCGAGCTGCTCTTCTCCGCCGACGACGGCGAGACCTGGTCGTGAATCACGCCCCAGCTTTCGATCTCCCGCCGCGACTCGACCTGGATCGTGCCCGACGTTCCGACCGAAAACGCGAGAATGGCGCTCCAGGTGGGAATCGAAGGGGACGGGGAGATTCACCACTTCCCCTCGAAGCGCTTCACCGTCCGCGCCTCCGGTGAGCGCGGCGGGGTGCGGCTGGCCGGGCCGTCCGGCAATCCGCTCCGCGGCGGCGCTGCCGTCGAGATCGAGTGGACTTCGACGGTCGCCGACCTGCAGAAGTTCGAGGTGCTCATCTCCTCGGATCGCGGGGCCCACCTTTTCAGCGTCGGCGAGACCTTCGAAACTCGTTTTTCCTACGCCATCCCCGTCGAGTACGAAGGCTTCCTCACGGTGCAGATCGTGGCCCATCGCCACGGCGGAGCAGCGGTCCGCTCCCCCCTCGATGAGCGCAGCACCTTCCGTGTACAGGCCGGGGACAGCACCACGCGCTGACCTTTCCCGAATCTAGCTCCTGGAGTTTTCGCCCGAACGGCACAACGGGCCGGCGCAAACATCAGAGTGGCATCGGCGCTCCATCGAGCGGATTTACCTGGCCGCGCGATTGCACACCTCCCTTTCCCGGAGCCACGGCGCCTCGGCCATGCCTTCCACTCGAGGAGAACCCGAATGAGCAGAATCCAGGTCGGAAGCGAAAACTCCACCCCCATCGAGCTCTACTACGAAGACCTCGGTTCCGGTTCGCCGGTCGTGCTCATCCACGGCTGGCCGCTCAGCGGAGCGTCGTGGGAGAAGCAGACGGCGGCGCTGCTCGCGGCAGGCCATCGGGTGATCACCTACGACCGCCGGGGCTTTGGGCGTTCGAGCCGACCGAGTACAGGCTACGACTACGAGACACTGGCGGCCGATCTCGACGTCCTCCTGCGGACTCTGGACCTCAAGCAGGTCGATCTGGTCGGATTCTCGATGGGCACTGGCGAAGTCAGCCGGTACATCGCCAGATATGGCACCGCACGTCTGCGGAAGACCGTGCTGATCGGCACGCTCGGGCCGTACCTCGTCCAGGCCGCTGACAACCCCGACGGTGTCGACGCCGCGGTCTTCGAAGGGATCCGCGCTGCGATCCGCAAGGATCGGCCGGCTTTCCTCCTCGACTTCCTGCACAATTTCTACAATTTCGACCTGACGGGCGGGAAGCTGGTGAGTGATCGCGTGCTCGAGGACAACTGGAACGTCGCCGCCGGTGCCTCGCCGATCGGGACTCTCGCCTGCGTCGACGCGTGGATCGAGGACTTCCGCCAGGACCTGCCGCACAACACTCTGCCAACCCTCCTTCTGCACGGCGACGCCGATCGGATCCTGCCGCCGGACGCGACCTCGAGGCGGCAGGCGAAGCTGATGGCGAACCTCCGCTTCGTCGAGATTTCGGGCGGACCCCACGGTGTGCTCTGGACCCACGCCGAGCAGGTGAACGCCGAGCTCGTGAGCTTCCTCGACTAGCCCTGCGTCGCGTCGCTCACGGGTATTTATTCGTTCGGGCGGGAGCTCAGGCCCTCTTCGGGACCACGGCGGAAACACGCACGACGAAACCGTGGAACTCCGCCATGACGTTGCGCAGGAACGCTTTCTAGCCTACCTTGAGCGGCGTCATCAGGACCGCACGCTCTTGACGCTCTTCACTTTCCCTGCATCTTCATACTTCGTCGCCGCCTTGCGATTGAGACCTCCCTCCGCGAGCGCGGAGAGCTTCTGGTCGGCGGCCTTCTCCTGCGCCAGTATCTTCTTCAGGACTTCCGCGATTTCCGGCCGATCGAGGGTCTCGGCCCAGGCCACCAGGGTGCCGTAGGCCGCCATTTCGTAGTGCTCGGCGCGCTGTCCGGCGGCGATGAGGCAGGCGTCCAAAGTATCGGAATCGAAGTCCTCTGCCAGGATCGATTGGCCCTCTTCGACGATGCCTGCCATGCCGGCGCAGTGCTTGCCGCGCACCTTCTCGCTCATCATCTCGAAGATCTTCTCCAGCTGGCCCACTTGACCTTTCGTTTCCTCCAGGTGAGCTTCGAAAGCCGATTTCAGCTTCCGAGCCGTAGCGGCCCTGGCCATTTTCGGCAGCGCCTGCGACAACTGGCGCTCGGCGTCGTAGCAATCCCTGAGCTCATCGAGAAATGCGTCCTGCAGTGACTTGGACATCCGCCGGGCACCTATCGCTTCGCGGCGTCGGCGTTGGCCCGATCTGCAGGACTCGAACGCTCGGAGCGATCGTGTCGGCCCGCTCCACCGGCGCCGTTTCCGCCCTGTTGGGTCTCCTGCCCGGAAGCCTCTTGCTCGCCGCCATCCTGGTTCTTCTTGTCGTCGCCGCGCGCGGTCTGCTTCTCACCCGAGGCGCCCGTCTCGCCCTCCTCATTGCCGCCCGACTTCCCCTTGATGCTCCGCCCATTGGGTGCCTGGCCGGGCTGTGCCTCCTGGCGCTTCGGCTCCTGCTGGTTTGCCCGCTGCTGGGTCGCCTCGCGCTGGCTCGCCTTGCTGGGCTGGCCCCCATCTACGGAATCTCCGCCGGAATGTGCCTTGTGCTTGGTCATGAGTCCTCCTCGAAGTCGGCGCGCGGATTGCGAGCCTTAGCGCAAGGGCTGCAGGGTCGATGCCACGCGCGCCCACCATCCGGTAGCGCGCGCTCGCTTCCGCCATCGAGGAAATTGTTCAAAGCACCGGCCCTGCTCGGTGAAAAAGGCCTCCGCGCGCATCGCCCTTCTCGGGTCGCCTGGCATTCTGGCTGAGACGACGAGCCTCCCTGCCGGCCTCATACGGGTGAGGTTACCTTTCGCCCGGTTCCTCGTCGTGCTACCTTCGCTCCGTTCCCGGAGGCGACCATGGCGAAGACGGCGCGGTTCCTTCTGCTCTGGACTCTCGCGGTCGCGGTAGGCGCGGGCCTGGCTGCGAACTCGGCAGGCTCTGCGGCGGCGGCGATCCTGCCGGAGTTTCTGGAGTTTCAGGTCAACGCCCACACCAGCCTCGCGCAATCGCAGGCAGCTGCGGCTGCGGCGCCCGACGGCCGGTTCGTCGTCGTCTGGCAGAGCGCGACCTCGCCGGGCAACGACAGCTCGGACCTGAGCATCCAGGCGCAGCGCTTCGACGCCACCGGCGCAGCCGCCGGCGCCCAGTTCCAGGTCAATACCTACACTCCCAGCACCCAATCGCTGCCCGACGTCGCCGTGGGCCTGGACGGTAGCTTCGTCGTCGTCTGGCAGAGCTTCGGCGCGCCGATGGGCGGGGATCCCGCGCTCTTCGGTATCCGCGCGCGCGGCTTCGATGCCGGCGGCGCGGAGAGCTTCGCCGAGATACCGGTGAACGCCCAGACGAGTGGCGATCAGACGCGGCCGCCGGTGGCGCGGGTCGGGGTCGACGAACTGGCGTTCGCCTGGCAGACCTCCGACACCGTGGCGCCCGGCGGCGACGGCTCGCAGTCGAGCATTCAGGCGCGGCGCTTCGGCGCCAACGGCGCCCCCCTGGCAGGGCAGTTTCTGGTCAACGCCACGACCGCCGGATTCCAGACCCAACCCGAAATCTCGGCCGACGGCGCCGGTGGCTTCGCGGTCGTCTGGGCGAGTGACGAGGACCCGGGTGGCGGAACGCGGCGCGCAGCGTTCAGGCCAGGTTCTTCGAGCGCACCGGCGCCGCTCCGGCGGGACACAGTTCCAGGTCAACGTCTTCGCCGCCAACGCCCAGGATGCGCCGTCGCTGGGGGTCGCGAGCCATTCCGGCCGTCTGATCGCGGTCTGGGAGAGCAACGGCTCGGCCGGCAACGACAGCTCGCTGCTGAGCGTGCAGGCCGAGACCTGGATCGACGCCAACGTCCTGTTCTGCGACGACTTCGAGACCGCGGACGAGTGCCGCTGGTCGGACGCCATCCCGCCGCCGTCGTGCAGTTGAACGCCTGCGCAGTTGGCTGCGTAGTTAGTCCCCATACGTGCCGCTTCCTGCTCGACTAGGGTTGTCGAGTAGCGCTCGGTGGCGCTCGAATTTCCGCAGAAGAGAGGACTCGATGGAGCTCCCCCGGCCCCCGTTGGCGGCGTGCGTAATCGATACCGGCGCCGTCACCGGGAGCGCGGCCAGCGCCGAGGAGCGGCTGCGCGCCAGCGAAGCGATGGCCGAGGCGCAACGGATCGCCCACTTCGGCAGCTGGGAGCTCGACCTTTCGCAGCCCGAGGACGTGAACGCCAATCCGCTCCGCTGGTCGGACGAGATGTACCGCATCGCCGGGTTCGAGCCGGGAACAGTAGAGGTCACCAACGAGATGTTCTTCGGCCTCGTACCGGCCGAAGAACACGCGGCCATTCACGAGGCAGTCGGCCGCGCGATCGCCGAACGCGGTTCGTACGCGCTCACCCACCGCCTGATTCGTCCCGACGGCAGCGAGCGCTTCGTGCAGGAGTCGGCACGAATCTTTGTCGACCCGGCGACCGGGGAACCGGTCCGGATGATCGGAACCGCCTACGACGTCACCGATCTCCGTCGCGCGGAGGACGAGCTGCGGCATACCTCCAACACGATGCTGAAGATCGCCCGCGGCGTCTCGGGCGCCGGCGGCGACCACCCACTCGATGCGCTCCTCGAGGGCCTCATCGAGGTGCTCGAGGCGGACGGTGGCGTCGTCGCAGGCATCGACTCCCTGTCCCCGGGCCGCGCCGAGGTGCTGGCGATGAGACTGGACGGAAGCAAGGAGCTACATCAGGGCTACGACCTTGCCGGTACCCCATGTGAGGGCGCCGTGGCGGACAGCTTCTGCCTCTACGCAAGCGGGGTCAGGCAGAAGTTCCCCGGCGACCTGCAACTGGCCGGAATGATGGCGGAGGGGTATGCGGGAATCGCCCTGCGCGACCGCGAGGATCGCCTCCTCGGCCTGATGGCGGTGTTCTACCGCCGGCCGGTGACCCAGCCCGATCTCGTCCGTTCGGCGCTGCAGATTTTCGGCGCGAGGGCGGGCGCGGAGATCGAGCGTCGAGACGCCGACATGCGGATCCGCGAGCAGGCGGCCCTGCTCGACCAGGCCCGCGACGCGATCTTCGTGCGCGGCCTCGACTTTCGCATTCTTTACTGGAACCGGGGCGCGGAGCGGCTCTACGGCTGGACTGCCGAAGAGGCACTCGGCGCCCGTATCGACGAGCTGATCGCCAGCGACCTCACCTCCTTTCACGCCGCCAACGACATTCTCATGCACCGTGGCGAGAGGAACGCCGAGCTCGTGCATCGCACCAAGCACGGACGCGACGTCATCGTCGACGGGCGCGCGACGGTGCTGCGCGACGCCGCCGGGAGAGCGCGAAGCGTCCTGGCGATCGTCACCGACATCACAGAGCGGAAACAGTTCGAGGCGCAGGCGCTCCGCGCCCAGCGCCTCGACAGCGTCGGCACTCTCGCGGCAGGCATCGCCCACGATCTGAACAACGCGCTCGCTCCGATCCTGATGTCGACCGACCTTCTCCGCGAGAGCGTCCGGGAGGTCGCGGACCTGGAGCTGATCGATACCATCGAGTCCAGTGCCCGGCGCGGCGCCGACATGGTCCGACAGATGCTCTCGTTCGCGCGCGGCGTCGAAGGCGAGCGCCGCCCGGTCGACGTGGCTCAGCTCGTCGAAGCGGCGGCGAAGCTTTCGCGCGAGACGTTTCCCAAGAGCATCGTCGTGCGGAGCGACGTCGAGCCGGGCCTCGCGCACACTTTCGGCGACGCCACCCAGCTGCATCAGGTGCTCGTCAACCTGTGCATCAACGCGCGCGACGCCATGCCCACGGGCGGCCTCCTGCGTATCGCCGCACGCAGCGAGAACGTCGACGGGAGCCCGGCGACCGGTCCGGGTCCGGAGTCCGAACCGTACGTCGAGATCACCGTCGAAGACGACGGCCTCGGCATTCCGTCCGACCTGCTGGACAAGGTGTTCGACCCGTTCTTCACCACCAAGGAGGTCGGCAAGGGCACGGGCCTGGGCCTTTCGACCTCGGTGGCGATCCTCCGCGGGCATCGCGGCACCATCGCCGTCGAAAGCGAAGTGGGCCGCGGTACGCGATTCCGGATCCGTCTTCCGGTGCACGTCGGTCCGGCGCCATCGCCTTCCGGCGCGCTGTCGCTGGAGTCTCTTCCGGGCGGCGGCAGTACCGTCCTGGTGGTCGACGACGAGCCCGCGATCCGCAAGATCGTGCGTCGAGCGCTGGAAGCTCAGGGCTACGCCGTTCTCCTCGCCTCCGACGGCGCGGAGGGGGTCGAGCTGTTCCGCGAGCATCGCGAGCGGATTGCCGTCGTGATCGTCGACATGATGATGCCGGTGATGGACGGCCCGGCGACGATTCGAGCCCTGCTCGCACTCGCCCCCGGCACGCGGATCATCGCGGCCAGCGGGGTCTCCGACGACGCCTCCGCCGTCAGGACGCTCGAGCTCGGGGCGCGCGCCTTTCTCGCCAAGCCGTTCCAGATCGCCGACATCCTCCGCGCCGTGCGCGCGGCGCAGAGCAGCGGGGAGTAGACGCCGAGGACTTCTTCAACGAGCTAGTCGGCGGAACGCCCCCACAGAGACCCTCTCGACCCGACTCCGCATTTCCTACGCGGGTAGAAACTGCGCTTTTCGCACCACCCGCCGGCGGTTAGATTTCGCCGGCGCCTGAACAGCGAGCCTCCGCTTCGACGGGAGTGTCCGGGTCGAGCGCCAGGAGAGATCTCGTGCCTTCCCAGCCCAGCCACTCCCTTCCAGTCACCCGTTCTCAGGCTTTCCGAGGAAGCTGTGCGCCGCCGAAGCGCCGGCCCATCGGCGCGCTTGCAGAGCTCGAGGATCTGGCGCTCCTCGACCGCCTCGCGGATCGACGTCCCGAGGCGCTGGCGGAGCTTTACGACCGCTATTCGCCTCTCCTGCTCGGAGTCACGCGACGAATTCTGGGCTGCGCGGCCGACGCGGAGGAGGCGCTCCAGGAGGCGCTTCTCCAGGTCTGGAATCAGGCCGAACGATACGATCCATCGCGCTCCTCGATCTCGACCTGGCTGGTCCTGATCGCCCGCAGCCGCGCTTTGGACCGGCTGCGCAAACGCCGATCCCGGTCGCGAACTCTCGAGACCGCAGCGTCCGAGCCGATGCCCGCCGAGGCGGGCACCCGCCAGCATGAAGTGGTGCTCCGCGGGCAGCGGCGGCGGCGCCTCCGGACGGCTCTCGCCGCTTTGCCGGTCGAACAGAGGACGGTTCTGGACCTGGCCTTCTTCCACGGTCTGTCTCAATCCGAGATCGCAGAACGCACCGCGACCCCGCTCGGTACCGTCAAGACAAGATCGCTGCTGGCAATCAGGAAAGTGCGGCGGGAACTCCGGCAGGAGCTCGACTCCCTGATGTGAAGTCAAGTCGTCCACAGGGGGCCCCGGCGAAGGGCCTAGGGTGCTCGCGCCGACGACGATGATCGACCTCGGGAACCACGGCTTCCAAGGGCCGTCGTGGGACCTCTGCCTAAGGAGGGATCAAGGCGCCTCGTAAGCGCCGATGCTCGGCGGAGACGCGAAGCAGTTCCCCAGGCGGTCTCCGGTGAGCCAGGCCTGCGCCGCTCCGCTGCCGGCGGCGGGGCTCGCGGCCGGAACCCGCCAGTCGGCGGTGAGCTGCGGGTTCTGACCGTAGAGGCCTCCGGTCTCCGGCGACGGCAGCGACGGCGTCGAGCTCCCGGGAGCGTCCCAGGCGTACCAGAGGTTGCCCGCGAAGTCGAAGGTGGCAGGAGCGGTGTTGGGACCGATGTTGACGTGGGTAGAGATGTCGCCGTCCTCGAAGTAGAAGAGGTTGTTCAACAGCTGGCCGTTGGCGGCGGGCTCGAAGGTGAAACCGCTGCCGGTCGTCGTCTCCTGCAGAATGCGCATCAGCCAGGTGGCCGGATTCACCACCGTGTTGTGCGCGGCGACGCAGTCGACACAGCCGACGAAAGCAAACGGCGTGTCGCCGCCGACGATCAGATTGCCCAGCGCCCGGATGTCGCGCGCCTCGGCGTTCGGCACCGCCATCGACAGCGGCGGACGGAAGAAGGCGAAGCCGGTCGAGCCGCCGAGGTTGAAGCCGCGCTGGCCCGCCGAGACGAGGCTGTTCCAGCGGATCTCGAGGTCGGCGCTGCCGCCCTTCGCCTGCACGGCGTTCCCCGCCAGCTGTTCGAACCGGTTGCGCGCGATGAGCCCGCCGTGGCAGCCGACACAGTCGACGCCGCTGCCGGAGCCGCCGCCGCAGCGAGCGATCGAGCTGTCGAGGAGCCACAGGTCGTAGATCCCGGAGAGCTTCAGGCAGTCGTTGTTGCCGCCCGTGCCGATGTCGTGAATCGACAGGCGGCGGAAGACCAGGTGATGGCTGGCGAGCGGATTCGCCGTCTCGCCGCCGTCGTCGGAGTTGATGCCATTGGCGCTCGCCGAGTGGAGCTCCAGGTCGTGCACGACCACCCACTGCGCGCGTACCAGCTGAAGCGCCTGGCTGCCGCCGGCGATCACCGGCTTCGGCAGCCTGCCGGGCTCGCCACCGATCCAGATCGGAGCGATCGCGGTCCCCTCGAGGTCGCTCACGAACTGATCGGTCGCGTGCGCTCCGGGAGAGAGCCGGATGGCGGTTCCGGGAACGGCGAGCTTCGCCGCATGCTCGATCGTCGCGAACGGGGCCCCCGGCGAGCCGTCGCCGGTCGAGTCATTGCCGAGCGGAGTCGGTGCGACATGAATCCAGCCGGTGGGAACGACATCGCGATCGAACGGCCGGATCTCGTCACAGCGCGGCGGCTCCGCCGCCGACCAGTCGCCGGTATCGCCGAACTCGAAGTCGTCGAGGAAGAGCGGCGATGGGCCCAGCGACTCCGCAGCGACCGGAGCAGAGAGGGCCAGCGACGAGACGGCAAGCGCTGTGACGAACACTGGATGCATGGCGGGCTCCGATGAAGAGTCATTCGTAGCACAGTTGCGGCGCCGTCGCGGTCCAGTTCCGACAGTGCCGCCCAGCTTGCAGCTGGCCCGCGCAGCAGGGAAGAATCGTGCCGGAGGCTTTGATGCCCGAACGCCGGTTCGATCCGCAGTCGCTCGCCGCCGACACCACCCTCGCGGGCCGGACGATTCCGTCGCCTGGCCGGCGGCTCGCGGCTCTCGGTCTCGACTTTCTGCTCCTCCTCCCTCCGACAGTGGCGGCGGCGGTCCTCTTCGCCGCGCTGGCATTGCGCTGGACGGATCCCGCAGGCTATGCCGCACTGAAGACCTCGGTGCTCGCCATGCCCGAGGATCCCGCAGCACGCCACGCCGTGCTGCGGGATCTCGCCCCGCTCCTCGCACGCGTCGACGCCGACGGGCTGCCCGCGGCCGTGAGGGCGGACGTCGAGGCCGGAGAGCTCGACCGGGCGGCCGAGCGACTCTCCGGGCTCGAGCTCCTGATCGCGCTCGACCTCGGGGACGGCGAGGCCGCGCCAGTGAAGCCAGATACCGTCCGCCTGCGCGTCGAGCGGCTGATTCCCGGCGCCCTTCGTTCGGCGGCACTCTTCCTCGTGCCGGCGATCTACTTTGCCGTCGCGACGTGCCGGTGGGGGGCGACGGCCGGAAAGCGACTTCTCGGTTTGCGGGTCGTGCGGCTCGACGGGCGGCGGCTGTCGCTGTTCGCGGCCATCGAGCGCTTCGGCGCCTACTTCGGCATCGCCGGCACGCTCGGTCTCGGACTACTCGATCTCTGGCGCGATCCCAACCGCCGCCTCGGGCACGATCGTGCGGCCGACACGCTGGTGATCCGCGACGGGCGCCGCAAGGGCAAGCGGAGCGCCGGCGCCACCTAGGCTGCCGCTCGATCGGGTACCGCCTCGGTCCTCGCAGCGACCTTGCCCTTCCACCGTTTCGTGTAGCGGACACGGACCAGCCAGAAGACGAGTAGCGCGAGGACCAGGAGGCTCGGCACGATGAGCAGACCGGAGTTGCGCAGCGCGACCGGAAAGACCTGCGGCTGACCCTGAAAGAAAGACGACACGGCGATGTAGAGCGCGGCGCACATCCGCCAGAGATGGCGCGCTATCCGCGGCACACCGACGAGGCCACCGCGCGCCAGCCGGCGCAAGTCGAGGGCGCCGGCGAGCAGGGCGACGGCGCCGAAGACGAAGTAGATGGCCGCGGGAATGCCCTCCAACGTCCCGGACTCGCTCCCTGCAGCGCTCCAGCCGTAAGTCAGGAGCCCGGCGGCGACGACCCAGACCACCAGCAGAGCGGCCCAATCGAACGGCCCCGTCCCGAGCTCCCGGCGGCGGGCGGTCCACCAGGCCGTGGCCACCAGGTAGAAGGTGAGGATACCCATCAGAACGCTGATCGCCGACGGTTCGGGGGGCCGCGAGGCGAGGTACGCCCCGCTCGCCGACATGGCGAGCATCGCCACAACGAAGACGCTGCCGGCGATGCCGTGCCGGCGGGAGCCCTTGCGCAGCGCGCCGGCGGCGGCGCCAGACAGCAGGCCGAGAGCGCCGGCGGAGATATGGAAGAGCTGAAGCGGCGGGAACGGCTCGCGCTTCCGGCCGGTGAGCTTCTCGAGCGCGACGCCGGCGCTCTTGCTGCGCGGCCGAATCGCCACCGCCTTCTCGTAGCTCGCGATGGCGGAGACCGTGTCACCCGCGGCGAGGTAGGCCTCTCCCAGACTGTCGTGCA
>JAYTAM010000380.1:0-5751 GCA_043737505.1 Thermoanaerobaculia bacterium
GGCCACGTTTCCTGCCGATGAAGCGAAAGGCTTGCTGGTGAGTAGTGTGTTCCTTTCCGCCCGGGACTCGATCGAGCGCGCGCTGTCGCCGGCAAGCGAAGAGGCTTGGGCGGAGAAGGTGCGACGCGAAGCCACAGACAGCGTCGACCTGGCGGCGATGCGCAAGCTGCTTCCAGATCTCTCGGCGGAGGAGCTCGCCCCCGCCGTTTCCTCGTCGGATCCCTTCGCCGAGAAAGTTCCCGGCCTGAGGCAAGTGATGGTGCAGACCGAGATCGTGCGCCGGCTTGGGACCGAATGGCTGACGGGCTATCCGACGCGCCTGGCGGCCGTCTACTTCGAGGGGACGGACACGATCGGGCATCTCTTTGCGCCGTTCGTGTCGCCACCGCTGGCAGGTGTCGACCTGGCGGACGCCGCGCGCTTCGGATCGGTGCCGGAGCGCTACTACGAGCTCATCGACGGAGTGATCGGGGAGTTTGCGGAGCTCGCCGGCCAGACCGGAGCGGTGCTCATGATCGCTTCGGATCACGGCTTCCATTGGGGCGAGGGGCGGCCTCTCCGGCTCTCGAGTCTGGGGGGGGCGACGGCGGCGAAGTGGCATCGGGACGAGGGGATCTATCTGCTCGTGGGACCGGGCGTTCCTTCGCGACCGGGACATCTGGGGCGAGGAGGCGTCGCGCAGGTCGCTTCGACGTTGCTGAATCTCGTCGATTTGCAGGCGTTGCCCGGGATGTCTCCGGCACTCGGGGATGCGGGGCCGGCTCCTAGTGAGGCTTTCCCGCCGACCCCGCATCCCCGAGCGCCGGAGCCCTCCGGGGATACGGACGCGAACGGCCTTACGGAATCCATCGCAGAGGAAGAGGTCCGCAAGCTCCAGTCGCTTGGCTACCTGGCTGGCGGAGGCGGAGAAGGAAGCCGTCCGCGCCCACACGGCACCCGGACGGCGGGCTCCTTCAGCAACGAGGCGCAGATTCTCGAAGGGCTGGGCCGCACCGAGGAGGCCCTGCGCTGCTACGAGCAGGCGCTCGAGCAGGAGCCGGACGACTTCGCCGCCAAGTGGAATTTGAGCAATTTGCTCTTCGAAACGTCCGCGGATCCCGGGCGCTCGGATCGACTTCTCCTCGAGGCCTTCACGGACGGCCTGCCCGCCGGCGCGGAGCTCGTCGTCGAGCGCGCGGCCGGTTGGCGCCAGCGTGGTCGTCCGGAGCGCGCCGAGGCGATCCTCGATTCGGCCATCGCGCGCACGCCAGCGAACGCGCCGCTCCGCCTGTTTCGCGGGCGACACCGGGTCGAAGTCGGAAACTGTCGCGGCGCGGCGGCCGATTTTCGGGCTGCCCTCGCGCTCGACGAGAGTCGGCCCGGATCCTGGGCGGCGCTGGCCACGGCGGAGCTCTGCCTCGGCGACCGCCCTGCGGCCCGAGCTGCTTTCGAGCGCGCGGCGGCGCTCGCCCCGGAGCGTGAGGATCTGCGGCAGGCGCTCGATGCGCTGGAAAACTCTCCTCCCCGGCGTTGACTCGGGCGCCTCCGGTTCCATACAATGCACCGGCTCGGGCGAGGGAGGTTAGCTCAGTGGTAGAGCACCTGCCTTACACGCAGGGTGTCGTGGGTTCAAGCCCCTCACCTCCCACCATTTGAGGGAGGCCTCCGAGCCGCAGAGGTCGTCAGAAGGTCAGCAGGGTCAGAGGAATCACAAGGGTTCATCGCGGGGTCGTAGTTCAGCTGGTTAGAACGCCTGCCTGTCACGCAGGAGGTCGCGGGTTCGAGTCCCGTCGGCCCCGCCAGTTCTAAGATTCGACATCGAAAGTCAGACGGGGAGTTGCAAGATGCGCGACAAGATCAAGCTGGTTTCTTCGGCCGGTACGGGTTACTTCTACACCACCACGAAGAACAAGAAGGCCTCCAGCGAAAAGCTGAGGATGAAGAAGTACGACCCGAAGGTGCGTCAGCACGTCGAGTTCGTCGAAGAGAAGCTGCGCTGATCTCAGCCTCTTTTCATCCGTAGTTCTCCGCCAGGCCCCAGCTTGCCCCCACTCGATGACGGCCGCGTTCCGGATACCGGACGCGGCTTTGCCGTGCCCGAGTCGGAGCGCGCCCTCCGTGAGAAATACCCTTGCCTCGCCTCCATCCGGGGTGGCACAGTAGCTGCAGTCTCTCCTAGCTGATTCCCAGGCTTGAAGGTCCATGAAACTCAAGGAGGAAGCGATGCGACGATCCAAACTCACTCTAGTTCTTGCAGCCCTCGCGGCTGGCCTCGCAGCGCAGGCCTTCGCCGGCGTTCCGCCCAGCACTTGCAGCACCGGCGCGGTACCGGCCGCAACGCTGCTGGTGCCTTATTTCGAAGTCGACTTCAATTCGGTCGACAGGCAGACGACGCTTTTCGCCGTCACGAATACCGCCAATTCGGGCACTCTGGCCCACGTCGTGGTGTGGACCGACTGGGGCGTTCCGACCCTGACCTTCGACATCTACCTGGGTGCCAACGACGTTCAGTCGATCAACATTCGCGACATCTTCAACGGTGTTCTGCCGCAGACCGGCGGCGGTTCGTTCACCGGTTGCACGAATCCGCTGGCCCTTCCGGCGCTCGACGCCATCGCGCTCGCCGACCTGCGCAAGCAGCACACCGGCCAGCCTGACGGTTCGAACAACTGCTCGGGTAGCGGTCGCGCGGGCGCCAACGTGGCGACCGGCTTCGTGACGATCGATGTCGCGCAGCAGTGCTCTTCGACGATCAACTATCCGGGCCACGCGGGCTACTTCGTCGCCGGCGGTACGGGCGTCGCAAGCAACCAGAACCTCCTGGTCGGTGACTTCTTCCTCGTCGATACCGCGGAAGACTTCGCCCAGGGGAACGAGGCGGTTTCGATCGTTGCCGACGAAGCCCAGTTCGGTTTCGAGCCCGCGACGTTCTATGGCCCCTGGGTCGCGCACAGCGGTGACGACGCGCGTGCACCGCTGGGAACCAAGTACCGCTCGCGCTACTTGAACGGCGGCGCTTTCTCAGGTGGCACCGAGCTCATCGTCTGGGCGGAGCCCAGCCTGACGACGCCGCAGGCGACCAACTGTGGCCAGCGGCCGAATTTCGTCGACGCTTGTCAGTTTCTGCGCACGAAGGCTTTCGATGAAGCGGCAAACGGTCAGGCGCAGGTCGACCATTACGCCGTCACTGAGATCTCGGCGAGACTCCGGGTCGGCAGCGCGGACGTCCCGGTCGTCCAGCCGTTCGGTTTCGTCGATGTCGAGAACAAGGTCGAGGTCGGATGCCTCGTTTCGCCGATCGGCGAGGTTCCGTTGCAGCTCTGGGTGATGCCGTTGACCAGCGCTCAAGGCCGCTTCAGCGTCGGGTTCAACGCCCACCGCATCGCTGACGAGCTCTGCCCGGCGCTCTGACCGCCCGGCTTGTTGGCGGAGCTCTTAGGGTGTAGACTTTTGCTGTTCCTGGATGGCCGAGCCGCTCGCGCGCGCTCGGCCCTTTGTTTTTCTGCCGCCTCCGCTCCACTTCCAGGAGCGGCGAATGTCCAGCAACCCGAATCCGCGATCGATTTCAGTCGCCTGTCCGACAGCCTTTTCTCCCCGGCTCCAGCCGGCGGCACCGTCGAGGTCGGTGGAGCCCCCGTCCCGCTCCTCGGCGGACCTCTTCCGCTCCTGCACCTCCGACAATTGCGAGCTCGCCTGGCGCGAGTTCGTCGCCCGCTTTCAGGGCCGTCTCGTGACCGCCGTCCGGCGGACGCTCCTGCGACTGTCCTCCGGCGCCGGGGCCGACGACGAGCGGGTGGAGGACCTCGTGCAAGAGGTGTATTGCCGGCTGCTGGGCGCCGGCCGGCGGCGGCGCTTCCACGGCAGCAGCGAAGCGCAGCTGATGACCTATCTTCAGCGCGTCGCCATGAGCGTGGTGGTCGACGCCCGCCGCGAAGCTCTAGCGGAGAAGCGCTGGGGAGGCCGGCGCGTCGCCTGGGCGGACTGGCAGGAGGCGCCGGCGGCGGGTGCGGGCATCGAGGACGGCCCGGAAGATCGCCTCCTCGCCGGCGAGCGACGGCGCGACTTCCTGGTGATCTGCCGCCAGGCCCTCGGACGGCGGGCGACCCCGACCGCGGTCCGGGTGGCGAGGTTGGCCCTGCTCGAAGGCTGGACCAGCCGGGAGATCGTCGCCGGACTGGACGGAACGGTCGGCGTGGCCGGGGTCGATTCGATCATTCACCGCCTGCGGCGAGACCTCGCTGGCCGTGGAATCGCGTTGCCGCGTCGTGATCGGCGGCTCGAATCCGGGCAATGAGTCGCCGATTTCGCGAGCGCGCCTGTCTGGCGACGCAGGTGGGCGAATCCCCGCTGCACATGGCGTTGTGCTTGTCTGCACAGGGACTTGTGCGCTTTTCCGGCGCCTCGCCAGGCACGATCCGCCCGCCAATTCCGGGTCCAAAAACCCCTATGTGTTGCATTCACTTGACTTTCCGGCGATTCCCGCTCACACTACGCGGAGTTCAGACTGAGGAGAATCCTGATGCGGCGCAAACTCTGCTTTCTCTTGGGCTTGACTCTGTCGTTCGCCGGCCTTCCCGCCTTCGCGGCGGCGCCCTTTGGCAACGTCGAAGGCATCCACGGCGCGCAGAATCAGAACGCCGGCGGCGGGCTCCTCCCGATCACCGGCTGGGCCCTGGACGACGACGGCGTGGAGCGCGTCGAGCTCTACGTCGACGGCGTCGTCGCCGGCCTGACGGATTACGGCCGCAACCGGCCGGACGTCGAGCTGGTCTTCCCGGGCTACCCGGACGGCGCCCTGGTGGGTTGGGGGATCTTCCTCGACTCGACGCTCTACTCGAACGACCTCCATCAGATCTCGGCCCGCGTGACCAGCAATACCGGCGAGCAGAGGTTCCTCAACGCGGTCACGATCCAGATCAACAACAACACCTCGAACCTGCCGCCGTTTGGCGCCATCACCTTCCCGAATCCGAGCAGCGAGCTCTACGGGACCTGCGATCTGACCGACCTGACTCCGCGGCTGAGCGTCATCAGCGGCTGGGCGCTCGACGTCGGCATCGAGAGCGGCGATACCGGCGTGAAGTACGTCGAGCTGCTGATCAACGGCGGTCTCTATGCCAACTCGGTCATCAGCTGCTTCAGCGATCCCTATTGGGGCGGCCTGACGAACTGCTACGGTCTGCAGAGTCTCGACGTGGAGCGGATGTTGCCGACGGTCGCCAACTCGCCGCACGCGCGCTTCCGCTTCGTGCTGGACGTCGGCTGGCTGGTCTCGGCGGTCGGCTACTCGCAGGGCTTCCATGAGCTGACGATCCGCGCTGGCGACTACGACGGCAACGTCGCCAACATCGCCGAGATCCCAGTCGTCTTCTACTGCGACGAGAACACCGGCAACGAGGGCGCCATCGGCTTCATCGACGGTCCGTTGAACGGCGCCCTGATCGACGACATCACGGACGTCTTCGGCTGGGCGCTGGACCCGGAGGGCATCTCGGCGGTCCAGATCTGGCTCGACGGCAACTATGTCGGCGACGCGATCTACGGCAGCGCGCGACCGGACGTTTCGGCGCTCTATCCCGGCTACCCGGACAGCCTTGCGCCCGGCTGGCACTACTTCCTCGACACCCACCTGACGACGGACGGCCTGCACCATGTCCAGGCGGTCGCGGTCGACATCCTCGGCGGCACCAGCATCGTCGGCGAGCGCTACTTCACGATCCGCAACGAGCTGCCCTGACGCAGCGCGGTTCCTCAGCTTCATCTGACAACGGC
>JAYTAM010000381.1:0-13235 GCA_043737505.1 Thermoanaerobaculia bacterium
GTGACCGAAACTCTGCGGGGTACTGCGCGTGACTCTTCGGCATCCTGGCCTCCTCGCTCTAAAGAGCATGAAGTGTCCACGAAACCGGGGCAACTCCAGCCGGGACTGCGACAGCGATGAAAGTCTGGGCAAGTCTTGTGCTCGTGACGGTCTACTCGGCCGGTGGTAGCAGCAGCGCTCCGGCGACTCCCGTTGCAGAGGCGAGCGTGGTCTACCGGAACGAGGCGACGAAGCGGTTCGAGGTGCCGTCGGCGGAGAAGGTGAAGGAGATGGCCGCGCGCGCGGGGGGCGAGGCTTCGGCGGCGGGGGCGGTCGAGGAGCTGGCTGCGCTCGGATTGCGCGAGGAGGCCGTTGCGGTGTCTGGCGGCGGGGTGAAGCTGCGGCTGCTGGGCGGGCTGCGGAGCGCGCTTCTGGCGGAGGAGCGCTATGGAAAAGTGGTGTTCTCCTGCGAGGGGGCACCGGCCGAAGAGGGAGTTCCGCTCGCGGCTTCTTCAGATGGCGGAGAGGTGAGACCGTGAGGGCGCGACGGGCTCGGTTGGCTTCCGGTTTGCTGGCGGTTCTCGCTGCTGGCCTCTTTTCAGGCCGGGCCGAGGCGGCATTCACAGTGGAGGTGGTCAACCTCGATGGCCCTGGCGAGGGGCTGAACTCCACGGCTGCCTGGACGCCGCGGTCGGGGAATTCGGCGACGACGTTGGGGCAGGCGCGGCTCGCTGCGGTGGAGTTCGCGCTGCAGGTCTGGTCGCAGCAGTTGGACAGCGATGTGCCGGTCCGCGTCGGCGTAAGCTTCGATCCGATCTCCGGCAGCTCGCCGGTGATCCTCGGCGTCGGCGGGCCCGACGGGGTCTTCCGCGACTTCGCCGGCGCGCCGCGGGCGGGCACCTGGTACGCGTCGGCTCTGGCCGACAAGCTCGCCGGAATGGACCTCGATCCCGGCGAGCTCGATTTCCACATTCAGTTCAACTCCAACGTCGATGGCCCGTCGGTCTACGGCAACGACGGCTTCGACTACGGACTGGGCGACCTCGGCTCACCGAACGACATCTGGTTCCTGCCGGTCGCACTGCACGAGATCGCCCACGGCCTCGGCTTCGTCTCCAGCGTGAGCCGGGTGACCGGAGCCAAGCTCCTGGGCTACGACGACGCGTTCATGGCCCGCCTCGTCCGCTTTGGCGCGACGCCGCCGGGCTTCCCGGAGATGTCGAACGGCCAGCGCCTGGCCGCGTTGACGTCCGGCCCGGAGCTGCAATGGAGCGGTGCCGGCATCGCGACGGTGACCGGACTGCTCACAGCGGGCGGGACGCCCGCCGGAAATGTCGAGATGTACGCGCCGACGACCGGCATCAGCGGCAGCTCGATGAGCCACTTCAGCACGACGCTCGCGCCGCCGCAGATTATGGGCCCCTCCTACATAGAGGCCGACCTCGAATTCCGCGTCACTCGTGCCGCCCTCTGGGACCTCGGATGGGGAGTTCCTCCCGCCTGCAACTGAACGGACGCGGCACCTGAACGGAAGTGCCGCACGGAAGTGCCTGCCGAGCCCTGAAGCCCCGTCAGGCGAACGGATTCTCGTCGGCGCTCGGGCCGTAGATCGAGGGGATCGGGACGTCGAGCTGGCGCAGGTAGACCGAGAGCTGGCCGCGGTGGTGGTACCAGTGGTTGAGCATCACCGAGCGCAGGAAGGCGACGCGGGGGAAGGCGAAGATCTCGCGCTCGCCGTTCATCAGGCGCCAGGGCGCGAGCATCGCGGCGTCGTCGAGGCCCTCGAGCGCGCGCCGTGCCCGGGCCAGCGTCTCCTCGAGCAGCTGGAGGTATTCGGCGGCCGTGGCCGGTGGAGTCGGGTCGGTGAAGTCGGGGATCTGGGCTGGGGAGGGCTGCGCCCCGAGCTCCGCCACCGCTCCGGGCACCACCGCGACGTGCGTCGCCAGGGCTCCCAGCGTGCGCGCCTTCGGATGCGGACGCCAGTCCAGTTTTCCTTCGGGAATCCGCTCCAGCAGGCGCCGTGTCGTGTGCGCCTCGGATTCCAATTCGTGCAAGAGATGCTCGCTGAGGGTCATCGATCGATTCTCGCTTTCTAGGATGTCGGGAAGCAGAGTCAGGCTTTGTCGAAACGCAGGCGGAGGCGGTCGAAGATCATCTTCCAGCCCCCGCCGAGGGCTTCGCGATAGCCGTCGGGCGGGAAGAGTCCGAAAGCCGTGTGGCGCAGGGTGACGAGGGTCCCCCCGTCGGCCTCCTTGAGTCGGTACTGCAGGTTCGAGGCGACCGCGAACGACATCATCAGCGGGCCGGCGATCTCGATCAGCGTCGGCCGGCGGATCGCCTGCACGTGCCCCCAGAGATGCCCGTTGCCGTCGCCGAGGTCGCGAAACCAGCGCCCTCCCGGCCACGCCTCGAGGGTCATCGGCATCGCCACTCCCTGGTAGCCGCGATTCTCCGGGCCGAGCTCCTCGAGGAGCGCCCCGAACGTGGTCGTGAGAGAGGCGCGGACGTGGACCTCCTCGAGGATGTTGATGGACAGGTTCTGGAGGACTTCGGGAATCCCGCTCCCTGCCCCCGCCGAGGTGGGTGCGGTAGCGGCGATCTCGGGGATCTCCGGGATCTCCGCGATCTGCGATGGTCTGGTTTTGGACGGGCTGGCTGCTTTCGCTGCGGTCATCACTTTCTCCTCTTTCCCGGGTTCTCGTTGGTTCGTCGTTCCTGCCGCTCGGCGCGCGCCTTCACCCGCCCCAGCTGACCCCGCCAGTAGCGCTCGAAGAGGCTCGCCCACTCGTGGAGCGGGCGAAGCGCCTCGGCGTCCGTCCGGTACAGCACTTGCCGCCCTTCGCGCCGCATCTGGACCAGACCGACCTCGAGCAGTACCTTGAGATGCTTCGAGACCGACGGCTGCGCCAGGCGGAGCTCCGCAACGACGTCGTTGACCGGCCGCTCGCGCGGCGCGAGGAACTCGAGGATCTCCCGCCGGCGCGGTTCGGCGACGGCGTTGAACGTGTCGGAGGTCGTTGCGGCGCGTGGCATGCAGGAATCATATTCCCAAGAAAGAATATGTCAAGCCTGCCGCCAGGGGCGTGAGCCGCTTCGTCCGAACGGCTAGGCCCGCCCTCGGTTGCGCTCGCTGCCGAGCACCACCGCCCGCTGGTCGACGGTGGTGCCCTAGCCGCAGACACCGCCGACACCGCCGGCAACTCATCGTCAGCGCTTCGTCGGAGGATCCTCAGGGCACCGTCGCCGACCAGGCCGAGGTGTCGTCGCTCTCGAAGCCGTCTTCGAAAAGGAAGAGCGGGAAGGCCCAGAGCTCTCGCCCCGAGCCGTCGGTGGCAGAGAAGTAGATTCGGTCGCCGGCCACGACCAGCGGGTCGACCTGGCTCTGCGCGAGCTCGCCTTGCGGATTCGACGACGCCGGCCCGGGCGCGATGTCGGAGAGCCGGCGGGTGCGCGCCGCGGTTCCGTCCGTCACCCAGAGCTCGCAGCCGAACGCTTCGTCGCAGGCGGAGAAGAAGAGGTCGTCGCCGGCGACGACGTGATGCTGCGGATTGCCGCTGCCCTTACCCGGCAGGATGTCGCGGAAGAGCTGAGTGCCTGCGGCCGTGCCGTCACTCGTCCAGAGCTCGCAACCGGCCGTTGCATCGCAGGCGCGGAAGAAGAGGCGGCCGTCGAAGGCGAGCAGCTCGGCCGGTTCGCCGCTGCCGGCTCCCGGGAAGAGGTCCTTGAGCCGGGCGGTCGTCGCCGCCGATCCGCCGGTCGTCCACAGCTCGCGGCCCGTCGTCCCGTCGTCGGCGGTGAAGAAGGTCGCCCCCGCTGCCGGGGTGAACTCCTCCGGCGCGCTGTGGTCCGCACCGGGACGAAGATCGCCGAGCGAGACGACGACGAAGTTCCCGGGCACGTCGGCGATCAACCAGGGCTCGAATCCGGCCGCCGCCGTCTGGGCGGAGAAGAGCGCCGCAAGCGCTGAGTAGTGGAACTCGAACGGATACGACGAACCGCTGCCCGGCTCGATCTGGGCGACCAGGGCGAAGTTTCCCACCGCGCCGGTCGTCGTGTAGAGCTCTGTCCCGCCCGCGGTAGTGGTGGCGGAGAAGCCGACGCCGCGCCCGAAGCTGCCGCTGGAGAGGATTTCGCTCGGACTGCTCGATCCCGAGCCGGCCTCGAGGTTGACGATCATCTCCGTGTTGGCTGCCGTCCCCTGCGACCGCCAGAGCTCGCTGCCGTTGACGCCGTCGTTGGCTCGGAAGTAGAGCGTGCCGTCGATGACCACGAGATGGTCGAGAGAGGACCCCGTAGCTCCGGGCCGGATGTCCTCTACCTGAAGCGTGGTGCCCGATGTGCCCGCCGTCTTCCACAGCTCGCGGCCGGAGCTGGTTTCCGCGCTGAAGTAGGTCGTGGCGCCGGCAGTCGCGAACTGCTCGGGGTCCGAGCCGCCGGTCCCCGCCTGGACGTCCTTGAGCAGGAGAGTTCCGGTAGACGTGCCGTTGCTCATCCAGGGCTCCGTCCCGACGTTGTCATCGTCGGCGGCGAAGAGCAGGAGGTTGCCTGCGGCGGTGAGCTCTTCCGGCTCGCTGGTCGTCTCCTCGAGCGGGGTGGGATCCACCAGCGGCACCGTCCCGGCAAAGGTACCGTCGGTGCGCCAGATCTCCGCATCCCCCGTCGACAGGCGGAGCGAGAGAAGGGCGAAGCCGCCGGCGATGCCGACGCCGACCGGATTGCTGCTCGGCTCTCCCGGGACGATGTCGCGCACCAGTACCGTACCGGCGACCGTGCCGTCGCTGCGAAACAGCTCGCCTCCTTCGTCCGGCGTGCTCACGGTGAAGATCAGCTGCGAACCCAGGACCAGGAAGTCCCCGGGATAGCCGTCGCCCGGACCTGGATCGAAATCGCGCAGGAGGAAGGTGCCCGCCGCAGTGCCGTCGGTTCGCCAGAGCTCGGCGCCGATCAGGCCGTCGTTGAGGTGCATCAGCACCGCCGGGCCGACCACCGCCATGTAGCTCTCGTCGATGTCGATTCCGTCGGTCCCCGGGGCGAGCTCCTCGACGAGCGAGGTGCCGGCTTCGGAGCCGTCCGATTTCCACAGCTCGGTCCCGAGCGTGCCGTCATCGGCGGAGAAGATCAGCGTCGTGGCGTTCAAAGCGATCAGGTCATCGGGGAAGGAGCCGTCAGCGCCGGGGGCGATGTTCTCGACCAGCGACGTTCCGGCTCCGGAGCCGTTCGACTTCCAGAGCTCGCTGCCGTGAGTTCCGTTGTCGGCGACGAAGAAGAGAGTGGAGCCGACGGCGGTGAATTGGTTCGGCCCGGAGCTGTCAGGACCGCCGCGGATATCGAGGACGAGCGTAGTCCCCGCCGCGCTGCCGTCCGACTTCCAAAGCTCCAGCCCGGCCGTGCCGTTGTCGGCGGCGAACAGGAGCGTGCCGCCGACGGCGGTGAGGGAGGTCGGGCTCGAGGAGTCCGGTCCCGGTGCGATGTCCTTCACCAGCACAGTGCCGGCGATCGTGCCGTCCGACTTCCAGAGCTCCACGCCGGTGCCCGGAGTCGACGCGGCGAAGTAGAGCGTCGAACCGATCGCGCGGAGCTGATGCACGTTCGAACCTCCCGGGCCCGGGGTCGCGTCGCTCACCCGGAACGTACCGCCGGCGGTGCCGTCGGTGCGCCAGAGCTCGTTGCCGAAACCCGCGTCCTCGGCCACGAAGAAGGCGAGCGAACCGACCCGGGTCATGTCGTCGAGGAGGTGCGAACGCTCGCCCGGTGCGACATGCCGCAGCAGCACCGTCCCTGCCGCGGTGCCGTTCGAGCTCCAGAGCTGGGCGCGGTCCTCTTCGGTGCCGAGCCCGAAGAGGAGCGTCGATCCGAGCGTGACCCCCTGGCGGATCGCCAGCGGATCAGTTTCGACGTCGGTGGTGTCGATGTCCTCGACGAGATAGGCCTGACCGCCGGCGGCGGAGGGCAGGAGAGCGGAAAGCAAGGCCAGCGGTACGGCGAGAAGCCAGACGGCGAAACGAGACGAGATGGACATGACGACCTCCCCCTTCAGAAATGGTGAGCCAAGGCTAAGGCGCCATCGCCGCGAGCGCTGCCCGCGAGCGTCAGCTCGCAAGGCTGAAGTTGGTCAGGCCGCAGACCTGACTTTCTTCAGGGCCCTGCCGGGCCGTCAGGGCACCGTCGCCGACCAGGCCGCGCTGTTCTGGCTCTCGAAGCCGTCGTCGAACAGAATCAGGCCGAGGGCGAACAGCTCGGAGCCGGTGCCGTCGTCGGCGGTGAAGTAGAGGAAGTCGCCGCTCTCGACGAGGAAACGACCGTTGCTCGAGAAGCCGTCGCCGCCGGGATTGGAGGAGCGCGTTCCGGGGCGGAGGTCCGCGGCGCGACGGGTGCGTTGCGGCGTGCCATCGGTCACCCAGAGCTCGCAGCCCGCCGTATCGTCGCAGGCGCGGAAGTAGAGGTCGTCGCCGACCACCTCGAAGTAGCGCGGATCGCCGCTCCGGATGCCGGGGAGCAGATCCTTGAAGAGCTGCGTGCCGCCGCTTGTGCCGTCGCTCGACCAGAGCTCGCAGCCGGTGGCGGCCTCGCAGGCGCCGAAGAACAGCTTGCCGGCGAAGGCGATTGGATTGGCGATCTCAGAGCTCGCCGCGCCGGGGAAGATGTCCTTGACGACCACCGTGGTCGCCGCGGAGCCGCCCGTCTTCCACAGCTCGCGGCCGATCGTCGGGTTCTCGGCGACGAAGAAGGTGGTTCCTGCGGCGACGGCGAAGTCGCTCGGATCGCTGTCGCCCGTTCCGGGGTTCAGGTTGCCGAGCGGGATCTCGTTGAACGTCGCGCCGATGTCCACCGACATCCACGGCTCGCGACCGGCGGCCGTGGTGGCGGCCGAGACGAAGGCGACGAGGCCGTTGGCGAGGAGGATCTCGGGAGCGGACGAGCCGGCTCCGGGCTCGAAGTTGGAGACCAGCTGGAGGCTGCCGGAGGCACCGGTCGAGGTGAACAGCTCTCGCCCATTCGTGCCGTTGTCGGCCACGAACAGGATGCCGCCACCGAAAGCTCCGCTGTCGCGGATCCCTTCCGGGACGCCGCTGGCCCCTGCGGCCTGGATCTCGGTGACGAGCTGGGTGTCCGCTGCGACTCCCTGAGAACGCCAGAGCTCGGTGCCGGAGGCGCTGGTGAAGGCGCTGAAGTAGAGCGTGCCGTCGACATCCGCCAGGGAGCCGGGATTCGACCCGCCGGTGCCGGATTGAATGTCCTCGACGAGGAGCGCTCCGGTGTTGGTTTTCTTCCACAGCTCCCGGCCCTCGCTCCCGCGCGCGCCGAAGAACAGGCGAGCGCCGGAGGCGGTGAACCCGCTCGGGTCCGAACCGGTCGCACCGGGGAAGATGTCGAGCACGAGCGCCGTCGTCGCGGCGGAGCCCTCACTCTCCCACGGCTCGCGCCCGTGGATGCCGTCGTCGGCGGCGAAGATCAGCGCTCCGAACGAGTCGTAGAGCGATTGCGGCTGGCTAGGCGTGGGCGCGACGGGGGTCGGATCGACGAGCGGGAGCGTCCCGGCTGGCGTGCCGTTCGAGGTCCAGAGCTCCTGGTCGGACGGCGAGAGGAACGTCCCCAGAACGAGGAGTCCGCCGACCACGCCGACCAGCTGCGGCTGGCCGCTCTCGGCCCCGGGGTGGAGGTCTGCGAGGATCGTCGTGCCCGGGGCGGAACCGTCTGTGCCGAAGAGCTCGGTCCCCGCGGCTGTCGTGTCGGCGGAAAACAGGACGCGCGAGCCGACGGTCCGGAAGTACTCCGGCGACGAGCCGGCAGAGCCGGGTTCGAGGTTGGCGAGGAGAAAGGTGCCGGCCGCGGTGCCGTCGCTCCGCCAGGGCTCGCGGCCGTTCACGCCGTCGTCCAGACTGAAGATCAACGCCGCACCGGCGACCGCGGAGCCATCGTCGGCGATGTCGATGCCGCCGGGTCCGGCGACGATCTCCTCGACCATGAAGGTGCCGCCGGGCGTCCCGTCGGAGCGGTGCAGCTCGGGTCCGCTCACGCCGTCGTCGGCGACGAAGAGGACGATCGGGCCCAGCGCCGCGAACCGCGCGGCTTCCGAGCCGCCGGTGGGGTGGAGGTTCTCGATCATCACTGTGCCCCCCTCCGTGCCGTTCGACTTCCAGGGCTCATTGCCGTTCGTGCCGTCGTTGGCGCCGAAGAAGAGGGTGGAGCCCGCTGCGGTGAGCTCGTACGGATCGCCGCTCGTCGCGCCGGCGCCGATGTTCTTCACCAGCGTGGTGCCGGCGGTCGTGCCGTCCGACCTCCACAGCTCGTCGCCGTTCGCGCAGTCGTCGGCGACGAAGTAGAGGGTCCCCCCGACGACCGTCAGTTCGCGCAGGTCGGAGTTGGCCGCCCCGGGGCAGATATCCTTGACCAGCACGGTGCCTCCCGGGGCGCCGTCGGAGCGCCAGAGCTCCCGGCCGTGCGTTGCATCCTCGGCGGTGAACAGAACGCTCGCGCCGAGCGCGACGAGATCCTCGGTTCTGGAAGCATCCGGCCCCGGGTCGATGTCGGCCACCCGGAGCGTGCCGGCGGCGGTGCCGTCGGTGCGCCAAAGCTCCTGCCCGGCGGCAGGATCGTGGTACGAAAAGAAGACGAACGCGCCGGCCGCAGTGGCGTATTCGACCGTGCTCGAGGAGCCGGGCGTCAGCACGGTGACCGGAACGGTTCCGCCTGGGGTGCCGTTGGAGCGCCAGAGCTGAGCCTCGACCTCCTCCCGGACGCCGAAATAGAGCTGACCGCCGAGAAGGGCACCAGGTGGGGCGTTGACCTGATCGAACTGCGGATCGGTGGTGTTGATGTCGGCGACGCGGAACCCCTGCGCACCGGCGGCGGATACCGCAAGTACCGCAAGTGCCGTCGGCGTGACGACGCGGAGCACCTTGGCGACGGCGACGAACTTCGAGCTCTCGATTCGCATGCAGACCCCCCGGATGGAAACGTTGTGAGGAATCTGCAACAGCCGCCGCCGCGAGTCGCCTGACAACGGTCCGAATGCACCCCTGACCTTGGTCAGGGGTCGTCCCGCCGAGGACGCGCCGGCTGACCGTCTACTCGCGGAGATTTCCCGGCCAGATCTGCGGCGCCGCCCCTTCGAACGCCGGCTTGCGCTCCGCGGCTTGCGCCAGGCGCGAGGCGTCGATCCAGATCGAGTGCATATAGGCGACGGGCACGAGGGCGAGCAGGAAGAGAGTCAGGTTGAAGAGGCCGTACCAGAACGGGGTGCCGCGGACGAGGATCTCGAGCTCGTCGAAGAACAGCACCTCGCAGGCGCCGTTGCCGCCATCCGTGCGCACCCGGCTGGAGCTCCGCCAGAACTCTCCCCAGTCGTCGAGCTGATAGTCGACGAGAGCCCCCTTGAGATGGATCTGATCGCCGACGCGGACGTCGTCGAGCCGGTCTCGCAGAGGCTCCTGGTCGGTGATGAGGTGATTGTTCGAGAGCTCCCGGCCGTCGAGGCGGACGCCCGGCGGATAGCTGAAGTAGCAGGTCCACGGGCCGCTCTCGAATTCGACCTTGTCGAGAGTACCTGACTGAAGATTCTTCCCCCAGACGACGCAGAGGTCCTTGGTGTCGACGGAGGAGCTGTCGTGGTAGATGTCGGCCACGCTCGAGATGTCGTTGTGGCTCACGACCAGGCCCCACAGCTCGTAGTCGGCGACCGGGCGCACCCGCACCGTGTGGCCCTCGTGGGCGAACTCGAACGGCTCGCGCTCCGTCGCTTCCTGAACCGGTGCCTGAAGAAGCACGGGCTCGACTTCGGCAGGAGGCGGGAAGTCGCCCTTCTGCTTCCAGGAAAGGATCAGCATGGCGACGAGCCCGAGCGCGATGAAACCGATCGCCCGCCGGCGACGGTCGAGAGGTGGCGGCAGGAGCGTCCCTTTGTGCAATGCAGACGGTAGTGCGTTCGAAGGAGAGTTCATTCCATTAAGCTCAAGGGCACTACAAGCAGCCTAGCTGACTCTTCGGCGCTACCCGGAAAGAATTTCACCGCGCCGCGCGTTCCGAACTCGTCACTTCAATTGAAGATTTTTCTGGCTCCTTCCCGCCGAAACCCTTTGTTTGCAGGCTTTCCAGAGCTGGCATCGGGGGTGCAATTCGTCCTGTTGCCCAGCGATTTCGCGGGTCTATTCGAGGAGACGACCATGACCGATCGCAATGCCCAGAAGGGCAACTCGCAGAACCAGGGCAACAATGCTTCCGGCGGCCAGCCGAGCCAGCAGGGCAGTCAGAAGGACGGCAACGCGGGCGATGCCCGTTCCGCCAACCGCGGTGGCAACCAGGACCAGAATTCCGGCAACGTCGGCGGTAGGGACGGCTCGAATCGCAGCGGCAACGGCGTCGACGAGCGCGAGCCGAACCTCCGTACCGGTTCGAAGGAATCGCCGAACGAGGAAGAGTCGGGGCGGAGCTCCGACGGCGACGGCATGGCCGAGGATGGCGGCCGCAGCGCGAAGACCGGCTCCAATGTCTCCCACGGCTCCAACGCCACCAACGCCTCCGACAAGGGAGACCGCCGCGGCAACGACGGCGGCGGAAAGACCGGCCAGGGCGGTCACGGCGCCGAGAAGCAGCGCCAGCAGGGCGGTGGTACCTCCCGCCCGGGCAGGTAGTCGGCCGAGCCGCCTTCTCCAGCGAGCCGAAGAGCTCGACGAGCTCCAGGTAGAAGATAACGCACCTTGATGAGGGCGTCGGCGGGGTCCGCCGGCGCCCTTCTGCGTTCTACAGGCCTGTCCCCTTGCTCGAACCTCTCGCGCGTAGTCGTCAGGATCGCCCTTCTATCGATCCTAAAAATCCGGGAGAGCGCAGCCATGAAGTGTCACAGAAGCGGACGGGTGAAGCGGTCTCCGGGCAGCCGGGCACTGGCGGCACTGGTCGGCGCCGTCCTCTGCGTCGGCGCTGCGCCAGCGCAGCCCGCCGAGGCCCAGAACCTGGCGCGAAATGGGCAGTTCCATAGCGACACGGAGAACTGGAGCCTTGTCTTCGGCTCCCTTCTCTTGTGGACCGATCTGACGGAAGAGGGGGAGTGCCCGGGCTCGGGCGCGGCGCTCATTCCGAGTGAGCCGGTGCTCGGGGAGGAGGTAGCGCAGATCGAGCAGTGCATCACCCTGCATGACGAGACGAATCTCTTCGTCCATGTCCGCCATCAGGGCTACGGTACCTTCCGGATCCACCTGGATTTCTTCACCGCGACCAACTGCGCCGCTGGCGCGTTGACCTTCGCCGACAGCAACGAGGCGCAGACTCCTTCCGTCTGGGACACGCTCGTACTGAGCGCGGTGCCGCCGGAAAATGCGAATGGAGTCCGGATTCATCTCTCCGCAGGGGACTCCGAACCGCACGGCCTGCTGGTCGACGGCATCACCGTCACCGAGCACTCTCCGCTCTTCCTCGACGGCTTCGACGGCAGCGACGGCGAGACGCCGCCTTGCCGATGGGACGGCTGAGGCTCCAGCCGGGCGCGGCCGCGCCCGGCTGCGCCCAGACTCCTCACGGGACGATGGCCGACCAACCCTGGGAGCCCCCGTTCTCGAAATCTCCCCGGAAGAGAGTACAGATGTCGTCCGGCCCGCACAGGTAGACATCGTCGAAAAGGAACTGCAGCTCGAACCCGGCCTCGTTCTTGACGGTATTCAGATGGATTCTCGCTGCCAGTGTGCCCGCGGGGGCGACGCTCGGGGGGCCGGTCACTGCGATGAACCGCCCGGGGGTGGCGGACGTGGCTGCGGTGCGACCGACCATCAGATCCTCCGGTTCGGATTGCGGGCGCGAGCGGTGCGCTCGGTCATCCACAACCTATCGGCCGGGCAACGCGCGAACAACGCATGACCATGCCCCCGAAGGAACCCGAAACCACGCCCGGCGGGCTCAAAGCAGAGTCCTCGGCGGACGTCGGGACATGGCCATGCGGCCTGGTCCGCCATCGCGCCGTAGGCGTAGAGGGAGAAGCGCTAGACGACGGCGTCGGAAGTTCGGCGATCGGCGAAGCGTTGATTCATGCGGCGAAGGCGCTCGGCGAGGATCTTCATCACCTCCAGAGCGAAGAAGGGCGTCTGCTGGACGAGGAAGAGGAATCTCTCCCGGTCGATGGGGACGACCGCGACGTCGGTGAGCGCCACCACGGAAGTCGCCCGCGGACCGTCGTCAATGAGGGCGAGCTCTCCGACCAGCGCGCCGGGTCCGGCGACTTCGACGACTTCACCATCGATGCGGATCTCGACCTCGCCGGCAACCACTGCGTAGAGGAAGTCGCGCGGCTGTCCCTCGGCGAAAAGGGTCTCCCCCGCGGCGATGGTACGGCGATTCTCGTCGTGCTCGAAAAGGCGCAGTGCCTGCATGTTCTTCCCCCGATTTCCGGCCCAAGGCGTCGGAAGAGAGCCTAGTTCGAGCGCTTCAGCTCGCAGCGTCGAATGCGTGACGAGGCGGTGATGGGCGGGCGACTGGGTCGCGCCGCCTCGCGGGGCCCCTCGCCAAAGCCTCGTCGGATTCGACAGTCGGCGGCTTGCAGGGTAGTCTGAATCCAGACCGTCAAATGGACTGGGCCGGCCTGCGAGGCCTTTGAGAGGTGCAAGATGCGTCGCCTTCGTTGGCTGCTTGGGCCTTTTCTCCTGGCCGCACCCGCATGGGGGGGCGCTTCGGCCCCGCTGCCGATCGGCGGTCAGTTTCAGGTCAACGCTTACACCACGAGCCATCAGTTCGGCCAATCGGTCTCGCTTTCTGCCGACGGAGAGTTCGTGGTGGTCTGGCAGAGCGCCGGCTCGAGCGGCGGCGACACCTCCGGCTCCAGCATTCAGGGGCGGCGCTACTCGGCAGATGGAGTGGCGCTGGGAGGGCAGTTTCAGGTCAACGCCTACACCACCTCCAACCAGAGTTCCCCCGCGGTCTCGCTTTCTCCCGACGAGAGCTTCGTGGTGGTGTGGACGAGCTCCGGCTCGGCCGGCAGCGACACTTCGATTGACAGCGTTCACGGGCAGCGCTACGCGGCCGGCGGCGCGTCTCTGGGTGGGCAGTTTCAGATCAACACACTCACTACCTTCTTCCAGAACTTTCCCGCGCTCTCGGTGTCTGCCGACGGGGATTTCGTGGTGGTCTGGCAGAGCAGTGTCTCGAGCGGCAGCGACCAGTCCGGCTACAGCATCCAGGGTCAGCGCTACGCGTCAGGTGGAGCGGCGCTGGGTGGGCAGTTTCAGATCAACGCCTACACCACGAACTACCAGTCCCAACCCGGGATCTCCCTT
>JAYTAM010000382.1:0-5725 GCA_043737505.1 Thermoanaerobaculia bacterium
TGATCCCGGAAGCGACCGCCAAGTCTCCGGCCAGACCGTGCAAGTGTACCGCGAGCTGGGCCGCGAGGAGAGGGTCGTCTCCCTGGGCGAGGCGCGCCGCCAGAAGCCCCGTGAGCACGTCGCCACTGCCGCCGGTGGCCATAGCCGGGTTGCCGGTGGTGTTGATCGACACTTGACCCGCCGGCGAGGCGATCAGGGTCCGGGCGCCCTTGAGCACCACCACGGCGCGGGAGATCTCAGCCGCCCTTCGGACGCTCGCCAGCCGATCCGCTTCGACTTCGGCGGTCGAACATCCGAGGAGCCGCGCCAGCTCTCCCGGGTGAGGGGTGAGGACGGTGGGCGCGCGCCGATCCGCAAGCAGGGCGAGGCCGGGTTTCGTAGACCGGGCCGCCCCTGCCACCCGTCGCCGGCCCTCGCCCTTGGGAGGCGCCGGCACCGAGGCAAAGGCGTTGAGGGCGTCGGCGTCGAGGACCATCGGTACCGATTCCGCCTGGAGGGCGAACTCCCGGACCAGCCGGAAAGTCCCGGCGGAGGTTCCGAGCCCTGGACCCAGAGCGATGACATCGCGCTCCGTCGCCGCCGCGAGGAGGCGGGTCAGCGCCGCCCAGGCGAGGCACCCATCCGCAGCGGCCGGGAGTGGGAGGCTCATCGCCTCGGGTACCGCCGCCGCGATCGCCGTCCAAGCCGATTCGACCGTCGCCACCGTGACCAGCCCGGCCCCGCCCCGCAAGGCGCCGCGCGCGGCGAGGATCGCCGCCCCCGCCTTGCCGCGTGACCCCGCGACCAGCAGGACGTGCCCGAAACTCCCTTTGTGTGCGGCAGCCGGACGCACCGGGAGGGCAGGACTCAGCTCTTCTGCAGTCAGGACTTCGAGGTTGCCGCTGGCGCAAGGACTGGCATCGAACGGCACGCCGAGATCGGCCACCGAAAGCTCCCCCACCCACTCCGCGGCAGGCAACAGGACGTGCGCGACCTTCGGCGCTGCGAAAGTCACCGTCGCGTCGGCCCGAATCGCCGGACCGATCGGCTGCGCCCGGCTGGCGTCGAGGCCGCTCGGGAGATCGACTGCCAAACGCGGCAGCGGCAGCTCGTTCAGCCAGCGGACGAGCGCGGCATAGGGCGCCTTCAACGGCCGTTCGAGGCCAGTGCCGAAGAGCGCGTCGACGATGAGGTCGGCGCTCGAAGCCTGCGCCGCGACCTCGCGCCAATCGTCCCCGAGCTCGAAGATCGCGAGCTCCATGGCCCGGCAGATCGCCAGCTGGCGGGCGCAATCGGCCGTCAAGGCGGAAGCCGAACGGCCGAAGTGAGCGAGGAAGATGCCGACCTCGTAGCCGCGGGTCAGCAACTGGCGCGCCAGAGCCAGACCGTCGCCACCGTTGTTTCCAGGACCGCAGAAGATCGCCACCCGGCGGACCTCGGCGAAATCGGCGCCGATCGCCTCGACGAGAGCCATCGCGGCGTTTTCCATCAGGACGAGCGGCGGCACGCCCAGTTCGTCGATCGCCCAGCGGTCGAACGCCCGGGCCTCCGCTGCCGTCAGGACGCGCATGCGTTTTCCGCGGGCCTCTTCGCTGGCGGATTTCCAGACTTCACGGGCGGATTCTATCGCCGCCGGGACCGCCGTCGGCGGCGGCGATGGACCGGGTCAGCGGCGCCGTCGCCGAGGCAGGACCGACTTGAGCAGCAGGCTGGGGAGATTCCGCTTCACCGCGGCACCGGCGACGACCCCCGCCGCCAGGGCGACGATGGGAACGATCCAACGCATTCCGCGGGGCGCCCAGCCCAATTCTTCGTGCAGGTTGCCACGCACGTCCGTCAGCTCGGCGGCAAAGCGCTCGCGCGCGGCGTCGAGCTCTGCGGGAACTTTTGTCATGCGTCCTCCTCGTTCTCGGCAGTGAGCTCGGCGGCGGCGGAGTCGGCCGCGATCCGCCCCTGCCACCAGGTTGAATGATCGCGCAGGCGCCTCTCCAGCATGGTCGTCGGGGCTTCGATCCGCCGTGCACGAGAGACGGCGACGGCAGCGAAGATCAGGGTGCCGAGCAGAAAGAGCCCGAAGACCGCACCGACGGCGCCCCAACGCGGCAGCCAGAGAGTCAGCATCTCGATCAGGAAGTAGACCAGCAGCCCGACCGTCCAGAAACCCAGGGCGATGGTTACGGTAGCGAAGAGAGCCGCGCGGAGCACGCTTCTCCCGGTCTCCGCGAGGTCCTGGAGGGCGGCCGTCATTTCGGCTCGCATGACGGCGAAATAGGCGGCACCGAGGCTCTGGGCACGGGCGAGCCAGCCGGCCGGGGAGGTCATCCCTTCCCCCCGATGTTCATCGATCGCACCGTGAACGCCTGCGTCGCACCCACCTCGTCGCGCACGCCGACGGCGAGCTTCTGCGGCCCCTTGCGCATCATCAGGCTGATGCCGTAGACGTAAACCTGCTTGACCGCGGTCGCCACCTCCGCCTCCGGAATGACGATCGGTATGATCGAGCTCTGCACCTCCGACATGCCGCCTTCGCCATCCATGGCGGCGAAGAAAACTTTCACCCGGGCCTGGCGAACTCCTTCCGCCGGGACCAGCAGGAGCTTGCCGATCGGAATGCGGATCTCCATCGGCACGGTGAAGAGCCCGTCGTCGCGCCGCACCTCGACGCCTCGCTGCACCCCGATCTCCATGGCGTTGCTTTCGACGTCGTAGAACAAAGCCGAAACCACGCCGTCCGACATCTTCGCTTCGATGGTCTTGTCGCGATAGCCCTCGCGATGCCGTACAACCAGATCTTTGCGCTTCGTGCGCACGTCGATCTTGTGGTAGCGGCCGTCGCCGCTGTGGACCGGGCTGTAGCCCAGTGAATAGTAGGTCTTGAAGTCGCCGGCGACGGTGAGCAAACCCTTCGTCGCATCGTTCGTGTTGTAGATCGCCTTGCCACCAGTCTGTTCGGCGATCATCTGGAGCGGCGCCTGGAGGTTACTGGTGTGGATCGAGTCGACCACTCCGCTGGTGTTCCCGGTGCGGTTCTCCGCCGAAACCGAGGACGAGGTGCGCAGTCCTTCGGCGTCGATGGTGTAGAACGAAATCCGGTTCGCGTTGGCCTGCGCGACGAGCTCCTGATAGCGCCGCGACGCATCGTAGTTCAGGCTCTCCATGATGGCGGTCGACGAGCTGCCCGAGAACTTCTCCTGCACGTAGTGGAAAAGGTCTTGCCCGGCGATCATCGGCAGGCCGTCGCTCACGTAGAGGATCGCCTTGCGCCCGGGCAGTCCGGAGAGCGAGCTCACCGTGTTCTTGAGCGAGTCGATCGAGAACTGCAGGTCGCTGTACATCGAGTCGGCGTAAGTGCGGACGCGGCTGATCGCCAGGTTCTGGTCCTTTATATCCTCGAGTTCGCGCAGGAGCTCGCGCCGGTCCGAGTCGTTCTGAGTCGCAAAAGCGTTCAGCTTCTCGAGCTCGAAGAGGGCCGAGGCGACGACCTGGGGATCCGAAGTGAACGGCCGCCGCACGTGTGGCTCACGATCGTAGGTCATCAGCATCACCCGGTCGCCCGGAGTGAGATCCGAGCGCAGGAACTCGCGCAGGGCGCCAAAGACCTTGTTGCGGCTGAACGGATGAATGTTGAAGTTGTCTACATAGACCACGAGGTGGAGTCGCTGATCTTCCGGAATCGCGGGGGGCATACCCGGTACGGCCCCGGGCGCGGCCGGCGCCGGGTTGGCGAGCTCCTCGGGCGTCGGCACCGGCCGGCCCTCGAGGACGGCGTAGAAATTGGTGATCCCCATCGGCTTCTTGTCTTCGAACATCTCGAAGTCGGCGCGGGTGAGCCCGTGGATGCGATTGCCCTTCTTGTCGGTGACGTAGACATCGACGTTGACGACGCTGACGTCGATCGACTCGAAGAAGTCACCGCTGCCGATGGGCAGCGCGGGGGCGGCAACGGCTTGGGCCGGCGCGGTGGCGGGCGCCGCCGCAGGTGCTGAGGTGGGGGTGCCCTGGGCGTCGAGATGCGCAGGCAGGCCGAGCGCGGCAAGGCCTGCCAGGCAGAACAGGGTCAGGCGATGGGACAGCAGTCTCTTCATGAAAGTCAGTTCCTCGAAAAAGCCGATGGAAGTCCGCCGGCAGCTTCGGCGTCTTCCATCGGGGAATGGGGTCGGAGTGCTCAGGGCCGGACTTCGGCCCTCGCGGAATAGATCGCGCCGCCCGCCGGATCCGAAATGGCGAGCACCAGCTCGTTCTTCGTCCGGCGCAGCTGCACGATCGTGGTGTAGGTCGCATAGGCGCCCACAGGGGGCTTGCCCGGCATGTCGAGGCGAATCGGGATGACCGGGATGTCGGACCGCCCGCCGCGCTCGTCGAGGGCGGCGATGCGCAGCTCGACTTCCGAGCTGTAGCCGCTGTCCGTGGGAACCGAGGTCAACAGGTCGAGCGGAATGCGCAGGGTGACCGGGACGTTCATCCGGCTCCCCGACACCTTCGTCGGCGTGCCGATCTCGACCGGCAGGGGCACGGAACCCGGACCTTCACCGAACAGCAGAATGCTCTCGACCGACATACTGGTCTGGCTCTTCGACGAGAAGTCGACGTAGCCGGCGCGATTGCGAATGCGCAGGCCGTCCACGCGGGTCGTCAGGGCAACCTTGTGCGAAGTGTCATTGCCCTGCCAGGTCGGAGCGAAGCCGATCCAGTAGTAGGAACGCGTGTCGTCCGTGACCTGGGCGAGGACTTCTTCGCGCAGTCCGTTGAGCAGGGCCTTCCCGCCGGTCTCCATGGCCGCGTGCTGCAGGGTGAAGTGCACGTTGTTCTCGCGCTGGAAGAGCGTGTTTCGGTCGGTGAAATTCGAGCCCGCGGCATACTCGGCGCTGGTCGTCGACTCCTCGCCCAGGCCGGGCACGTCGACGGAATAGATCGTGTAGCCCAACTGGTTGGCGGTGCCGATCAGCGGCGCGAGCAGCTCGTCGCCGCGCTTCAGCTCCGATTCGAGCACCGTGCGGTTGTAGTCGTTGATGGCGTACTGCACCGGGTCGTAGGGCCAGCCGCCGGCCATCATGACGAACACCTTCCTGCCGGGCGGGTTGGCGAAGCCCCGGAGGGCCGAAGTGGCTGCGGCGACGATGCCCTCGACCTGCTCCTGGAGCGTCTCGGCGTACGCCCGCTCGTCGGTGTCGAGTCGCATCTGGGTCGAATCGAGCAGTCGCGACCGATTTCCATACAGGCGGTTGGCGCGGCCGTCGTGGGTGAATCGGCGGTCGTCGGCCTCGCGCTGCAGGCCGAGCGCCGGACGGGTCATCGCCTTGCGGAACACGCGTTCGAGCTCGGAGGTCGACTGCGTCCAGGAGGAGAGCATCTCCAGCCGGCGGCCGTCATAGGCGACCACCGCCATTCGGTCCTCCGGGCGGAGGCGACCGAGATCGGCGGAGAGCTTCTCGATGACCTTGTCCCGATCGCGCTGCAGAGGATAGAAATCGTCGATGAAAACCAGATAGCTGGTCCCGACTGGCGTACCGGGGGCGAGCTGCGGCACACCGGGGATGACCGGCTCGTCGGCCGGTCCTTCGATGGCATCGCCGCCGCGCACCTCGGTGAAGTACTGGATCGGCAGCAGTTCGCCGTCCACTTTGAGGGTGAAGTCGCCGGCCTGGAGGCCGGTCACCGGCAGACCTTGCTTGTCGGTCACCACGACCTCGACGTTGATCACCCGCACTTCGACGGTTTCGCCGAAGAGCGGCGCGGCCGCCGACGG
>JAYTAM010000383.1:0-13227 GCA_043737505.1 Thermoanaerobaculia bacterium
AGATGACGCAGGTCTGGGTCCTCGGCAGCCGCGGACTTCTGGGATCCGCAATCTGTCGCGCCCTGCATGGCGAAGGAACCAGGCCGTTCGCTCCGGTCGAGCGTCTGCGCTGGGACCGGCCAGAGGGGCTCGAGGGGCAACTTTCGCAAGCCGTCCGCGAGTTCACTCGCCTCATTGCCGAAGAGGAGCGCTGGGAGATCTACTGGGCGGCCGGCGTGTCGGCGATGGGCAGTTCGGCCGAGAGCGTGACCCGGGAGACCCGCGCTCTGTCGCTCCTGCTCGAGCTGCTGGGCGCCGAGCCTGGGCTCGAGAGCGTGTCCGGATCGCTTGCCCTCGCCAGTTCGGCAGGCGCCGTCTACGCCGGTTCGCGGGAGCTGGTCATCAACGAGGAGACGCTTCCGGCACCTACCACCCCGTATGCGCACGCCAAGCTGGATCAGGAGGATCGGGTGCGGTCATTCGCCCTGGCGCACCGCGGAACCAACGCCCTGCTCGCGCGACTCTCCACGCTTTATGGTCCCGGACAGGCGCACGGCAAGCAGCAGGGGCTGATCGCCCATATCGCCCGCTCCCTGATCAGGAATCGCGCAACGCACATCTATGTTCCGCTCGACACAGTGCGGGACTACCTGGCATCCGGCGACGCGGCAGTCGCCATGATCGCCGCGCTGCGCGCCGGAGTGGGCAGCCCTGGGACGAGGATCGAGATCATCGCCTCCGAGCGACCGACGACGATTGCCGAGATCGTCGCCAGTTTCAGGCGAATCGCCCGCAGATCGCCGCGCATCATCTCCAGCGCGAGTCGGTTGAGCGCGCTCTATCCGCGCCAGGTCCAGTTTCGATCCCTGGCGAGGCCGGAGACGCCCCGGCCGGCCAGAACCAGCCTTCTGGTCGGCATCCATGACGTGCTGCGGGCGGAACGCGCGGCGTTCGCCGCGGGATCGGCAGCGGCGGTCGACTGACCGATGGAGCAGAGCGAATTCGATCGCTACGCAGAAGACTATGCCGCCCTGCATGCCGCCAGTGTCGCCATCTCGGGTGAATCACCGGAGTACTTCGCCGATTACAAGATCCGCGAGATCGCACAAGCGATGGGCCGGCTGGCGGATTCGGGATCCACCGCAGCCCAGGCCGCGGCGCTCGAGATCTGCGATTTTGGCGCCGGAATCGGCGGATCGGTGCCGTTCGTGCACAAGTACTTTCCGGAGTCCCGACTGACCTGCATCGATGTCTCGCGGCGGAGCCTCGAGTTCGCGGAGAAGCGGTTTGCCGGCCTGGCGCGCTACATTCACTACGAAGGCGATGCGCTGCCTCTCGCCGCCGACCAGTTCGACATCGTCTACGCGGTCTGCGTCTTTCATCACATCGACGCCGAGCGTCACGCCGGGCTGCTTGCGGAGCTCAAGCGCCTGCTGCGCCCGGGTGGCCGCCTGTTTCTCTTCGAGCACAACCCGTGGAACCCGCTTACGGTGAGAATCGTCGCGAGCTGTCCGTTCGACGAGAACGCTCACCTGGTGTCGGCGCCGGTCATGAAGCGCCGCCTGGTCGAAGCCGGGTTCCGCGCGCCGGCGACGCACTACCGGCTCTTCTTTCCGCGCATTCTGCGGGCACTGCGGCCGTTCGAGCGGGCTCTCTCCTGGTTGCCGCTGGGCGGACAGTACTTCCTCAGCGCGCGGAAGTGAGGCGACCTGCAGCCCACCAACAGCCCCAGGCGAGCGCCAGCGCGGGATAGAAGTCGACGACGTAGTGCCAGCCGAAGTAGACGGCGCTGGCGGCGATGCCGACGTTCCACGGTACCAGCACGAAGAGCAGGGGTCGCCAGCATTTCCAGGCGAGCAGGAGCCCCAGTGCGCTCGTCGCCAGATGGAGGCTCGGGAAGGCCGCCAGTCCGAAGAACGGCACGGCGGGGGCCTGGGGATTCTGCACGGTGTAGCGCAGCGCCTCGAGCATCGTCTGCTGCATGTTGTAGACGCTGGTGCCGGCGAGGGCGCCGTAGCGCTGGCGCTCGACGAGCGCCGGCCCCAGAGAAGGGAAGGCGAGGTAGAGCGCCACGCCGAAGATATAGGCCAGGCCCAGGGCGGCGAGGGTCCGGCGTACGAGATCCTGGGCCGGCGCTTCGGAGCCCGGGCGCGCTGCGCGAGCCATCGCCACGGCGAGCGGCAAAGCGAGGGCGCCCCAGGCGTAGAAGTAGAAGAAGTAGGAGGCGATGGTCGCCGGCCGCGAATGATGGGCCGTCACCCAGGCGATGAAATCGCCGCCGCCCATGTGCAGCCAGTCGTCGAGCCGCCGGAAGATGCGATCGAAGAGCTGGGGATGGAACAGCAGGAGGCGGCACTTCAGATTGGTGTAGGCGACGAGAACGAGGATCAACGCCGCCAGCGCGCGCACGAACGAGGCGATATCTCTGCCCGTCGCTCCCGGCACCAGCGTGCCGCGTCGGTAGCGCCAGACGTCGACGGCGAGCCGCGGGGGAAGGACGACGACGGCAATCGATCCCAGAAATGCAAGGTAGGAGCTGAACAGCGGCCAGACGGTGAACGGATAGCGCTTCACCGCGAAGAGCGCAGCAACGCCGAAGAAGAACAACGTCGCGATGCGCTCTTCCGGCCGGAGGCGCGCTAGGAGCCTCACACCCCACACTCCTCTCAGCCCACTCACCCCACTCACCCCTCTCACCGGTAGGGAGTGACCGCGGAGGCCAGGAAGCGGCGCTGGTCCTCGAGTCGAAGGCCCTGGCGGTGCCAGAGCTCTCGCATCGCCGCGTGCTCGGCGGCCGGAATGGCGGCCAGCACGATCGCCGGGGGCTCGCGCGGCCGCAGCTCCAGGAGCCGCGAGAAGGTGGCGAGCCACGTCCAGTTGCCGGCGAGAAGGGTGCCGCTCTCGTATTCCACTGCCGGCAGGTCGTCGACGTGCGGCGGTGTATCGCCGAGAAAGGTGTCGAGCTCGGGGCCGGAGGAGAGGTGACAGGCCAGCAGGTCGGCCGGGCGCCGCATGCCGATGTCGGCAAGGGCGGCCAGGATCGCCGGGTCGGCGAAGCCGTCCATCAGCGCCTGCGGATCCCAGGGCCCGCCGCGCATCCTGCCGGTGACGACCGTGAACGAGTTCAGTGCCGACGCCTCGTACCAGATCGCGGTCTCCGGAAAGACGTTCTTGAACGCCCGCACGATCATGGCGAAATTCGACGGCGTCAGGGTGTACATCGGCAGCCACATCGAGACCACACCGGCGGGTGCGAGGCGCGCCGCCACCAGCCGGAAATACTCCTCGCTGTAGAGCGATCCGTTGCCGGCATAGCGCGGGTGGATCGAATCCGAGAGCACGGCGTCGAAGGTCTCGGGGCTGGCGAGCAGAAAGTTCCGGCCGTCGTTGATCTCCACCCGTACGCGCGGGTCGGCGAGAATGCCGTGGTTGATGTCGCCGAAATAGCGGTCGGACGCCGCCAGCACTGCGGGCGAGAGCTCGACGATGCGGATCTCGCGCACCGGGTGCCGCGAAACCGCATGCGCCGTGCCGCCGCTGCCGAAACCGATGTGCACCACCCTGGCGTCGCGGCTGCGGGCGAGCAGGAGCGGCAGGTGACCCTGCATTTTCTGCACCGCATAGAGGTCGGGGCTCGTGCCCGCGACATTCACGCCGTTGAGCTCCAGCGACAGGTAGGTGCTGCCCTTCTCGTGCATTCTGCGGATCGCCACCGCGGCGCTCGCGTCTTCGTGGAAGTGAACCAGATCTTCCGGCTTGTCGCGGCCGAAGAGCCCGGCGGCGAGGATCACCCGATCGGCTGGCAGAAAGAAGGAGAGCACGGCGAGGAGGACCGGCGCCGCCAGCGCCAGACCCATCGGCCAGGCCGGCGTCCGCTCCAGGGGGGCGCCGGCGTACTCCTCCCGCCGGGAGCGTCGGAGGAAGAAAAGAGCGATGCCGGCGCAGACGCTTCCAACCGCCAGCAACGAGTTCTGCGTTCCGAGGTACGGGATGAGGACAAACCCCGCTCCCAGGGAGCCGAAGATGCAGCCCAGTGTGTTGGCGCCGTAAAGCTCTCCCAGGTCGCGACCGATCCGGCTGCTCGTAGGGGCGTCGGCCGAGGAAGGGGAACCGAGGCCTCCCGCCCGCGCGGAATAGACCCGCACCAGAAGCGGGAAGCTCACTCCCATGAGGATCGTCGGCGGCAAGAGGATCGGCAGCACGGCGAGGAGTTGAGCGACGACGGCGACGCCGAAGCCCTGCGGCTCGAGCGCCTCCGAGAGCGCGATCTGGCGGCCATTGAGGGTAGCGAAGAGCCAGATCGAGAGCGGGGCGCAGGCGGCGATGCCGAGCTCGACTCCGGCGAGAAGCGCCAGCGGACGCTCGACCCGATCGACCAGCCGGCCGATGGCGAGGCTTCCCGCCGCGACCCCGAGGAGGAACCCGAGGAGCATCAGGCTGAAGGCGTAAACGTTCGAACCGAGATAGAAGACGAGGATGCGTGTCCAGAGCACTTCGAAGGCGAGACTGGTCGCTCCCATGAGGGCAGCGGCGGCGAGGAGACGACGGTCCGACGGTGCCTCGCCTCCGTTCGGCGCGACCGCCGAGGTCTCCGGCCGCTCCGGCCGCTCCGGTCGTTCCGCTCGTTCCGCTCGTTCGGGTCGCTCCGCTCGCTCGGGTCGGCGCGCGAGCGCGATGGCGCCGAGCGCGGCGAGGAAGTTGAGCCCCGCCGAGAGCAGCAGGCTCGCATGCAGGCCGAAGAGCGGAATCGTCACGAACCCGGCACCGGCGACGCCGAGAACCGCCCCCAGGGTGTTGGCACCGTAGAGGAGAGCGGTGTCCCGGGCCGGCCGGTCGGGGTCGTTGGCTCCAGCCTCCGGTGCGCGGCCGTGGCGGAGCGCGCGCACGATGAGTGGCAGCGTGCCGCCCATCAGCAGCGTCGGGGGCAGCAGGCAAAGCGCGGCCAGACCGATCCTGAGCAGCGCGAAGCTCCACGGTGCGCCGCTCGCGCCGCCGACCGCGCGCTCGACGGCGATATAGACCGCGGTCATGCCGTCGAAAAAGCGCGGCGAGAAGATGGCGAAAAGGCCGATGCCGACCTCGAGCAGCGCGTACAGGGTGAGAGGCCGCGGCGTGCGATCCGCCAGCCGGCCGAACAGGTAGGCACCGAGGCCGAGCCCGGCCATGAAGACGGCGAGGAGAGTCGCGGTAGCGAGCGTGGTGTTGCCGAAGACGAGCGAGAGGTAGCGCAGCCACGCCACCTGGTCGACGAGGCCTGCGGCGCCCGAAGCCAGGAAGAGCAGTGCGAGCATCCGTCTCGTCGATCTCATCGGTCTCATCGGTCTCATCGGTCTCATCAGGCGCATTGGATGCTCGCCCCTGTCGCCGGCCGGCTCAGTCGGCATAGATCAGGACCAGCACTGTCGCCCCCCACAGCACGAGGTTCACCAGGAACGGGGGATCGCGGAGGATCGCCTCGGTGGGGCTCGCGAGGTCGGACTTCTGGTAGAGCAGGAAGAGAAAGCGGAAGATTCCGTAGAGGACGAGGGGTACGGTGGCGATCAGCCAGGGCGTGCCGAGTCGTGCGGCGGTGGCCGGATCGACCGTGTAGAGGGCATAGGAAACCACCGTCGAGGCGGTGACGACGTTGATCATCTGGTCGACGAAGGTCAGGTTGTAGTGCTCGAGCACGGCACGCGACCCGGAGCTCGTACCGGGCTGGTGAGCGAGCTCATGACGGCGCTTGGCGAAACCGAGGAAAAGGGCGACGAAGATCGTGCACAGCAGGAGCCACGACGAGACCTCGACGTCGATCGCCAGCGCGCCGGCCTCGACCCGGAGGACGAAACCGAGCGCGATCGTCATCACGTCGAGGATGACCAGGCGCTTGAGCCCGAGCGAGTAGAGTACGTTCAACGCGAGGTAGATTCCGAGGCAGATCGAGAAGCCCGGGCCGAGCGTCCAGGCGAGCGCCAGGGCTCCGGTGGCGAGGAGAGCGGCGGTCACGAGCGCGATACCGGCCCGGAGCTCGCCGGCGGCGATCGGACGGAGGCGTTTGACCGGATGCAGCCGGTCGGCCTCGCGGTCGCGCAGGTCGTTGAGCAGGTAGACCGCGCTCGCCGCCGCGCAGAAGGCGACGAAAGCCGAGGCCGATCGCAGCGCGAGATCGAAGCGGTCGAGCCGGTGGGCGAAGACGAGCGGCACCAGGACGAAGAGGTTCTTCACCCACTGCGCCGGGCGCAGGGAGCGAAGGAGAGCGGAGAGCATGGCGGGTATTCTAAGCGCCTCCGGAGACGGCCGACGAGGGGAGCGGCTCCTGCTCGCCGCCTTGGCGGGGGCGTGGCTGTTTTTTGCCCTGCCGCTCCTGCTCGGCGATCGCACCCTGATCCAGCGCGACGTCTTCACGACGCATCTGCACATGAAGGCGTTCGGAGCCCAGGCGCTCGCGCACGGCAGCATTCCGGCGTTCAATCCTGTCTGGGCGCTCGGCCAGCCGTTCGCCGGCAATCCGAACGCCCTGCCCTACTATCCGGGCAATCTCCTCTATCTGGTGCTGCCCTTCTGGAGCGCCTTCAACGCGCACTATGTGCTGCACTGGCTGCTCGCCTTCGTCGCCTTTCGCAAGCTCGCGCGCGAGCTCGACCAGAGTCCGCTCGGCGCGACCATGGCGGCGCTCACCTACGCCGGCTCCGGATACGTTCTCTCCTGTCTCACGTTCTACAACCTGATCGCGGTCGTCGCCTGGCTGCCGTTGGTTCTCTGGGGTCTCGCGCGCGGCGGCCGGCGCGGCCTGCTCTGGGGGGGGATCGCCTGCGGCCTGATGCTGCTCTCCGGCGAGCCGGTCACGGCGGCGCTCGCCCTGGTGCCGATGGCGCTGGTCGCGGTCGAACGCCACGGGGCGCGCCGTGGTCTGCTGTCGACGATCGCCGTCGGTGCCATCGGGCTCGGAGTCGCCCTGCCGCAGGTCGTCGCCGCGGCACGCACCTTCGGGTTTACCTTTCGCGGGGCGCACGGGCTGCTGTCGGTGCAGGCGGCGAATCACGCGCTTCACCCGCTGCGCCTGCTGGAGCTCCTTCTGCCTCTGCCGTGGGGTTTTCCCGCGGAGCTCGGGCGCTTCGGCTACTGGTCGAGCGTGACGCCGATCATGCCGTACATCTACTCGCTCCATTTCGGATTGTTGGGTCTCATCCTCGGGCTCTTCGTGCTGCGCCGCCGCTGGGTCTGGGCGGCGCTCGCCATCGCCGGCCTCGCGGTCGGATACCTGGGCGGACTCTCCGGCGAGACCGTGCTGATGCTCACGGCAGGACTTTTCCGCTACCCGCAGAAGTTGCTCCTCTGGACGACGGTCGGCGGGGCGCTGCTCGCGGGCTGGGGGCTCGATCGCCTGGTGTCTGCAGCCGGTGCAGCCGGTCCCGCCGATCCCGCCGCTCCCGCCGACGCCCTCGAGGAGGACGGTGCGGAAGTGATCCGGGTCCGCCGCCAGCGGGCGGTTCGCCTTCTCACGCTGGGAGCCGGCGGTGCGGCGGTGATCGCCCTCCTCCTGCTGGCGCTGCGCAGCTCCGTGCGGACGCTCTTCATGGAGCGACTCGATGTGCGCCATGACTGGGTCGCCGCGACCCACCAGACCGTCTGGTTTCTCGGCTTCGTCGCCGCGGCGCTCACCCTCGCGGCCGCCGCCTGGGCGGTGCGCCGGCGAAGCGGAGTGGCGCTGGTGGCCGTCGCCGCTCTCGCTCTGCTGCAGCTCTCGCCGATGGTCGCCACGGACGAGGTCGCGGAGCTCGCGCCGCCGGCGCCCTGGGTCGCCGAGCTGGGCGGGAACCGGGCGGTCATGCTGGTGGCGAATGCGTTCCCTACCTGGTCGGAAACGGTGGCGATGCAGGGCGTCGAAACCGTCGTCGAAGGGACCCGCGACGTGCGGCTCGACCTCGAGCCCGGAACGGCGGCGCTCTACGGCGTGACCTATCCGCTGGCGAGCGATCTCGATGGCATCTACTCCCCGCTCCAGACGCTGCTGCTGCAGAACCTGGCCCGCTTCGACTGGCCCGCCCGCATCGGCTGGATGCGCCTGCTCGGCGTCGGCTGGCTGGTGCGCCAGGACGACGGCCTGCCCCCGCCGCCCCTCGAGCGCGTCGCCGCGGAGAAACGGCTGCGCGTCCAGAGCGAGCTCTATCGCATTCCCGATCCGGCACCGGCGGTGTTCTGGCCCCGCGAACTGGTCACGGCGGCTTCGCCCGTGGAGGCCCTCGCCTTGACCACCTATCTTCGGGAGCCTCTCGCCGCCGCGGTCACCAGCCGACCGGTGGAGCATCGCCCTGGAGGTGTGGTGAAGGTGCTCGGCGCCGAGGATGACCGGCTGCATATCTCGGTCGAGAGCGAGGGCGGACTCTTCGTCGTGCAGCGCAACTATTTCCCGATCATCGAAGCACGGCTCGAGGACGGCCGGAAGCTCGCCACCCAGCCGGTGGACCTCGTCCTGCTCGGTGTCGAGGTGCCTGCCGGGCGGCACGAGATCCGGATCGGCGCCTCGAGCCGGCCGGAGGCGATCGCCGGCGGCGTGAGCCTGGTGCTCTTCGCCGTCGCGGCCGCGGCGGGGTGGCGTCGGCCGTGAAGCGCTTCGCACCCCTCTTCGCCCTGCCGGCCGTCCTGTTGCTCGCCGCGCTCGCTTGGCCGCTCGCGACCGGCGAGAAGACCCTCATCCTGCGCGATGTGCTGCAGACCCATTTCCTCGACCGCATCGCGCTCGGCGAGGGAGTTCGCCGATTCGAGCTGCCGCTGGTCGACCCGCTGCGCGCCGGCGGCCAGGCGCTGGCGGGAAATCTGAACGCACTGCCGTTCTATCCCGACAATCTCCTGCTTTTTTTCGGCGGCCCGGACGCCGGCGCCAGGTCGACCCTGTGGGCCCTGAATGCGCATTTCTGGCTGCACGCCTTCGTCGCGCTCGGAGCCGCGTTCTGGATGGGCCGGGCCTTCGGCCTGGCGCCTCCGGCGGCGTGGATGACGGCGACGGCCTATGCCTTCTCGGGCTACTTCGCGAGCCAGCTGAACCTCTACAACACCGTCGCGGCGGCGGCCCTGGCGCCGGCGCTGGTCGCCGCCTTTCTCGAGACCGCCCCCGGCAAGGCGCCGCGCACCCGGCGGCGCGGGCTGCTCGGCGCGGCGCTCATCTGGACTCTTCTGCTGCTCGGCGGCGAGCCGCTGCTCGCTCTGCTCGCGCTGGGTGCCGCCGCGGGCGCCCTCGCCCTGGTCGCGGGCCGGCGGGCATTCTCGGCGCGGCTCGACGGGCTCGGCCGGCTCGCGCTCGCGGTCCTCGCCGGAACGCTCCTCGCCGCGCCGCAGATCGTCGAGATGGCGCGCATCCTGCCGCTCTCCTTCCGCAACAACGCCGCCTTCGGCGAGCCGCAGGCGATCGTCGGCAGCTTTCGCGCGGCGCACCTGGCCGACCTCCTCTGGCCGTTCTTCTTCGGCCGCCCGAGCCTCTCGGAGGTCTTCGCGCCGCACCAGTTCGACGGCTATCCGCCGCTCCTCTTCACGCTCTATCCCGGGTTGCTGGCGCTGGCTCTCGCGGCCGCCGGTGGCCTCACCGGATGGCGTGCCGGCTGGCGTGCACGAGGCGATCGCCGCGACCGCCGCGATGGCCGCGAGCGCCCGGCGCGAGCCGCTACTCTGTGGGCAGTGGGAGCCCTCGGCGTCGCGCTCTTCTTCGCGCTCGGCCGCTTCAATCCGATCGTCGCCGGGCTCTGGCATCTCCCCTGGGGAAGGCTCCTGCGCTTTCCGGCCAAGTTCTGGCTGCTCGGAGCGCTCGGCGGCAGCCTCCTCTGCGGCCTCGGCTTCGCGGCCGCCCTGGCGGGCGGTCGCAAGAGCGTCGAACGCCTGCTCGCCGGACTGGCGGCGCTCTTCGCGCTCCTTCTCGCCGTTTCGGTGGGCGCCCCCGGCCGGGTCTCCGGTTGGGTCGCCGCGCTGTTGCGACCGGACCTTCCGCCAGCGGAACTGGCGGGCGACCTGGTGCGACTGCAGGGTCTTTCGCTGCTGTCGATCGGTCTGCTGCTGCTCGCGCTCGCCCTCGTGCGCCTGGGGCGCCGGGCTCCGGTCGCCGCAGGCGTCGGACTCGTCTGTCTGCACGCGGCGACCCAATGCTGGGCGATGCTGCCGGCGCTACCTACCGACGCGAGCGCGCCTTACCTCGAAGCGCCACCGATCCTGTCGGCGATTCCTGCCGGCAGCGTCGTCCTGCACGGTGGCAACCACGATCTCTTCCGGCCCGGGACGATGCATCAGGGGGAGTATCCCGACGATCGCCTGCTCTGGCTGACCCGCCGTTCGGCGCGCGAGCTCTATCCGTTCGCGGCCGTGCAGCACGGGCTGCGGGCGGAGCTGGCGATCTCGCCCGAAGGGCTCGACAGCTTCCTCACCCAGGCGTTGACGGTCGGCCTGCGGAGATTTCCCGATCGCCGCCGGCTCGACCTGCTCGAAGCGCTCGGGGTCGACTACCTGCTGCTCGATCGCGAGATCGCGCCGGAGGCCGCGAACCTGGTGAACGAGGTGGCGCGCGACGAGAACTACGGCCAGACGTTGCGGCTCTACGAGCTCGCCGACCGGGCGCGCGAGGTCGAGCTCGCGACCCGGGTCGTCGCGGCGCCGCACATGAACGCCGCGCTCGAGACGATCTTCGCTGAGACCTTCGATCCCCATCGCACCGCGGTCGTGCCGGGAGAGGCATCCGCCGGCGGCGAAGCCCGCCCGATTTCGCCCGATGGCAACGCCCGCCTGGTTTCGGATGCCCGCGAGGAGGTGATCGTCGACTGCGACTCGGCCGTCTCCGGCGTGCTCTTTCTCCGCCGCGCCTACCTCTCGCTCTGGCGGGTTTCGATCGATGGCAAGCCGGCGCCGACTCTCGTCGTGCAGCTCGCTCGCCTGGGCGTGGCCGTGCCGGCCGGACGCCACCGGGTTCGATTCTGGATCGACCGCCGGCCGCTCGCCGCGAGCTTCGGCGTCGCTCTCGGCGGCCTCGGGCTGCTGGTTCTCGTCCTGTGGCAGAGGAGGCGGGTGGTAGCATCCGGCGCGTCGAAGCCGGGATTTTGACCTGCCCTGCACGCCCGCCGGGAGAGCCGGGGAAAGCGCGAGATCCGAGTGGTTCCTTTTCGCAAAGTTCTGATCGCCAACCTGGGAGAGATCGCCGTCCGGATCCTGCGCGCGCTGCGCGAGAAGGGGATTCTCGGCGCGGTTGCCTACTCGGACGCCGACCGCGAGTCGCTGGCCGTGCTGGCCGCCGACGAGGCCTATCGCATCGGCCCGGCGCCGTCGCGCGAGAGCTACCTCAAGATCGAAGCGCTCGTCGACCTCGCGGTGCGGATCGGCGCCGATGCGATCCACCCCGGCTACGGTTTTCTCTCCGAACGCGCTGAGTTCTCGGCCCGCTGCCGCGAGCGCGGCGTGGTCTTCATCGGACCTTCGCCCGAAGCGATCTCGGCGATGGGCGGCAAGGTCGAGGCGCGGCGCCGCATGATCGAGGCGGGCGTGCCGGTCGTTCCGGGATCGCCCGGTGCCCTGGCGGATCTCGCCGCGGCCCGCCACTGCGCGGCGGAGATCGGCTATCCGGTCATCCTCAAGGCCTCGGCCGGCGGCGGTGGCAAGGGGATGCGCGTGGCGCACGACGAGAGCGAGCTCGCCGAAGGCTATCGCCTGGCGCGCGCCGAGGCCGGCGCCTCGTTCGGCGACGACGCGGTCTTCCTCGAAAAGTTCGTCCTTCGCCCGCGCCACATCGAAATCCAGATCCTCGGCGACCATCACGGCAAGGTGGTCTCGCTCGGTGAGCGCGAGTGCTCGCTGCAGCGGCGGCACCAGAAGGTCGTCGAAGAGGCGCCGTCGACGGTCGTATCGCCGGAGCTGCGCCGCCGCATGGGCGAGGCGGCCGTTTCGGCGGCGAAGGCGGTCGGCTACACCAACGCCGGCACCTGCGAATTTCTGCTCGACGCGAGCGGCAACTTCTACTTCCTCGAGATGAACACGCGGCTCCAGGTCGAGCATCCGGTGACCGAGATGGTGACCGGGCTCGACCTCGTCATCGCCCAGCTCGCGATCGCGCAGGGAGAGCCGCTGGGCCCCGAGTTCGACGACGTCGAGCCGCGCGGTCATGCGATCGAGGTGCGCCTCTACGCCGAAGATCCGTTCCGGCGATTTGCGCCTTCGCCGGGGAGGATCCAGCGGCTCCGGCTACCGCAGGGCCCGGGTGTGCGCAACGATTCTGGCGTCTACGGCGGCTCGGAGATCTCGATTCACTACGATCCGATGATCGGCAAGCTCATCGTCTGGGGCCGGGATCGCGACGAGTCGCTGCAGCGCCTCGCGAGAGCGATCGACGAGCTGCGGATCGTCGGCATCCGGACCAATGTGCCGCTCTTCCAGGCCCTGCTCGCCGACGCCGACTTCCGCGCCGCGCGTTTCGACATCCACTGGCTCGACCGCAAACTCGAGAGCGGCGAGCTCGCCCCGGTCGGCGGCGACGAAACTCCGGAGATCGCCGTCATCGCGGCGGCCATCGTGCACTTCGAGCGCAGTCAAAGGCAGGAGGGCGGCCTCCCCTCGGGAGTCTCTCATCGCAGCGGTTGGCGCGCGGCGGGGCGCCAGGGCGCCCTGCGGCGCGACGGGAGATCGTGACGATGCAGCTCGTCAGCCGCGTCGGGGAGAAGACCGAGACGATCACCGTCGAACGTCGCCACGGGCAGTACATCGTCGAGATCGGTGGCGTCCGTCACGAGGTCGACACGCGCGCGCTCGGTCCGTGGGTGTGGAGTCTCCTCGTCCGTGGGCAAAGCCACGAGGTCGCGGTGTTTCGCCAGGGGGACGGCCACTATTCCGTCGACTGGCGCGGACGCTCCTTCGCCGTCGAGCTGGTCGACCCGCTCACCCATCTGGCGGAGAGTGCGCGCGGCGACGTGGGGAAGCTCGGCAAGCGGACGGTCAAGGCCTACATGCCGGGGCGGGTGGTCGAGGTCCGGGTCCAGCCCGGCGACCGGGTGGAAGCCGGGCAGCCGCTGGTCGTTCTCGAGGCGATGAAGATGCAGAACGAGATCCAGGCCGAGCGCGGGGGCGTGGTGAGCCGGGTCCACGTCACCGCTGGCGAGGCGGTCGAAGGCGGAGATCCGCTGGTCGAGATCGACTGAATCTCTCGGGCCACGCAGAACCTCCTGCGGGAGCCGGCGTACTTGTCGGTACCGACCTTGCTGTCGGCATTCGCGTTCGGGAGGCTTCCTGATGAAACGAATCGTCCTG
>JAYTAM010000384.1:0-2483 GCA_043737505.1 Thermoanaerobaculia bacterium
CGAGGCCGGCGTGGTAGGCGAGCGCCTTCACCCCCTTCTCGACCAGGAGCGCCGCCGTCGCCTCCACCTTGGCGCGCGAGAGGCGGTAGACGATCCCGGCGTCGCCGCGGTGTTCGTCGGCGAGGAAGGCGAGGAGCTGCCTTCGCCCGCCGTCGTCCTTGTCCACCACGCGATAGCGCAGGTTGGGACGGTCGAAGCTGGCGACGAAGATGTGGGCGTCGCGAAGCTCGAGGCGCTCGACGATCTCACGCCGGGTCGGCGCATCGGCGGTCGCCGTGAGGGCGATCCGCGGAACTCCCGGAAAGCGTTCCGCGAGCAGCGCCAGCCCGAGGTACTCCGGGCGAAAGTCATGTCCCCACTGGGCGACGCAGTGCGCCTCGTCGATGGCGAAGAGTGCCAGCGGCACTCGTCCGAGCAACTGAAGGAAGCGCTCGGTGAGGAGCCGTTCGGGGGCGACGTAGAGGAGGTCCAGCTCACCGGCGAGAAAGCGGCGCTCGACCCGCGCCTGATCGCGCCCGTCGAGGCTCGAGTTCAGGAACTCAGCCGCGATGCCGAGCTGCGACAGGGCCGCTACCTGGTCCTGCATGAGGGCGATGAGAGGCGAGACGACGATGCCGGTGCCGGGCCGGAGGATCGACGGGATCTGGTAGCAGAGCGATTTGCCGCCGCCGGTGGGCAGCAGGGCGACCGCGTTTCCGCCGGCGACCAGCGTGTCGATGATCGACTCCTGCTCGCCGCGGAACTCGGGATAGCCAAACAGCCGCAGGAGGACCTGCCGCGCCGCCGCGCTCACTCGCGCCGACCGCCGCGACCGCCGTGACCCCAGCGACCGCCACGACCGCGGCGACCGCTGCGATCCGAGAGCATCGAGCTCATCCCGCCGCGTCCGCCAGCCCGATGCGTTCGAGGAGCGCCCGTTCCACTTCGGCGACCGGTATCTCGCGGAGAACCGCGCGGTGCGTCGAGCAGTCGCGGCGATGGCAGGGGAAGCAGGGCGGGCGCCGGGAGAGCACCCGGTCGGCGGGATTCCACGGACCGTTGCGTGCCGGATCGGTGGGCCCGAAAAGGGCGACCGCCGGAGCTCCCACAGCGCAGGCGAGGTGGAGTGGCCCGGTGTCGGCGGCGACGACCGCGCGGGCCCGGCGCGCGAGCGCCGCGAACTCGAGCAGGGAGGCCGGAAAGCTCGCTATCGCCGTGCCGTTCGAAGCGGCGACGACGCGCTGGGCGAGTCCCTCCTCGCCCGGCCCCCAGCTGACCAGGGTCGGAATGCGGCGGCGGGCGAGCCGCGAGGCGAGCTCGCCATACTGCTCGGCCGGCCAGAGCTTGGAGCTCCAGCCGCCGCCGGGGTGCACGAGCACCGGGCTCTCGAGACCGAGTGCCGCGAGCTCGCGATCGACCCGTGCCGCTTCGCGCTCGAACGGCGGCAGCGGGAAGTTGCGCTGACCGATGACATCGAGCCCCAGCGCGGCCAGGAGGGCCAGGTTCTTGTCGATGACGTGGACGACGCCCGGCGGGAACGTGCGGCGCTCGGTCAGGAGGAGCGCAGAGAGCGGCTCGCGGCGCGCCGCTCCGCCCCAGCCGATCCGCCGCGGCGCACCGCTCGCGCGCGCCCAGAAGCCTGACTTCCAGAGTCCCTGCAGGTCGAGCGCGATGTCGAACTGTGCCGCGCGGAGGGCGGCTGCGGCTCGCCGGATCGCCCCTGGCCGGAAGGGACGGCTGGCCGGAACGACCACGCTCGAGGCGACCGCAGGGTTTCCCGCGACGAGCGCTCGCCCCGCCGGCTGTACTGCCCAGACGATCTCGTACCCGGCGGACGCCAGCGCTGCCGCCGCCGGCAAGGTATGAACGATGTCGCCGATCGCCGACAGACGGACGAGCAGAAGGCGCGGGCCGCCGCGGGCTCCGGCCGGATCGCCGGGCGTTCCGGCTCTCGCGCGAGCGGTGGTCGGGGTTCTCGGGGCGGCATGCATCAGAGGCTCGCATGCTAGCCGATGGGATCCTTCGGGCGGCGCGGTGTCCGCAGGCGGAACGCGGAACGCAGTTCACCGGTCAACTGCCGCCGTCCACCGATTTCGCGGTGACACCTTCGCCGCCGCGGCGTAAGTTCTCTCCATGGCGCCGGAAGATCCCGGCGCGAAGGAGAGCGGAATGGGCAAGATGAGCAAGGAAACGTTGAATCGACTGATCTGGGGCCTCTTCCTCATCGCCATCGGCGGGATGCTGCTGGCGGCGAATCTCGGGGTGGATCTGCCGCATCGAGTGTGGAACTACTGGCCCTTTCTGCTGATCGCGATGGGGATCGCCAGAATGCTCTTCGTCGGTGGCAGGGAGGGCGTGAGTGACGGCTTCTGGATCCTGCTCGGCGGGCTCTACGGCTGGATCAGCATCTGGCACGTCGGCGGGCTCAGCTGGAGCACCGCCTGGCCGATCTTCGTCATCGCCGGGGGACTCTCGGTGCTGATCCGGCCGGCCTTCCTGCGCTG
>JAYTAM010000385.1:0-5713 GCA_043737505.1 Thermoanaerobaculia bacterium
CTTCTCGAGCAGAGCCTGCAGGCGCGCAAAGGACCACGACGGCAAACCGCCGCGCGTCGCAAGCGCAGCGCCTGACGCGTGCCCCGCAAAGCCGGTAGCCCACAGAAGCCTTCTCCGAAACAGCCGCTCGCCACCCTCGCCACCTACGCAGCGAAGCGCGACTTCGCGGCCACCCCCGAACCAGCCGGCGGACAGAACCCTGCTACCCGGCCGGTCGTCGCGCCGGCTACACCGCGCAAGGCAGCAGCGCACGGAATCTTCGTCGTCCAGAAGCACGCTGCGCGGAATCTCCATTATGACTTCCGTCTCGAGCACAACGGGGTGCTGCTCTCCTGGGCCGTGCCGAAGGAGCCGAGTCTCGACCCGGCTGTCCGCCGGCTGGCGGTGCAGGTGGAGGATCATCCGCTGGAGTACGCCAACTTCGCCGGGGTGATTCCGGCCGGCAACTACGGCGCCGGCAAGGTCGAGATCTGGGATCGCGGGCGCTGGATTCCCGACGGAGAGGTCGACGAGGCTCTCCGCCGCGGGCGCCTCGAGTTCCGATTGTCGGGCGGCAAGCTCGCTGGCCCGTGGCGCCTGGTTCGCCTCGCAGTGAAAGAGGGCGACGGCGCCGAACGCCCGAAACCGAACTGGCTGCTGATGCGAGGCAAGGAAGGCGAGAACGCGCGCCCGGGCGGCTCCGGCCGGGCGAGCGCAGCGCCTTCAGCGTCCTCAACGTCCTCAACGTCCTCAGCGATCGCGGAGCTCTTCGAGCTCGCGACTCTGGTCGAGTCCGCACCGTCCGGCACCGAGTGGCTGCACGAGACCAAGTGGGACGGCTATCGAATGATGGCGGCTCGGGAAGCCGATTCGGTGCGCCTCTGGTCGCGCTCCGGCAGCGAGTGGACCGACCGCCTGCCGGAGATCGCAGAGGCGCTCGCCGCCCTGCCGGCGAAGAGCGCGATCGTCGACGGCGAGGTCGTCGCGATGGTCGGACGCAGGAGCAGCTTTCAAGCCCTGCAAGTCGCACTCGGAGAAGAGCCGGCCTCGCGCGCTCGCCGCGGTCTCCGTTTCGTCGCCTTCGACCTGCTCACCCTCGATGGCGAGGACCTCCGGCCGCTGCCCCTCATCGAGCGCAAGCGGCGGCTGCAAATACTCCTCGACGGATTGCCCGCGCGTTCGGCGGTCCGCTCCAGCCCGCACCGGATCGGCGGCGGCCCCGGGCAGCTCGCCGCCGCCTGCGTCCGCGAGCTCGAAGGAATCGTCAGCAAGCGCGCCTACGCTCCTTACCGGCCGGGCCGCGGAAAGGATTGGCTCAAGGTGAAGTGTCACTTGCGACAGGAGCTGGTGATCGCGGGTTTCACCCTGCAGCGTTCCGAAACGCGGCAGGAGCTGGGCGCCCTTCTCGTCGCCGCGCAGGATGGCAGCGGCAAGCTGCGCTACGCGGGCCGCGTCGGGACGGGCTTCGATCAGCGCACGCGCGCCGAGCTCCTGCGGCGTCTGAACGCCGTGTCGGCCGAACGCTCTCCGTTCTCCGAACCTGTACCCGGCGTCGACGACGTGCACTGGGTGAGGCCGCTCCTGGTCGCCGAGGTCCAGTTCAGCGAATGGACGAAAGACGGACGGATGCGCCATCCGTCGTTCATCGGCCTGCGCCAAGACAAGCCGGCGAGCGCCGTGAAACGCGAGCTTCCCGCGCCTCTCCCGCGCACCAGAAAGCGCGCGGCCGCCGGCGCGAAAGGCGCCGATCCGAATCCGGCGCCTGTGGTCGAGCGCGTCGCGATCTCTCACCCGGAGCGCCGCCTCTTCGCCGACGCGGCGACCACCAAGCTCGACCTCGCGCGCTACTTCGCCGCCGTTTGGCCGCGCCTCGAGCCACATCTTCGCGACCGACCGCTCGCCTTTTTGCGCTGCCCCGAAGGCGCGCTGAAGAGCTGCTTCTTTCAGAAGCATTGGCCCGACCCCCCTCCGGGAGTGACCCTCGTCGACGTGTCGGAAACCGGCGAGCGCGAACCGCCTCAGGCTGCCATCGAGAGTTCGGCCGGTCTCGTCGGTGTCGCGCAGTTCGGCGTCGTGGAGATTCACCTCTGGGGAGCGCGAAAGGGGGACCTCGAACGTCCGGACCGCCTCGTCTTCGACCTCGATCCGGGCCCGGGAGTCGCCTGGACCGAGGTCGTCGCCGGAGCGCGGCTCCTGCGTGGCTTCCTCGCCGAGTTGGGGCTGGAGACCTTTCCCCTGCTCTCCGGAGGAAAGGGCGTGCACCTCGTCGCGCCGATCCTGCCGCAGCACGAGTGGGCTACCGTCAAGGCGTTCGCGGCCGCTATTGCCGGAGCCCTCGCCGCGGCCGCTCCAGGGCGCTTCGTCGACAAGGCGTCGAAGAGCGTCCGCGGCGGCAGGATCTACGTCGACTATCTGCGCAACGGGCGAGGTGCGACAGCCATCGCGCCCTACTCGCCGCGCGCTCGCGCCCGCGGCCCGGTCGCCACGCCGACCTCCTGGATGGAGCTCGCGCGTTCGGCTCCCGATCGCTGGACGGTCGCGAGCCTGGGGCGGCGATTGCGTACCTTGAAGAAAGATCCCTGGGCGGGCTACTTCCGGATTCGACAGGCGATCACCCGGGAAGCGCTCGAGCGGCTCGGTGTTGCGGTGCCGTCCCGAAGCGCAGCTGCAGGCAAACGGAAGAAAAAAAAGGACGCCGGCGCGCGAGGGTAACGCAGGCCGGCGTCGTCAAGAGAAATTGTCCTGCTTTTTCCTGTTCGGCGCCGTTTCCGGCGCTTTCGATCCGTAAAGGACGATTCTGCAGGCCGTGTGCCAGGTCTGCCGTTGCGGGTTCGCCGGAGATATCATTCGTTCTACCCATTCGGGCGGACGAAGGTTTCCGAGCGAGGTTCAAGTTGAGAGCAGCCCGTCGCGCACGCATCCTCAGCCGGTCGATCCTGTTCGGCGTCGCAGTGACCTTCGCCGTGCTGCTGGCCAACATTCTGGTCTCGCGCGAAAGTCTGCAGGATCAGAGGCAGTCGACGGCCTGGGTGACACACACCTACGACGTGCTCCGCGAGCTGGAGGCGATCACTTCCGCGCTTTACGAAGCGGAGGCGGCCCAGCGCGCCTTCGTGCTCATGAGCGACGACGACTTCCTCGCACCCTACGGCGAGGCGACCCAACGCTTCTCCCGAAAAATCGACCAAGTCAGGACTCTCGTCCGTGACAACCCCTCGCAGGTAGTTGCGCTGGAGCGTCTGGCCCAGCGCGCGCAGGAGCGCCTGCTGCAGATGGACGCAGTGATGGAGATGAGCAAGGAGTCGGGACTGATGGCGGCGCGGCACCTGCTGGCGCGCAACGGCAACAAGACCACCACGCGCGCGATCCGCGTCATCGTCGAAGCGATGGAACGGGACGAGTCCGCCCTGCTGGAGAGCCGTCTCGGTTACGCCCGGGCCTCGTATCGGCGGGCGCAAGCACTCAACCTGCTCGCCGGCGCACTCGGGCTCCTGGCTTTCGGAGCCTTCTTCTATCTCGTCGAGCGGTACCTGCGCAGCTTGCACTCTGCCTCCTTGGAGATCGCCCGCCAGCGTGAGCTCCTGGCAGTCACTCTGCACAGCATCGGCGACGCCGTGGTCACGACGGATGTCGGCGCCCGCGTCGTCGTGCTCAATCGCGAGGCCGAACGCCTGACCGGCTGGACGACGGACGAAGCCGCCGGCAAGCCGCTCGATCGGATCTTCCGCATCGTCAACGAAGCGACGCGCGAGCCGGTGGAGAATCCGGCGATGCGCGCCTTGCGCGAAGGCAAGGTGGTCGGGCTGGCGAATCACACGATCCTGATCTCCAAGCAGGGCACGGACGTGCCGATCGACGACAGCGCCGCGCCGATCTGCGACGCGGCCGGGCTGGTCTCGGGGGTTGTCCTCGTTTTCCGCGATGTCACCGAGGAGCGCGCCGCGTCCACCCAACTCGCCAATCTCGCCACGGCGCTCGCCGAGGCCGACCGCAGGAAGAACGAGTTCCTGGCCGTGCTCGCGCACGAGATCCGCAATCCGCTGGCGGCGATCCGCAGCTCGGTCACCGTGCTGCGGCTTGCCGGTGCGGATCCGCAGGCGTCGACGGTGGCCATGGGCGCGATCGACCGCCAGATGCGGCATCTGGTTCGCCTGGTCGAAGACCTCCTGGATGTCGCCCGAATCAGCCGAGGAAAGCTGGCTCTGCAGCGGACGCACATGGATCTGCGCCACGCGCTCGAACAGGCGATCGAAGCCAGCCGGCCTCTGTGCGACGAAGCCGAACAGGCGCTGGAGGTCGAGATGCCGACCGCCCCGCTCTACGTCGACGGGGACGGCGTACGGATCACGCAGGTGATCGCGAACCTGCTCAGCAATGCGTGCAAGTTTTCGCTGCGTGGCGGAAAAATCCGCCTCGCCGTCGGAATCGAAGCCTCGCACGCCATCGTGACCATTCGCGACACCGGCATCGGCATCGCCCCCGAGCACCTCCCGCAGCTGTTCGACATGTTCACGCAACTCGACTCGACTCTCGAGCGGACGCAGGGCGGCCTCGGCATCGGGTTGAATCTGGTCAAGCAGCTGATCGAGATGCACGGCGGGCGGGTGGAGGCTCGCAGTGAGGGCCTGGGCAAGGGGAGCGAGTTCGTGGTGCACATTCCGCTGGTCATCGCCTCGCCGCTGACGTCTGCGGAATCCGTCGCCGGCGAAGCGGCAGCTTCGCAACCGGCACCGGAGCCGGCGCAGGTGTCTCTGCCAGTGCCGGCGGCGCGGGCGAGCTTGCGCATCCTGGTCGTCGACGACAACACCGATTCGGCCGAATCTCTCGCTCTACTTCTGCGGCTCGAGGGACACAGAACCTACCTCGCCCACGACGGACTTCAGGCAGTCGAGCTGGCGCTGGGCGAACTGCCCGACGTGGTACTGCTCGACATCGGCCTGCCGAATCTGAACGGCTACGAGGCCGCGAAGCGCATCCGGGACGGGGCGGGAGAACACCGGGTGCGCCTCATCGCTCTCACCGGATGGGGGCAGGAGGCCGATCGCGCGCGCTCACGCGAGGCGGGCTTCGACCGCCATCTGGTCAAGCCGGTCGATGCCGACGAGCTCCTGGCCCTGCTGACTTCGGCGCCGGAGCCGCCAGCCGACAGCTGAACGGCATTCGTTTGTAGAAATTCGCGCCGTGACCACCGGCGCGGACAGCACCCGCGACCTGACGGGGTCACGTCTCGGGTTTGTTGCCTTTCGGATCGCCGCCCGCGAGGGGCAACAGCCGCTGGCTGACGATCTCTCCGATCTTGTCCACCGCCCGCCGCAGACTGGCGAAGTAGCGCTCGCGAGCCCCTTCCGGAGCGACCGCCCCCTGGGCCGTCGAGCGGTCGAGGAGCTCGAGGTTCAGCGCCAGGTTGTTGAGCGCGCCGTTGATGTCGTGCGCCACGCCGCGCAAGTCCTTGCGCAGATCGCGCGGCTCGTCTCCGCCCGACGCGAGGGGATTCTCTTCGCCCTGGTCCATGGTCGCCGCCTCGACCGGGGGCGCCGCAGCCGTCGGCCGCACGGCCGACTGCACTTCTCGACGATCTCTCCGGCGAGAGAGATGGTATCAGGCCGCTGCTCTTCTAAAGCCGCGCCGAATGGCATCGACCTTGCTTTTGAGACGCTCCGACTCCAGCGGGTGCCGCGCTCCCAGGCACGATGACTCTCTTGCGAGGCCTCCGATGCCCTCCGCCGCCAGCACC
>JAYTAM010000386.1:0-5684 GCA_043737505.1 Thermoanaerobaculia bacterium
AAGCCCCCCTTGGCCAAAGCGGTCACCGGCGAGTTCCGGCTCGACATCGCCGCCAAGCGCAACCTGTTCGCCGAGCAGAAACTCTCGCCGCTCGAGATCAACTTCCTCACCTCGCTGTCGCGCGAGCGGAAGCTCAAGAGCGGGCAGGTCCTGTTTCACGAAGGCGACCCGGGCGATGCGATGTACGTCGTGCTCGAAGGCCGGGTGCTGATCAGCAAGTTCATCCCCGGCGCCGGCGAGGAGGCCCTGGCCTTCCTCGAGCGCGGCGACTATTTCGGCGAGATGGCGCTCATCGACCGGGCCCCGCGCTCGGCGCAGGCGCGGGCGCACGACGGTGGGGCGGTCGTGCTGGCGATTCCGGCCGAAGTGGTGGCGGGGATTCTCGACGTGCGCAAGGTCTCCTCCCTTCCCCTGCTCAAAATTCTCTGCGGTCTGGTGGCCAAGCGCCTGCGCGAGGTCGACGACAAGATCGTCGGCTGGTACATCCTCTCCGGCGGCGAGTCGAATCAGTCGGGCTGAAGCCCGGCGCGCGCGACGACCTTCCGCGCCACGCCGGTGAGCGCCAGGCCGGAGAGCTCGCTGCGGCTCCACCAGCCCGGCTCCCCTTCGGTCGCGGAACTTTCGGCCACCGCCCCGGCGGCGACCGCGAAGCTCGCCCGCCGCACCTCGATCGCAAAGCTGCGCGTGGTGATCGAGTGGCGCAGGCGGGCGAGCTCCTCTCCGAGGAGCCAGCTGCCGCCGAAGCGCGCTGCGAGCGCCGCCTCCACCCCCCTCGCGCCGTCGACCCCTTTCGAACCTGCCGAACCTGGCGAGCCCGCCGACACCGCCGACTCCCCCGGCACCCCCGACACGCCAAAACCGCCGAGCTCCAGCGCCGGAAACTCCCACAGGGAAGCCAGTTGCCCCGCGGCGGCGCCGCGGCGGAAGAGCAGCAGCCGGTCCTCCACTTCGACGACCACGACCAGCTGGTGCACCCGCTCGACCGGCGGGCGCTTTGCCGGCGCCGGGTAGCTCTCCGGTTCCCCCAGCGCCAGCGCACGACAGCCGCGCGCCAGCGGGCAGGCGGGGCAACGTGGCGCGCGTGGCGTGCAGACCGTCGCCCCGAGCTCCATCAAGGCCTGATTGCTGTCTCCAGGACGCTCGCGGTCGAGGAGCTCGGCCGCGAGAACGAGGAGCGCCTCGCGATCGCTTCGTTTGCGGGCGCCTTGCGGGCGCGCCGAGTAACGCGAGAGCACTCGCTCGACGTTGCCATCGAGCACTGGAACCACCTCGAAAAAGGCGATGCTGGCGATGGCGGCCGCGGTATAGGGGCCGATACCCGGGAGCCGCTCGAGCTCGCGCGCGCTTTGCGGGAGCTTGCCGCCGAGGGCGACGATCGTGCGGGCGGCCGCCATGAGCGCGCGGCAGCGCCGGTAGTAGCCCAGCCCCGACCAGAGCGCGAGCACCTCCGCCTCGTTTGCCTCGGCCAGGGTCGAAACGTCCGGGAAGCGCGCGAGAAAGCGCCGGTAGTAGGGAATGACGGTCTCGACCCGGGTCTGCTGCAGCATGATCTCCGAGATCCAGATGGCGTACGGATCGGGAGCGGGGTCGGACGGTCTCCCGGGCGAGCGCCACGGGAGAGAGCGCTGATGGCGGTCGAACCAGCGGAGAAGTGCGGATTTCGCCACCACGATCGTCAGTTTATCCGCCAGATTGGGGAACGATCCGCCAAAACGGCTCGTCCTGAAAAGAGATCGGCCCCGGGTTGAACCGGGGCCGAAGAAAAAAACCGCATGCGGGAGGTTCCGAGTTGGTTGGCTCTTAAGTGGCTATACCCCTGTTATTTAGGGGATCTTGGCTGGGCTTGAAGAGGGGTGGAGATCAACCTGATCTCGAAACTTCTGGGTGGGATGGTAATGGGGAAGTGGAACCTCCTCGCGCACGGTGATGACTCTGTCTGCACTGGGTAGCAAAACGGGTGCCAGCGCTTGGATATTCCGCTCTCTCCCCGCTCGGACCCGCTGGGCGGGAGTCTGCGGGGGAACGTAGCGCTGCTCCTGCCGCCCGCCGGTCACCGGAGAACGCGCTATCTTCCCCTTCTGGAGAATTGTCCTCGATGCGAAGGCTCTTTTTTCTGTTGTTGCTCGCCAGCCTGTTGGGCGTCGTCATCGCCGGCGCCGGCTACCTCCTTCTGCGCCAAGACGCGCCGAGCTGGAGGGCCGCGAAGATCCTCACCCTCACCCTCGACGCCCCGATCGAAGATCAGGGCCAGGAGCCGACCTTTCCCTTTCTCGGCGGGGAAGAGCCGGCCTCGCTCGCCCTGCTCTACCGCGGCTTCCTCGCCGCCCGGGCCGATCCGGACGTCAAGGGTGTCGCGCTCTACATCCAGGACGCTGGCTTCGGGCTCGCCAAGGCCCAGGAGCTGCGCCGCCAGATCGCCGCGCTCGACCTCGCCGGCAAGCCGGTTCGCTGCTATCTCGAAACCGCCGGGGAAGGGGGCAACGGCACGCTCGAGTACTACCTCGCCTCGGCCTGCACTTCGATCGCCCTCGCGCCCGCCGGCGAGATCAATCTGCTCGGCCTGTACGCCGACAGTCCGTTTCTGCGCGGCAGTCTCGATAAGCTCAAGATCGAGCCGAGCTTCCTGACCGCCGGTGAATTCAAGAGCGCCGGCGAGATTTTCACCGAAGTGCGGCACTCGCCGGCCGCCAGGGTGGCACTCGACGCGCTGCTCGACAGCTTCTTCACCCAGATCGTCGACGGCATAGCGAGTGCCAGGAAGAGCGATGCGGCGACCGTCCGCGCCTGGGTCGACGCGGCGCCGCTCTCCGCGGCGATGGCGCTCGAGAAGGGGCTGGTCGATGCGCTGGCCTATCCGGACGAGTTCCGCGACGGGCTCGACGAGCTCGGCGGCGAGGAAAGTGGCGACATCGAACGGGTCGACTTTCTCGACTATGCGCGCCGCGGCGGCGGGCGGATCCCGGGCGGCAAGCGGGTGGCGATCCTCTTTGCCCAGGGCGCCATCGTGCGCGGTGGCAGCGGCTCCGATCCTTTCGCGAGCGAGGCCTTCCTCGGTTCGGCCGACATGGCCACCGAGCTCCGAGCGCTCGCCGAAGACGATTCGGTGGTGGCGGTGGTGCTGCGCATCGACAGCCCGGGGGGCTCGGCGCTCGCTTCCGACCTGATCCTGCGCGAGGTCGAGCAACTGCGTGCCGCGAAGCCGGTCGTCGTCTCGATGTCCGACGTCGCCGCCTCCGGCGGCTACTACATCGCCGCCCGCGCCACCCGCATCGTCGCCGAGCCGGCGACCATCACCGGCTCGATCGGCGTGGTGACGGGCAAGCTTGCCACCGGAAGATTCCAGGAGGAGCTCCTCGGCATCACCCACGATCCGCTGCAGCGCGGCGCGAGCGCCGGCCTCTACTCCTCCCTGAAGCCGTTCGACGAGGCCCAGACCGCTCTCCTGCGGCGGCGGGTCTCCGAGATCTACGGCCGCTTCCTGAACCACGTCTCCGAGGGGCGGAAGCTCGATCGCAAAGCCGTCGAGGCGGTGGCCGAAGGCCGCGTCTGGACGGGCTTCGACGCGCTCGCAGTCGGCCTGGTCGACGAGCTGGGCGGCCTCGATCGCGCGGTCGAGCTGGCGCGCGAAGCGGCCGAGATCCCGGCAGCCGAAAAACTTCCGCTGGTCTTTCTGCCGGAGGCTCCGAGCTTGCTCGAGCTTTTCTCGGGGGGCGGCAGCGCCGGACTCGATGCGCGCCTTCTCGAGCTCGCCGAAAGCCGTCTCCTGGCGCGCTTCGAAACGCGCCTGGGGGTGAGTCTCGACGCGCGGCTTCCCCGCCCGCAACTCGAGCTCGAGCTCGACGGCGCCTGGCTCGAGCTCGCCCGCGGACTTTGAGCGGGCATCGTCCAGCGGGTCGAGCGGGCCGAGCGGGTCGAGCGGCGGGTAAGGGTTCCGTTCCGCGCCGCCTCTGTGCGGTATAGTCCCCCTCTCGACCCCGCCCGCAGCCGAGGCCTCCAAAAAGATTTCCGCAAACTGTGGAAAAACTGTTGATATCCAGACGACGCCGTGCCTTCAGACTCTAGCTACTGGTCGCGTTTGCAGGAGCGCCTGCGTGCCATCCTCGAACCCGAGGAGTACGGCACCTGGATCGCTCCGCTCACGGTAAAGAGCGAGAACGAAACCGGTCTCGTTCTCGCTGCGCCCAACGAGCGCTTCGTCCACACGCTCGAGGAGAGCTACCGCGACACTCTCGATCGCGAGGCGGAGATCCTGTTCGACGAGTTCTTTTCGGTCACCGTGGTGGCCGAGCAGGGCGGCGCGGACTCCGCGGCCCGCGCCGAGCGCGGCTCGGTTCGCGGTACCGTTCCCACCGGCGACCGCCTCAACCCCAAGTATCTCTTCGAGACCTTCGTCGTCGGCAGCTCTAATCAGTTTGCCCACGCCGCGGCCCGCGCCGTCGCCGAGAGTCCGGCGCACAGCTACAACCCACTCTTCCTCTATGGTGGCGTCGGGCTCGGCAAGACCCACCTCCTGCACGCCATCGGACATCAGATTCTCGCCCGGCGGCCCGAGCTCAAGGTGCTCTATTTCACCGCCGAGCAGTTCGTCAATCAGCTGATCAACTCGTTGCGTTTCAAGTCGATGCACGCCTTCCGCGAGCGCTATCGCTCGATCGACGTCCTGCTGGTGGACGACATCCAGTTCCTGGCCAACAAGGAGCGCACGCAGGAGGAGTTCTTTCACACCTTCAACACGCTCTACACCAGCCAGCGCCAGATCATCCTGTCGTCCGACTCGTCGCCGCGCAACATTCCGGCGATCGAAGAGCGCCTGCGCTCGCGTTTCGAGTGGGGCCTGATCGCCGACATCCAGGCGCCGGACCTCGAAACCAAGGTGGCGATTCTTCGCCGCAAGGCCGACCAGGATGGCGTCAACCTGCCGGACGACGTCGCCCTCTTTATCGCCTATCAGGTGAAGTCGAACGTCCGCGAGCTCGAAGGGATGCTCAACCGGGTGGTGGCCTTCTCCTCGCTCACCGCCAAGCCGCTCTCGCTCGAGCTCGCCAAGGAGACGCTGAAGGACATTCTGCCCGACGAGGGACGCCGGGCGACGGCGGCCGAGATCATCAAGTTCGTCGCCCGGCACTATGGCTTGAAGGTAAGCGAGATCAAGTCCAAGTCGAATTCCAAGCAGATCGCCTTTCCGCGTCAGGTGGCGATGTTCCTCTGCAAGGAGCTCACCGAGCTCTCGTACCCCGAGATCGGCCGTCAGTTCAACGACAAGCATCATTCGACCGTCATGTACTCGGTCGACAAGATTCTCAAGCTGCGCTTGACGGACGCCGAGCTCGAACGCACGCTCGACGGCATGACCCGCCACCTGGCCTGAGAGCCTCACCGCAGCCCGGAGCTCTCGCAACGCCGGACCAGCGCGACGTCGGAACGTCGGAAAGTCGCACCATCAAATCATCGGAAAATACTGTGGAAATCCTTCGGAGCGGTTGTTGAAATCCCTGGCGCAAGCATTTTTCCGCCGACTTTCGAGAGCTCTCCACAGGCCCCGTTCCACAGGCGGGCTCCACGCCGGCCCTTTTCCGACAGGCGTTGCAGGGGCTTTCCGCAGATCCGCCGGCATCTAGCTACGACTACGGCTATGTTATGTTTTCCCCTCTCTAGTATCCGGAGAATCAAGCTATGGAACTACG
>JAYTAM010000387.1:0-2468 GCA_043737505.1 Thermoanaerobaculia bacterium
TCGCTCACCCCGGTGAGCGCCCCCGAGCTCGCCTGCGCCCAGAGCGCCGACGCCGCCGAAGCCGCAGCCACCGCGAAGGAGAGGCTCTTCTCGGCGATGAGCCGCAGCAGGGGACGGCGGTCCCCACGAGTCCGCTCGTGGCGGCCGAGAGGCCAGAAGTCGAGCGCCAGCAGCACGAACGGCAGGCTCATCTGCGCCCGCGCGAGCGCCGCGAGCGCATGGAGCAGCGCCGTGGCCCAACGGAAGCGCGACGGCGAGGCGTCGGCCGGGCTGGTGGCGAGATGCAGCAGCACGGCGGCCAGCACCAGCACAGTCGAAAGCAGGTCGCGACGCTCGGTCGCCCAGGCCACGGTCTCGACGTGGATCGGATGAAGGGCGAAGACGGCGGCGGACAGGAGGCCGGCGGAAGCGGCCAGGCCCGGAGCGCTTCGGCCGGTACGACGCCGTACCAAGAACTCGGTGAGCCACCAGGCGAGTGCGCCGACGAGCGCGGTCGCCATCAGATGGAGCGCGAGATTCGTCGCGTGCACCCCGCGCGGCGTCGCTCCCGAAATCAGCGAATCGAGCTGGTACGACATCCAGGTGAGCGGCTGGTAGTGCCCGAAAAACGGTTCGCTGAAGGCCCAGGCGATACCCTGGACGCCGCGATCCCAGTGCGCTCGCGCCGCCATGAGATTGGCCCCATCGTCCCAGACGAAGCCATTGTCCAGGACCGGCAGATAGGCCCAGACGGTGGCGACGGCGAGGAGGACCGCCGCGCCGAAGCCGGCGATCCGTGTAGGGCCGCTCGCGCCGGTACGGTTCAAGGGGTCGTCCATTCGGCGACCTCCTGTCCGCTCAGTTGAAATAGGAAAAGAGAAGTGCCGATGCGGTCGTCCGGGGCGCGCGAGGAGAGGCGCGAGAGGAGCCGAAGGCGCTTCAGGGCCTCGAGCTCGTCGATCCCGATCGGCGGGGCGATCGGGATCGCGTCGGCAGCGGACGAGGACTGTTCGAAGCGCGCCAGCAACCGCGGATCGCGCCAGCTCTCCGGGCGCGCGAGCGGGCGGTAGACCGCGACGAGGTCGGTGGCACTGATGACGTAGAGACCGCCGCCGATCGGCCGGGGGTCCGGGGAGTGGCTTCCCTGGCCGAGGAACCAGCGCACCCGAAGCCCCATAGGCAGCGGTGGATCGCCTGCCTGGGAAAGCCAGACCACCGTCTCGGCGGGTTCACGCGCGAGGAGCGAGCGCAGGCGGAGAAGATCCTGGCCCCAGTCGAGATTGCTGTCGGCGAGATAGCGATGACCGTTGCGCCATCCGCCGACGGATTCGTTGAAGGAACCGAGCCAGTGCGGCGCGACGGCGAGCGTTCCGAGGACGAGCCAGGCGAGGGCCAGACCGAGTGCGGCACCCAGAGGCCGCCGGACACCCGGCGCGAAGTGGACCGGGGCAAGACTTCCCGCGGCGATCGCCAGGATTGCCGTGACCGGGAGGAGGTGGCGATAGCCGAGGTTGAGTCCGCTCGAAATCAGCACCGCCAGGTAGGTGACGGCGAAGACGCCCAGCCCTGCTGCGAGAGTCGGTTTGTCGTGAGCTCCGCTCCGGCGCCGGGCCGAAACAGCCAGACCAACGGCGAAGAGCAGCAGGCAGGGGAGCGGCGTTTTCACCGCCAGGGCCCAGGGAAAGTAGCTGGCGAAACCGCGGTTCGAATAGCGGCCCCGCAGATAGGCCGCGCGGCCTTCTGCCTTCTTGTCGACGAAGGCGATGCCGTAGAGGTAGGCCTCCGGCAGCAACCTGTGCGAGTGCGCCGCGCGCAACAGCGGAACGATCGGGCCGCGCCGGTCGGTGGCCGTGGCGGGATCGTGCAGAACGGTTTCCCAGGCGGCCGCCGCGGTTCTCGGCGGCGGGTGGCCGTAGTCCGCCGGCACGGCGATGTGAGGCGCATCGGCTCCCCCGGCTGAAACGCCGGGGACGGCGGCGAAACGAAAACCGTACGCTCCCCAGATCGCCAGAAGAGTCCCGGCCGCGAGGGCCCCGCCGCCGAGAGACAGGGAGCGCAGAGTGCTGCGGAGGCCTCGGCCGCGGTAGGCGACGAGAGCCATCGCCAGGAGCGCCGGCACCAGCATCGGCCAGGAGAACTTGACCAGCGCCGTGGCGGCGAAGGCGGCGACGAAGAGCGCCAGACGCGCCGGCGTCGAGCGCTCGAGCCAGCGATGGGCGGCATGGAGCGCGAGCAGGGCGGCGAGGGCGAACGGCACGTCGATGGTGGCCAGGTGTCCGTGCGCCAGCCAGGCGGGATCGAATGCGACCACGGCCATCGCCAGCAGTGCGCCGTCCGAGCCGTGGAGGTCGCGGGCGATCGCGCCGACCGTGAGCAGCAGCGCCAGCAGGAAGCCGATCGCGACGATGCGGCTCGCCTTCACCAGGCGCTGCCCATCGTTCCACTCTTCGAGGAAAGTCCGCCCGAGCGTCAAAAAGTCGCCGGAGCTC
>JAYTAM010000388.1:0-5680 GCA_043737505.1 Thermoanaerobaculia bacterium
GTCCGCGAGGTGTTGTCGGTCGCGGTCTCGATCAGCACGGCGACGCCGTGTGGGGCGTAGCCCTCGTAGAGCACCTCTGCGTAGTCGACGGCGCCCTGCCCCGACGCCTTCTTGATCGCCGACTCGACCTTGTCCTTCGGCATGTTCACGGCGCGGGCGTTCTGCAGCACCCGGCGCAGGAGGGGGTTGTATTCGAGGTTCGGCCCCCCCGCCTTGACGGCGATGGCGATCTCCTTGCCGATGCGTGCGAACGCCTTGGCCATCTTGTCCCAGCGGGCGAACATCACATGCTTGCGCGTCTCGAATATGCGTCCCATGGTCTCTCGCGGAAAGTCGAAGGGTGAAGTGGAAGAGGAGGCTTGCCGAACTGGCGCGAGCCAGCCTGAGCCGAGGACTCTAGCCCGGGGCCACCCCCCGGGTAAAGCCGGGGCCTCCTGTCCTCTTTTTTCGATCCTTCACGTACTCTAGGTGAAGCTCAGAATTTCACAGGCCGGGGAGTCGCGGGGCGGTGTTACGCCGGAGGAGTGCTCCGGCGGGAACGTCTTGTAGATGGCGCGGCCCATTCGATTCGAGGAGCAGAGCACATGGCTATTCTGGGGCAGATCCTGATGTGGGCCGGAATCATCGGTGCGGCGATTTTCGGAATTCAGATTCTGATCATGGCGTTCAAGACCAGTATCGGTTGGGGGCTCGCCTGCCTGTTGCTGGGAATTCCGACCCTCATCTACGTCGCCAAGAACTGGGCGGCCTGCAAGACGCCGTTCCTGAGGATGTTGGCCTGTTACGTCGTTATGGGAATCGGAATGGCGCTCTCAGCCTATGGCCTGATGTCCGGGGGCATGCCGCAGTAGGCGATCGCCCTGCGCGAGGTTCCTCCGCGGGCCTTCCGCGAAGGGGCGGCCGGTCAGTCGCCAAAGCCGTTGACCGTGCGGCTCTGCTCGCGGAGGAAATTCAACAGATAGTCGGGGCCGAGCGCCGCAGGACCGGGCGCTCCGCTCGCTTTCCATCCTCCGAACGGATTGATCCCCGGCCAGGCGCCGGTCGTGGCGCCGCTTCTCCGGTTGACGTAGAGCACTCCGGCTTCGACCTCGTTCAAGAAGCTCTCCTTCTCGCCGGCGTCGGAGCTGAACAGGCCAGCGGTGAGCCCGTAGGGCGTCGCATTGGCTCGCGCGATCGCCTCGTCGAGACTTTCGACCTCTTGAATGAGAAGGATCGGCAGAAACATCTCCTCTGAAAAAAGCAAATGCTCTGGTAAAGGAAGTCTGGCGACCGTCGGCGCGATGTAGTGACCGTGGGCCAGCTCCCCTGCGTCGAGGACCTCACCACCGCAGAGAATGTCGCCACCCGCCGCTTCGATGCTGGCAATGTACCTTCTGTAGGTTTGGACCGCGCCCGCTCGGATGACCGGCCCGAGCGCCGGATCGCCCGTCGCCGGATCATCGACCACCATCTTTCCGGTCCGCCCCAGCAGTCGTTCCAGAAACGGTTGCGCGACGGCGCGCTCGACGTAGACTCGGGAGCAGGCGCTGCACTTCTGTCCGCCGAAGCCGAAGGCCGAGCGCGCGACCGCCTCGGCGGCGGCATCGAGGTCGGCCGTGGCGGTGACGATCGCCGCGTTCTTGCCTCCCATCTCGACCACCACCGGCCGCGGGCCGGCGCCCGTCCCCTCTGCGCCGGCGCGCACGATGCGCATGCCGACCTCGGAGGAACCGGTGAAGGCGACACCGGCGATCCGGTCGTCGCCGAGGAGCGCTTCGCCTACCGTCGCTCCGGGCCCGTGCACCAGCTGGAGCGCCTCCCGCGGCACGCCGGCCTCCCAGAGCGCTGTGCACAGGAGCTCTCCGGAAACCGGTGCGTCGAGTGCCGGCTTGAAGACGACTGTGTTGCCCGCCAGGAGCGCGGCGGCGATCATGCCTCCAGCCAGCGCGGCGGGAAAATTGAACGGCGAGATGACCGCCCAGACTCCGTAGGGAAGGAGCACGCTCTCCGTCGACTCGCTCGGGCTCATGCGGGCGAGCGGGCGGCGGTAGCCGTCGTGGAACTCCAGCCGCTCGGCGTAGTAGCGCAGCAGGTCAGCCGTCTCCTCCACCTCGGCCATCGCTTCCAGCCGCGTCTTCCCGACCTCGTAAACCATCCACGCCGCGAGCTCGAGGTTGCGTTCGGAGATCTTCAACGCCGCCGAGCGGAGGATTTCGACCCGCCGCTCCCACGGGACCGCCCGCCACCTCGGGTAGGCGAAGCGCGCGAAACCGATCGCCGCTGCGACCTCCTCCGGCGTCGCGATGGCGACCTCCGCGACGATGAGCCGGCTGTCGATCGGCGACGACACCGGATGCTTCGCGCGCCCCTCGACCGGCAGCGCCCCGACGTTGCCCCCCAGGACGAGCGGAAAACGCCCGCGCACTCGGACGAGCTCGCGGTCGAAGGTGGCGCGGAACTCGGGGTCGGCGGCGGTCGAGGTGTAGGTGATGCGGCGGGCGTCGCTCATCTCATCTCCTTCAGGGTGCTGTCCAACCGGCGCACGATCTCCTCGAGCTCGTCCTCGGTGGCGGTGAACGGCGGCGCGACGATCACCAGGTCGCCGTTCGTACCGTCGACGTTGCCGGCGTTCGGCCAGACGATGAGTCCGTTGGCGAAGGCCCGCTCAGTGAAACGCTCGGCGAAGCGCAGGGCGCGATCGAACGGCCGCTTCGTCTCGCGGTCGGCGACGAACTCGAGCGCGGCGAGAAAACCCCTGCCGCGGATATCGCCGATCTGCGCGTGCCCGCGCAGACGGCCGAGGGCGCCGAAGAACGGCGCCTCGAGGCGCGCGACGCGCTCGACGAGGCGCTCGGCGGCGAGAGCGCGCAGGGTTGCGAGCCCCGCCGCGCAGAGCGCCGGCTGGTGCGAGTAGGTCTGGGCGTGGTTGAAGGCGCCGCTCCCGGCGGCGAGAAGCTCCACCAGGGGCCGTCGCGCCACGACCGCCGACAGCGGCAGCGCGCCGGCGTTCAGTCCCTTGCCGAGCACCAGGATGTCGGGCACGAGGTCGAAGTGCTCGCAGGCGAACATCCGGCCGGTGCGGCCCATGCCGCACAGCACCTCGTCGGCGATGAGCAGAACGTCGTGGCGGCGGCAGATCTCCGATATCTCGTCCCAGTAGGCGCGAGAGGGAACGGTCGCACCCGACGAGGAGCCACCGATCGGTTCGGCGATGAAGGCGGCGACGGTATCCGCTCCCTGGCGAAGAATCTCTGCCTCGAGAGCCTCTCCAGATGCCGCTGCGCCCTGCGGATCGCGGTAGAGATCGGGCGCCGGAATCCGTGGCAGGTCGAGCAGCAGAGGGCCGTAGACCGCGCGATAGTGCTCGCGTCCCGAGAGCGCGAGAGCGGCGAGGGTGTTGCCGTGGTACGACGGAACACGCGAGATCACCTTCCACTTGCCGGGCCGTCCGCTTTCGACCTGAACCTGACGCGCCAACTTCACCGCCGCTTCGACGGCCTCCGAACCGCTGGCGAGAAAGTAGGCAAAGTCGAGGTCGCCGGGAGTGAGGGCGGTGAGCTCGCGCGCCAACTCTTCGACCGCGCGATGGGTGAACTGGGTGCCGTTCACGTAGCCGAGAGTGCGGATCTCCGCCGCGACGGCGTCGGCGATCTCTCCGGCGAGGGGGCCGCCGTGCCCGAGGTTCGCGACCACCGCGCCGCCCGAAGCATCGAGCCAGCGGCGGCCGCTATCGTCCTCGATCCACGAGCCCACGGCGCGCACGGCGAGCGGAAAGTCGTGCCGGAGCTTGCGGTAGAAGACGGCGCTGTCGGGAAACCGATGAGTCATGGGAGCGATCGGAAGGGTACTAAAAGGGTCCCCAGCGCATCGCCTGCGCGATGAGCAGGAAGATCAGGCCGAGAACCAGCCAGATCACCTGCAGCGGCCAGAGAAACTTCGCCCACCGGGTCCACGGCACGCCGATGAGTGCCAGCCCCGCCATGAAGTACCCTTGAGTCGGCGTGAAGATGTTGGAGAAGCCGTCGCCGAACTGATAGGCGAGGACGCTCGTCTGACGGGTCACGCCGGTGAGATCGGCGAGTGGCGTGAGGATCGGCAGCGACAGCGCGGCCTGCCCGCTCCCTGACGGCACGATGTACGACAGGACGATCTGCACGGCGTAGATTCCGCCCACCGTCGCCCCTTCCGGCAGCCCGCGCACCGCTTCGGCCATGGCGTGGAGGATGCCGTCGGTGACCCGCGCGGCATCGAAGATGACCAGCACACCCCTGGCGAGGCCGACCACCAGCGCCGCGCCGGCGAACGCCGCGGCGCCCTTGAGGAACTCCTCCGCCGTGCCGTCGCTTCCCAATCCGCCGACGAGTCCGCCCAGGAGTCCTACGGCGATGAACAGCCCGGAGAGCTCGAGCAGCCCCCACTCCCAGCGCAGGCAGCCGACCGCCAGCAGGACGAAGGCTCCGAACAGGATCGCGAGCACCCCGGCATGACGGGAGCGGATGCGCATCGCCGGCGCAGCGTCCTCCGCCACCCCCGGAGTAGGTACGACGCGATGCTTGCGGGCATACCAGGAGACGTAGACGATGGTGACCGTCGTCAGCACGAACCAGACGATGAGGCGGTATCCCATCCCCGAGAACAGCGGCAGCCCGGCGATCGCCTGGCCGACGCCGACGGTGAACGGGTTCATGAAGGCGCCGGCAAACCCCGCTCCTGCACCGACCAGGGCGATCGCTCCGCCGACCACCTCGTCGTAGCCGAGGCGCTTCGCGAGCAGCACCAGCCCCGGCAGGAACGGCAGCGTCTCCTCCGCCATACCGATCGTCCCGCCGCCCAGCGCAAAGAGGAACATGAGCGCCGGCAGGATGACCTCTCCCCGCCCGCGCGCCGCGGCGACGACGCCGGCGATCAGCGCGTCGAGGGCACCGGTCGCCTGCAGAACGCCGAACGCCCCGCCGATGATGAAGATGTAGAAGACGATCGACGCCGTCGCCGCGAGCCCCCGCGGCCAGGCGAGAAAGACGTCCCCCCAACCGGCAGGCTGCGCCGGGATCGTCCGGTAGGAGGCGGCATCGACGAGACTCCTGCCGCCGACCTCGGTGCGCTGATACTCCCCCGCCGGCAGAAAATGCGTGGCGATCGCAGCGATCGCCACCAGCGCGAAAAGCAGAACGAATGTGTGCGGAACCCTGAGGCTCACATTCTCACCCGGAGACCGGCCCTGTTGCCGCCATTGCCGCAGGAGTTTACTGGCGACGCTGTTGCCGTGCCAATTCAGGCGCCAGACGCCGCCACCGCCACCACCGCCACCACCGCCACCACCGCCACCAGCCGGCAAGATTCAGTTTGGCAATAGCGTGACAAGCCCTTCGCCCGATCGCCTGACCGGGGCCGAGTGGCGCCAGCTCCACGGCCTACCGCCCGTGGGCGCCGATCTCGTGAAACCCGAAACTGCGAAATAGCGCAGTTCCTCAATCTCTGCGACTTCAGCCCCACAGCCGCAGCACCTTCGCCCAGATCGCGGGCGGATGAACAAGACCGAGGAGGCCTACGCCCTGCATCTCGGCGCGCTGCAGCTCGCTGGTTGGGTGAAGTCCTGGAAGTTCGAGTCGATCACTTTCCTCATCGGCGACGACACACGCCATGCCCCGAACTTTCTTATAGATGGTTCTTCCCGGCTCGCTCCAGCTTCACGAGGTCAAGG
>JAYTAM010000389.1:0-13077 GCA_043737505.1 Thermoanaerobaculia bacterium
AGCGGCAGCTTGCAGTTGAGCACCGCCGCCTGCAGGCTGTCGAGCCGGCTGTTGGTGCCGATCTCGACGTGCGTGTAGCGCTCGCTCTGGCCATGGTTGGCCAGACGGAAGACGCGCTGCATGAGCTGCTCGTCCATGCCGGAGATCGCACCGCCGTCGCCGAAGCAGCCGAGGTTCTTGGTCGGGTAGAAGCTCCAGGCCGCGAGGTCGCCCAAGGTCCCGACCCGCTGGCCACGGCGTTTCGCGCCGTGCGCCTGGGCCGCGTCTTCGACCAGGAACCAGCCGCGGCGCCTGCAGACCTCGAGGACCGCATCGCAGTCGAACGGGCGGCCATAGAGATGCACGCCGATGACGCCTGCCGTCTTCGCCGTCGCGTGGCGTTCGAGCTCTTCAGGATCGAGGTTGTAGGTCGCGGCGTCGACGTCGCAGAAGACCGGCACGCCGCCGGCGAGGACGACCGCCTCGGCGGTGGCGAAGAAGCTGAAGGCCGGCACCAGAACCTCCGCGCCCGGAGCGAGACGCAAGGCGCGCAGCGCGACGACCAGGGCGTCCGTGCCGTTGGCGACTCCGACCACAGCGAGCGCGCCGAGGAAATTCATGAAGCCGCTCTCGAGCTCCTTGACCTCGGGCCCCTGGATGAACGAGTTGGCGTCGAGAATCTTGTTCCAGCGCTCGCGGAGCTCTCCGTCGATGCGCTTTCGCGCGCGGGTCAGGTCGAGAATCGGGATCGTGGTCACCGGGACTCCGGGGGAAGGGGAAGGGCCGCGTCCTCCGGCACCGCGACGAGCGGATGCAGGGTCCACGGCGTGTCGTAAAGCACCATCATCTCATCGCCCATGGTGATGTTGTCGGGGATGGTGATCGTGCGCAGCGGATGAAAGCTCTCCGGGTGGCGCGACGGGAAGGCGAACCAATTCGGGAAGACGATGATGAAATCGGGCCGGCGCTCCTCGAGAAGATCCACCAGCACCGCGCCGAAGCTGCGGCCCTCGGCGCTCGCCAGCTGCCTTCGGCGGGTCACTTCGGGGGTGATGAGACCCACCAGGTCGACCAGCCGGTTCGGCAGCAGGTACTTCAATGCGCCGACGTCGTTGACCGCCAGCACCGCCTGAGGGGGCAGGCGAGGGGCGAGCCAGCGCGCCAGCGCGACGTTGCTGTCGCGCACGTTGGCGCACGAGAGGACGTAACGCCGCAGCCCGCTGGCGAGCGAGAATAGCGCCGGCGCGACGAGCAGCACGAGCAACAGGGCTCCTCCCACCGACCGCACGCGGGCAAACGAGAGGCGCGCGAGCGCCAGAGATCCGAGCAGCACGACGCAGGGAATCAACGGGAAGAAGTAGCGCCCGAAGTTACCGATCGCGATCTCCTTGCCCGACGAGAGCATCGCCGAGGCGAGTGGCAGAGCCAGCGTCCAGAGAGCGAGCAGCAGCCCGCGGTCTCTGGAACTGCCGAGGCGCCGGACGGACTCGACGACTCCGCCGAGAGCGAGCAGGGTCATCCAGGGTTGCGACGCCAGAAGGATGCCGGCGACCGCCGAGAGCACCCGCGGGTCGGGCCACAGGAGCGGTGCTCCGGAGCTTTTGGCGGCGACGGTGGTGGGCAGCAAGCTGCCCGACATCTGGTGGAAGGCAAACCCGACCGGTGCGAGCACGAGAGCCACCAGGACGAGCCCACCGAGGATGGCGATCAGGGTGTCCCGCGACGGCGCCGCGATACGCAGGCGCGACTCGCCGGCGGAACCGGGTACGGGACGAAGAAGCCGGTCGGCGGCGGCGAGGAGCGGCAACAGCAGTCCCTCCGGCCGCGCGAGCGCCGCCAGGGCGAAGAGCAGAAAAGAAAGCGGCGGCAGTTTCTCCCCGCCCGGCTCACGCGGCTCGCGCAGCTCCCGCAGATGCCGAGCCAAACCGGCCAGCATGAGTAGAACGAAGAGGTTGACCTCCATCCCCGAGAGCGAAGACCAGACCAGCCAGTCGCTCACGGCGACCAGCCCGGCAGCGAACGCAGCGCGAGCCGGGGAGAGATCGAGCCGCCGCGCGACCGTGAAAACGAGGAACACGCTTCCCACCTGCGCTGCGATTCCGGCGGCCTTGGTCCACAGGAAGACCGATCCCGGAAGGAGTCCGAGAAGGCCCAGGAGAGCCGTCCAGAGTGGCGCGGTCGTCGCCGCGACAAGCTCGCCGGGATTGAAGGCGAGCCCCTGACCCTGCGCGAGGCTGCGGGCGAAGACGAGATGAATCCAGCTGTCGTCGAGAGGAAACTGCCAGTCGCCGTCGAAGAGGTACGCCTCAGCGGCGAGAAAAAGGAGCGGCGGCAGGAGAGCGAGCGCGGCGAGAAGTCCGGCGCCGCGGCGCGCCGGCCAGAGGCGATCGGGCGTCCCGGCAGGCGACGGACCGGTTGAGCGATTCAAGGCGCCGCCATGATAGCCGAGCCCGGATCCACGCGGAGCCATCGACAAGGGGGGCGGCGATGACGGCCGAGGCCGAATGATAGGGTCGAAAACCCGATGCCGAAGGCCGTGCAGACCGCAGCCGAACGCCTGGTTCGCAACTCCGCCCGTGCGTCGCTCTACATTGCGCTCGCCGCCTCCGGCGTCGCCCTGAAGCTGCTGCTCCTCCTCGCCCATCCGCCTGTCCCGGAAGAGATGCGGCGTATCGACGAGCTGCAGGAGATGTGGAAAGGCGTCGACTTCCTGGCGCATCCCGAAGTGCGCTTGCTACGCGACTACATCGCGATCGATACCAGCGAGCCGGACGCCAACGAGCTCCCGGGAGCCCAGTTCCTCGCCTCCCACCTCGCTGCCGCCGGTCTTGAGCCGCACGTCGAGCGGCTGGCCGGGGGCCGGGCGAATGTCTGGGCCTTCGTCGAGGGCGAGGACCCGAAGGCGATCGTCCTCGCCGGGCATATCGACGTCGAACCGGCCGAAGGCCAGGGCACCTGGACCTACCCGCCGTTCGGCGGTGTCATCGAGGGCCCGTGGATGTACGGCCGCGGCATCTACGACATGAAGAGCCTGACGATCGCCCAGCTCCTGGCGACCACCGATCTCGCACGCCATGCAGCCGCCAGCGGCAGAAAGCCGAAGCGTTCCATCCTCTTCCTGGCCACTTCGGCCGAAGAGGTCGGGAGCGAAACCGGGACACGCTGGATCCTGCGCGGACATCCCGAGCTCGCCTCCCGGATGGGAGTCGTCCTCACCGAAGGCGGAGTCGTCGAGGCCACCTCGGCCGACGAGGTCAAGTATTGGGGCATCGAGTTTGCGCAGAAGCGCTTCACCGAGGTCACCTTCTGCAGCTCCGACGCCGGCAAGCTACACGCCCTGCGCGAGGTGCTGCGGAACCGCGTGACCGACCCGGTCCTGCCGGTCGCCGCGCCGGTGAGCCTCTTCCTGTCGCACTATGGCCGCACGCGCAGCCTGGGCTCCTTCCAGACCCTGCTCGCAAGTCCCGGCCAGACGCTGCTTCGGCGAGCTCAATTCGATCGCCTTTCACCGTTCATGAAGTCGCTCTTCCGCAACGAACTGATGCCGATGCTCCTCGAGCCCGATCCGGGCGGCGGATTTCAGCTGCGGGTTTTCGCCCACCTCCTGCCGGACGCCGACCGCGAGGCCGTGCTGGCCGAGCTGCTCCCCGAATCGGTGACGCTCGGGTCGGTCTTCGATGTCGGCGAAGATATCGGCGCGCGGGAACCGTCCCCGGTCGACTCACCTGACTTTCTCGCCCTGCAACGAGCGATTTCCGAGCGCTACCCCGGGACCGAGGTCGGCCCCTATTTCCTGCCCTGGACCGCCACCGACGCGCGCTTCTATCGCGCCGCTGGAATTCCCGCCTACGGGTTTTCGCCGTTCCTCATCACCGTCACCGATACCATGGGCATCGCCCGCGCCAACGAGCGCATGCCGATGCCGGGTTTCGTTGCAGGGGTAGAGATCTATCGGCGTCTGATTCGGCAGTTGGCGGAGTGACAATCTAGGCTCAAAGAAACTGACAATTTTTTGCTTCGACCAACAGAGGGCCCCGGCAAGTCTCTTGTTTACTGTGGCTTCGCTGATGGAGCCCGGTGGCATCGTCTCTGCAGCTTGCTCCATCGGACAGCCTGTGGAATGAACCGCAGGCACTAGATCCCAAGGCACGAGGAGAACACATGATTCAGAAACTCCGGAATCGCCAGCGGGGCTTCACTCTGATCGAGCTTCTGATCGTGGTGGCCATCATCGGTATTATCGCCGCCATCCTGATCCCGAACTTGATCGATGCCCTGCAGAAGGCAAAGCAGAAGCGCACCATGGCCGACATGCGCAACGTCGGTACCGCCTGGCTCTCGTGGGTCACCGACGTCGTGTCGGGCGCCGCGGCCGGCCGTGCCACGCGTGAGTGGAACGGCGGTACTTACGCCAATATTGCCGCCAGCAGCCTCTTCACCACGCTCCATCCGTCGAGCTCGTTCTTTTATCTGAACGAGCTGCCGAACACGGACGGCTGGAAGAACAGCTACGTTTACGGCTACACGGGCACTCCGCTCGGCTCCTCGGTGATCGCGATCGGCAGCGGCGGCCGCGACGGCAGCCTCACTACGTTCACGGACGGCGTTTCGACCGGACCGTTCACGCCGACCAAGTACGACGAGGACATCATCTGGGCCGACGGCTTCTTCGTTCGCTGGCCCGGTGGCACGACGACGGGTGCCGGCAGCTAAGCCTCACCCTCAATCGCGGTTGAAATTTCCGAACGCCGCGGTCCGCCGCGGCGTTCGCCTTTTGTGCCGCCGTCATCCCCCTCCGGTTTCAGTAGACTCGCCGCAAGTTGTCGAAGGCATCGGCCCCACTCCTCGCGCTCCTCGCGCCTCTCACGCTCCTCGCGCTCCCGGCGCTCGCGACCGCGCTGGCCGGCCCGGCCGCAGGCGAGCGGGCAGGCGTATTCCCCGCCGCGATCGCGCTCGCCGACTACCTTCGCATCGACACCGCGAATCCGCCCGGCGACGAGCGCGCTGGAGCCGAGTACCTGGCCGGCCTGCTGCGCGCATCGGGGGTCGAGCCGCGGCTCCTCGTATCGCCTGGCGGCCGCGTGAGCCTCTATGCCCGTCTCCCGGCATCTGCCGGTGCGGCCGGTGCGGCCGGTGGTATCGGAGAAGGAAAAGGTGCAGGCGAAGGCGCCCTCGTGCTGCTGCACCACATCGATACCGTTCCGGCGGGTGCGGGCTGGCGCCGTCCGGCGCTGGGCGGCGAGATCCACGACGGCGCGCTCTGGGGGCGCGGGGCGATCGACGCCAAGGGCCTGGGAATCGCACACCTCGCCGCGTTTCTCGACCTCGCCCGGTCGCCGCTGCCGCGCCGTCGCGCGCTGGTGTTCCTCGCCGTCGCCGACGAGGAGGCCGGCGGCAGCGAGGGCACCGGCTGGCTTCTCACCGCCCATCCCGAGCTCTTCGAAGGCGTCGCAGCGGTACTGAACGAGGGCGGGGTCAACCGGGCAGTCGCCGGACGCACCCTCTACTGGGGCATCGAGGTCGATCAGAAACGCCCGCTCTGGCTCGAAGTCGAGGCCACCGGGCGCCCCGGACACGCGTCGAACGCCAGCCCGGAGAGCGCGACGCATCGGCTGATCGCCGGTCTCGCGCGACTCGTGGCGGCGCCGCGGCCGTGGCGCGTGACACCGGCGACGGTCTCGTTCGTTTCCGCGCTGGCGCGCTTCGATCCGCAGGCGCGCGCCGTACTCGAAACGATCCGCGCAGGTCCGCAATCGAACGGCCGTATTCCACGCGCCCTCGCCGGTTGGGAGAGTCTCCTCACCGACACGCTGCAGGTCACCACCCTTTCCGGCTCCGACCGGATCAACGTCGTCGCCGGCGCGGCGCGTGCCGGCATCGACGTTCGCCTGCTGCCGGACAGTGACGAGAAGGCGTTCCTCGCCGAGCTCGACAGGCTCCTGGGACCTGGGCTCGACCTGCGCGTGCGCCTCGACTCGCCACGCGCACCGGCCTCTTCGACGACCGGCCAGGTCTACACGCTCCTCGCCGCGACGCTCGCCGGAGAGCGGGCGACTCCGGTCGTTCCGGCCTTCATCCCCGCGGTCACCGATTCGCGCTATTTCCGCGCCCGGGGAATCGCCGCCTACGGCTTCTCGCCGTTCGCGCTCGACGGCCTCGAACTGCGAACCGTTCACGCGCCGGACGAGCGCATGCCGCTCGCGGAGCTGGAGAAAGGTGTCGCCACGATGACTCGTGTCGTGCGCGCCCTGGTGCGCGCCGAGGCCACAGCGCCGTGAAAGCGGCGCTCCGCGGCGTCGGCACTCGCTGGAGAGCGCGCCTGTTCGCTGGACCCGCAACGCGTACTTTTTCGCTCCTCGCTGCCCTGCTGGCCCTTTTCTACGCCCCGCTCCTCGATCCACAAGCGGTGCTCGCGACACGCGACATGGTGGAGTACCACCTGCCGATGCGCGCCGCCTTCGCCGGCCTCGCGGGTCCCGGCCTGCCGCAGTGGGATCCGCTGGCGCACGGCGGCCAGCCCCTGCTCTCGAACCCCAACTACGGCGCGCTCTATCCGCTCTCCTGGCTCCTTCTGCTCCTGCCGCCGACTCTAGGGCTCAACCTTCTGGTGCTCCTCCACGCGGCGCTGGCGGCCTGGGGCGCCTACAGGCTCGCGCGCCGGCTCGGAGCCCGCGCCGGCGCCGCGACGCTCGCTGCGCTCGCCTACAGCTGCGGCCCGACCTACCTCTCCCTCCTTCACACCTTGACCATCGCACTCGCGATGAGTTTTCTGCCCTGGATGATGGCGTTCACGCTCGACGTGCTCGCTCGCCCCCGCGACGCCCGGCTGCGCCGCTCCTGGCTCGGCTTGAGTCTCAGCCTGACGGCGATCTTTCTGCTCGGCGACCCCCTGGTCGTCGCGATCTCGGTCCTGGCGAGCGCTGCCTTCATCCTCGGCAAGCCCTCGGAGCGGCTGGCCCGCTTGCCGCACCTTGCGGGCGCCTTCGCCTGCGGACTCGCGCTGGCCGCGGTCCAGGTCGTGCCGGCGCTCGCCCGGTTGGCCGAGTCGCCGCGCGGCGCCGGACTCAACTGGGGCGAAGCGACCGCCTGGTCCCTCCCCTGGCAACGCCTCGCCGAGCTCTTTTTTCCCAACTTCTTCGGCGACGATACGCGGCCGGAGCTGGGGCTCTATTTCGGCTGGGGCATTCACGATCGGGATTACCCGTACCTGCTCTGGATCGCGATCGGACTGCCGCTGTGGCTGCTCTGCTTCGCCGCGTGGACACGGCGCGATTCTCCCGAGCGCCGGAGCTTCCTCCTGATGACCGGGGCGGCGGTCTTTCTCGCCTTCGGCCGGCACAATCCCCTCTATCGCTGGGTGTGGACCTACGTTCCCGGGATCGACAAGGTCCGGTTTCCGGAGAAGTTCCTCCTCCTCGCGCTGACGGCGGCGATCTTCGCCGGCGCCGCCGCCTGGCAACACCTGCTCGACGAGCGCAGACGGAGCCGGTCCCCATCTCGCGGCGCGAACCGGCCTGCCCCGGCAGCCGAGCTGCCGACGGTGCTCGCGGCGGTTCTCGTCGCGCTCGCCGCTGGGCTCGCGCTGCTCGTTTTCCTCGCCCCGCAGAGGCTCGGCTCGTTCGCCGCTTCACACAGCGGCCTGCCCCTCGTCGGTGAGGCCCTGCAGCGCGCGCTCCACTTCTATCGCCGCGAGTGCCTGTGGGCCCTCGGTTTCGCCCTCGCCTCTCTGGGTCTGTTCCGCTTCGCGGGCTGGAACCGGGGCACGCGGCGGGCCGTCGAAACGGCGGCCATCGCTCTCGTCGCGCTCGAGCTCTGGACCTACGGTCACGGGCTGGTGCGCACGCTGCCTGCGGCGGCGCTCTTCGCCCCGCCGCAGGTCGCCCGCGAGCTTCCGGCCACGGTGCTGCGCCTGTTCTCGGAGGAGCCCTACCGCAGCGACACGACCGAGCTCGTCGTCGTCGCCGGCAATCCGCGTCTGCGCTGGGCGCGCGCCTCGATCGAACGCCTCGACTCCCGGGCCGGAAATCTGTTCGGTTTGAGGTACGCCCTGGACCGGGACTTCGACCTCTCGCTCACTGCGCCCGCGGCGCGGGCGAAGGCACTCTACGAAAGGATCCGCGAGCAGCCGGAGCTCGCGGCCCGCCTGCTCGGCGCCTGGAGTGTTTCCCACCGCATCGAACGGAAGCCGGTCGAGCTCCTCGTCGAAGAGGCACGCCGCGCCGGGCCTGCGGGGGCGGCAAACGTTTCGCCGGTCCGAGCGGTGGCGACGCCGCAGGCGCTGGCGCCCTATCGCTTCCTCGCCGGCGCCGAGATCTTCCCCGACAGCGTCGCCGCCGAGAGCGCTGCGCTCGCAGCGGGGCTGCCCCTCTCGTCGGTCGAGTACCTGATCGGCGACCCCGGATCGCCGGCGCTGCGGGCGCTCCTCGCCTCCCGGCTCGACGACGCGCAGCTGCGCTCGGTGGTGGATCGCGGCGACCGCGTGCGCGTGCTCTATGCGGCCGCGCGACCGGCGCTGCTGGTGGTCGCCTCGACCTTCGACTCACGCTGGCAGGCGGAGCGCGCGGGCGTCCGGCTGCCGCTCTTCGAGACCGCGGCCGGCTACATGGCGATCCTCGTCCCGGCGGGCGAGGGCGAAATCCGTATGAGCTTTCGCGACCCCTGGGTGAGTCTCGGGGCGGCGGTCTCGGCGACGACGCTCCTCATCGCGCTCGGGTTCGAGGTACGCCGGCGGCGGCTGGCGCGGGCCCTGGTTGCCTAGCAAGCTCTGGCTCGGGGTCCTGTCTGGCCCGCGCGCCTGCCGTACAATCGCCGCGTGCCGCCTCTCTGGTTCTTCGTCATCTATGCGGGCCTGGTGGGCCTCATCGTCGGCAGCTATCTCAACGTCGTCATCCACCGCCTGCCCCACCAGGAGTCGACGGTGTTGCCGCGCTCGCGCTGCCCCAAGTGCGGCGCGGCGATCCGCGCGCGCGACAATCTGCCGGTGGTGAGCTGGTTGCTGTTGCGCGGCCGCTGCCGCGACTGCCGGGCGCCGATCTCCGCCCGCTATCCGCTGATCGAGCTCCTCACCGGTGCCCTCTTCGCCGGCTGCGTGCTGCGTTTCGGCGCCACCGCGAGCGCCGCGGGGGCGGCAGTCTTTTCCGCGGCACTGGTCGCGCTCGCGGCGATCGATGTCGAGCACTTCCTGCTCCCCGACAAGATCACCCTGCCGGGGATCGCCGTCGGCCTCGCCGCCCAGCCCCTCCTCGCCTGGGGCGACCTGCCCCGCGCCCTTCAAGGCGCCCTCTTCGGCGCCGGTCTCCTGCTGGTCATGGCCGGCCTCTGGGAGCTTCTCCGCGGAGTCGAGGGCATGGGTCTGGGTGACGTCAAGATGCTCGCCATGATCGGCGCCTTCCTCGGCGTGAACGGCGTCATCGTGACGCTGGTCTTCGCTTCGCTCGCCGGTTCGGCCGTCGGCATCACGCTCCTCGCCCGGGGCTCGATCGAGCTCCAGGGCAAGCTGCCGTTCGGCTTCTTTCTCGCCGCCGGGGGCGCCATCGCGCTGTTCGCCGGAGAGCCTCTCGCGCGCGCCTACCTCGGCCTGCTATGAGTCGCTCGCGCGGGCTGCGTCGCGAAGCGCCGATTCTCCTTCCGGCGTCGCTCCTGCTCCTGGCGATGCTGGCTTCCGTGACCCTGCTCTCGTACCGTTCCGCCGTCGCCCGTTTCTCGGCCGAGCGCGAGCAGGAGACCCTCCGGCTCGCAGGTTCCCTGGCCGAGGCGGTGCACCAGGCGAAGAGCGACGACTTCGGCGTCCTTGCGCGATGGCTCCCCTCGGGCGCGAGCCTGGCGCTCTACGACGAACGCGGCGAGCTGCGCACCCGCCTGGGATTCAGCGGGCGCGAGTGGCGCCCGCCGCTGGTGCTCGCCGGGGAGCTCGCCACCCCTCGCATCGAGGGGATCGGCCAGCGCCGAAAGGGCGGAGCGCCGGCCGACGAATGGGTACGCGCGATCGTCCCGCTGCAGCGGGGCGGGCAGCGCTTCGTGCTCTGCCTGGACGTCCCCGAGCCGCTGCTGTTCGCCCAGCAGCGCAGCCTCCGCATCATGACGCCGGTCGTCTTCGGCCTGTCGCTGGCGGTGGCCCTGCTCGCCATCTCCTTTCTGCGCGCTCTGGTGCGACCCTACGAAGCCCTTCTGGAAAAGGCTCGTACGGTCGCTCCGTTGCCTGCACGGGCGGCGGGCAGCGGGGATCGCGAAGCGGGCGACGAGGTCGAGTTCCTGCTCGCGACCTTCGATCGTGCGCTCGCCGCGTTGCGCAGCGAAGGCGGTCGCAGCGAAAGCGCGGAGCACGCGCTCTCGGCGGTCGAACGCACGCTCGGGCCGCAACTCGAGAGCGGGCTGCTCATGTTCGACCGCGAAGGCCGCCTGCTGGCGGCGAACCCGGCGGCGGTCGCGCTTCTCGGGGGGGGGCTCCCGACCGCGCGGGGCCAAGCTCCCGGCGGCTCGTCGAATCCCCTCGCCGGTCACCCGCAGCTCGCTTCGCTGGTCGCCGACGCGATTGCCGGCGGGAGATCGATCTCCCGGGCGACGGTGGCGATCGAACGCGAAGGCCGGCGGCTGGAGGTCGGCCTGACCCTCCAGGCCCTGCGCCAGGCCTCGCCTGCGGCGGCGGCGGCGGATGCCGCGGAACGGGCGGAAGGGGCGGGCTTCCTGATGCTCTTCGCCGACGTCACTGACTTGACGCGACGAGAGACCGAGGAGCGCTTCGAAGCCGGGCTGGCGCAGCTGGGGGAGCTTTCCGCAGGCGTCGCCCACGAGCTGCGCAACAGCCTCGCCACCGTCCAGGGCTATCTCACCCTGGCGGCGCGGCGAGAGCTGCCTCCGGAGGCCCGGGAGGACCTGGCCGAAGCCCAGCGCGAGGCCGGCGAGCTCTCCCGGATCGTCGACGACTTTCTCACTTTCGCCCGGCCCGGCTCCGGAGTCGTGGAACCGGTGGACCTCTCGGCCCTCGTTGCCCGCGCCGTCGGCGACCCGTCTCTAGGCGGCGTTCCGATCGAGCTGCGGCCGGGGCCGGCCCCGCTACCTCCGATCGCCGGCGATCCCCATCTTCTCCACCGGGCCCTGCGCAACCTGCTGCTCAACGCCGTGCAGGCGACCGTCGCGCACCCGGCAAACCGCGGGCGGGAAGCCGCGAGCTGCGCGCCGGTCGTCGTCTCGCTGAGCGCAGCAAAAGGTATGGCGCGGATCACGGTAGAAGACGATGGGATCGGCCTTTCGCCGGCGATCCGCGAGCGCCTCTTCCAGCCGTTCTCCTCCGGCAGGCCCGGGGGCGCCGGCCTGGGACTCGCGCTGGCGCGCCGCATCGTCGTCATGCACGGCGGAGTCCTCGAGCTCACCGCGCTGGAACCGCGCGGCGTGCGCGCCGAGATCCGGCTTCCGCTTGTCGATTCGGATACCTAAGGTAACGGCAGTTTTCTCGCCGCCGCTGCGATCTCTACGGCACCGTTCCGCAAAGATCTGAATCTAAATGGGTTGCACAGACGGCTCGGTTCACGAGCCGGCTGGTATCAGGGTTGCTCTGTATCCAAGCGACCCGCGGAGGAAACGGAATGCAACCCATGAAGAAGGCATCGCTCGGCGAGGGCGCCGGCAAGAGTTCCAGAGAGGCCGGTTTCTCGGTTATCGAAGGGCTCATCGCCGCGCTCCTGCTCCTCGTCGTCACCCTGGGCATCCTGCCGCTGTTCTCGCGCGCGATGAACAACAACGTCAGGGGCAACGATTCGACCCGCCAGGCGAACGGCGCCATCGACACCTTCGAATCCTACGGCGGGCTGTTTTTCAACTCCGGCGACATGCGGGTTCTTCCCGGCACGGAGGAAAGGGTCGTGCTCGAGACACTGGCGCTCAACAAGATCGACTCGCCGACCGGTGGGGTCGACGTCGGCATGTCCAACCGTTGGGAACCGGCCGCCGCCGTGCTCGCCCCCGACGTACCGGTGATGAACCGCGAGATCACGCTGCGGCAGTACTCCTTCGACGATTTCAAAGACGACCAGGAGCTGAATGATCCCCTCGATGGCGACAAGGAGGATCGTCTGGTTCACCTGAAGCTGATCGACGTCGAGCTGCGCGACGCCACCGGTGTCTCTCCCCAGGTCTATCGCCTGCGTGCGGTCCGGGCCTTCTAGGAAACATGTCCATGCCAGCGACATCCGCTTCAAGACAGAGTGGCTTTTCCCTCATCGAGCTGCTGATCGGCATGGTGATCGCGATCGAGATCCTGGTCGCCGCCCTCACCGTGTTCGACGTCCACAACCGGATGGCTCGGGTTCAGCTCCAGATCACCGACATGCAACAGTCGGTGCGTGTCGCCCAGTACGAAATGGTCCGCGCCACCCGGTTGACCGGCCGCGGCGGCCTGCAGCCCGCCTTCCGGGTGGACGCCGACGACATTTCGGTGCCCTGGTTGCGCGGCGCAGCGATCGAGGTAAGGGACAACGTCGCCGCGGGCGGCGACGATCAGGTGGCGATCGGCACGGATGAGCCGACGGCGATCCCCGGAACCGACATCCTCACCGTGCGCGGTTGCCTTTCGGGACTGCTCTTTCAGATGGAGTCCTCCGCGACCGACTATTCGCCCACGAGCTTGATCGTCCGCAAGCGCCTGCAGAGTGGTCGCGAGCAGGATCTGGCGCAGCTCATCGAGCCGTCGTTCGACGGCCCCATCCTGCTGCAGAGCGCGCTCAACCGCGACGCCTTCGCCGTGGCGGAGGTCGTGGACGTCAACGGCGATGCCGACGCGGTCACCTTCACTATCACCTACACCTCGACCGCTACGCCGCCCAACCCGCTCGTCGTCGCCCCGGAAGCCAACTTCGTCCCCGGCTTCATCTGCGGCCTGGAGGAGTACCGCTACTACGTGCGCTCGACGCCCGGAGACGACCTCGTCGCGGTCAAGCCCCGGCTGGCCCGGGCGCGGATGATCCCGGGCACCGAGCTGCCGCACGCCGACGACGAAGCCAACCTGACCCTCGACCTCGCCGACGACATCTTCGACCTCCAGATCGCTCTCGGCCTCGACACCGACTTCGATTCGGCGGCAAGCGGCAGCGGCTCGTTCGACGA
>JAYTAM010000390.1:0-13069 GCA_043737505.1 Thermoanaerobaculia bacterium
GCGTAGAGGTCGAGGAGCTTCCGCAGCTGGACGTTGATCGAGGCGAATCCGGTTCCCACGGGAGTGGTGACCGGTCCCTTGAGGCCGACGCCGTTGCGCAGCAACGAGTCCAGGACCTCCTGCGGCAGGGGGTTTCCGAACTTCTCGAGCGCCGCCGTACCGGCGAGATGCGGCTCCCATTCGTACTGGACGCCCGACGCCGCGATGACGCGCAGGGTCGCCGCGCTGACTTCGGGGCCGATGCCGTCGCCGGCGAGTAGAGTAATGGTCTTCATGTGTCCTCCGGCGGTAATTCTATCGGAGGAGCTTCAGCGCGCCCGGTCGAGCTCGGCCAGCTTCGCCACGACGTCGCGGTAGTTCGAGTTGACACCGTAGATCTCGACGAAGGTCTTGCGTGCCTTGTCGAGGTCGCCTTGGAACATGTAGACGTTGCCGAGGTCGTAGAGCATGCCCTGGAAGGCCTCCTCGGGCAGATTCGGAATTTCCAGTCCGCGCTGGTACCACTTGATCGCGAGCTCGGGAAGACCCTTGTCCAGGAAGCATCCCCCCAGCAGCGAAGCGCAGTCGATCAGGTACCGCGGCTCCTTCGAAGCGAGCTGAAACTCGCCGATCGCCTCGTCGAGCAATCCCATTTCGCGGTAGGCGATGCCGAGGTTGTAATGCGTGTCGTAGTCCTCCGACGAGAGGCTCTCCGCCACGCCGCGCTTGAAGCCTTCGACGATCTCCTCGAGGGACTGCTCCTGCGGCGTCGGCATGAGATCCCGGCCGGTGAGGAGGTCCTCCTTCGAGAGCTCCGATTCGAGCTCGGCCGCGAGGTCGAAGAAGCCCTCCTCGTCGTCGAATAGCTTCTCCCCGTCGGCGGCGCCCACCGGCGTGGGCGAGGCGACGGCCTGATCGAGCCAGGAGAGGCTCTCGTCGGCGGCGATGAGCTCGGGCGTCACCTCGGACCTCGCCGCGACGGCCGGAGGGGCCGGAGGGGACGCCGGCGAAGCCGGAGCGGCAAGCGGCGTCGAAGAGGTCGGCAGCGTCGGACCGGGCGGAAGGTTGGGCTTCCCAGGCCGCGCGATCGGGATCACGATCTCCGGCAGCTCGTCGTCGAGCGGCGCACCTTCGTTCAATCCGGCGTGCCAGGGCTCCGCTCCGAGCTCGCTCGCCGCGGCGACCGGCACCTGCGGACCTGACCTTTGCGGCGGCGCTGCCGCCGGAGGGCTCGCCGAGAAAACGGTGGCATCCGCGTCCTCGGGCGCGCGAACCGGGGCGATCGGAGCGGTCGGAGCGGTCGGAGCGATCGGAGCGGTCGGCGAAGAGGGAGCGGCGCCGGCAGGTGTCGCCGCCGGCCTCGCTGTCGAGCGGCTGGAGCTCGCCGAGCGCCCGGCCAGGTCATCGAGAAGGGCAGTGATCTTGTCCTTCTTCTTCGGCGCCGGTGCCGGCAGCGCGATGACTTCGTCGCCTTCGACGCGGAACCCGGCCTTGATCAGGCGATTGCGCACCTGATGCCACACGCTCTCGTCCCTGCCCTCATCAGCCAGACGCTTGAGCTGATTGGCCCGCGACAGGGCTTTGTCGAACTTGCCTTCGTCGATCCACAGCGACACCAGCAGACTGTTCGCGCCGATGTGCCGAGGGTTGATTTGCAGCAGTTCGCGCACGCGGTCGTGCGCCTTCTCGCGCAGCCCGTACTTGCGGAAGACTTCCGCCTCGGCCAGCAGGTCGTCCTGCTTGCGGACTCCTGACGCCTGGGTCGGCAGGACCTCGTAGGAGGTTCTCTCGAGCTCCTCCAGGTTGAGCGTCGGACGCTCCGACCGCGACGCGGCGACGTCCGGAATGTCGAGCATCGGCTCCGGCTCGAAGCTCCAATCGATCTCGTAGGCCTCGTCATCCGGCGACATCGGCAACGGCGCAGGCGAAGCCCCGACCGCCGCCACCTCCGACGTAGCCGCCGGCGGAGCGACCGCGGGAGGCCTCGACGCGGCAGGACCAGGGACAGCGAGCGGTCGCGCTTCCTCGGGAATCTGCGGCACCTGGGGCACCTGCGGCGCCCGCGGCGTTTCCGGAGTTGGAGGCGCCGGCTTCGCCGCCGCGGGCGGAACGGCGGGCGCGGGTGCCAGCTCCTGCAGGCCGTCGAGGTCGAGGTCGAGCTCGAACTCGACTTCCGACTCCGCCCCACCGTCGAACCACGGCGATTCCGGCGACCGGCGGAGCATCTCGTCGGTGGGACTCACCTGCGTGGAGGGTACGTCCAGGTCCTCCGGCAGCTCGAGGACGAAGTCGACCTCCCCCTCGTCGACGGGCTTGAGCAGCGGAGGGATGACCGGCGTCGGTCGGTTGGGCGGCGCGGTACTCGGAGAAAGCGGAGCGATCGGAGCGATCGGAGCGAGCGGAGCGACTGGAGCGACTGGAGCGACTGGAGCGAGCGGAGCAGGTGAGCCCAGCCCTATGGGGAAGCTCGCAGATTCGAGCAGGTTGACGTCCAAGGCGAGTACGTCGCGTTCGGTTCCACCGCGCGTCACATCCGAAACCTTGAGCGGCGCCGCCGATGGCTGAGACTCCTCCGCGGGCGGCGCCGACGCCGGGCGATGCAGGCCGGCGATGCGCGCGATCTTCTCCGCCTGCGGATTGCGCTCGACGGCGAGCGCCAGCAGGCGAGCGGCGGCGCCGACGTGGCCGGCATCCTTCAGGCCGAGCACAGCGTCGGTGATGAAGGCGATGTCGCCGGGCTCGGCCGCGATCGCCTTGGCGTAGACCTGCGTCGCCTCCTCGACCTTGTTGTGGCGCAGCATCAGATCGGCGATCAGCCGGTACTCGGCGAGCGCCTTGTCGGTCAGCTTCTGGGCGTGAAAGAGCTCCGCCAACTTCACGTGCGGCGCCGGATCGTCCGGGATCAGAATCGCCATCTTCTGCAGGACACCGATCGCCGAAGCCGAGTTGGCGTGCTTCTGGTAGTAGTCGACCAGCACCTGGTACTGCGTGCGCGCCTCGGGAATCAGGCCCTGTTTATGGTACAGCTCGGCCAGACGCTCATAGACGGCGAGCCGCGTCGGATCGAGCTTGATGATCTTCTTGTAGATCGCGATCGCCTTGACGAAAAAGCCATCGTCCGTATAGCGATCGGCGATCTGCGAGAAGAGCCGCACCGCTTCGTCGATGCGGTCGATGCGGGCATAGAGATCGCCGAGACGGTTCAGTGTCGAGGCGTCGTTCGGGTTCTCGGCGAGGAGCTTGCGATACTCCTTGATCGCGGCCTCGATCTTGCCGCGCGAGACGAGCTTCTCCGCCGAAGCGATGACCTGCGGCCGGTCGATGGCCATCAGGCGGCCCTTTCGGCGTACCTTGGCAACACCGAACGGAACGTCAGCCGGTGCAGCGGACTCGGACCGTACCGCGCCAGCGCCGCGAGGTGGTCAGGCGCGCCGTAGCCTTTGTGCCGCGCCAGGCCGTACCAGGGGTAGTCGCGGTCGAGCTCGACGAGAATGCGGTCTCGCTCGGCCTTGGCGAGGATCGAAGCGCAGGCGACGGCGTAGCTCCAGGCATCGGCCTTGACCAGCGCCAGGCAGGGCCTCTTCGGCTCGAGAGGAGAGGCCGGCTCGAACTCTTCGAGGGTCACGGCATCGACCACGACCGCGTCCGGACGCACGCTGAGCTGGCCCAGGGCCTGGCGCATCGCGAGGCGGGTGGCTTCCAGAATGTTGATGCGATCGATGATCTCGGCCGGGACCGCCACGACCGCGAAGGCGACCGCGGTCTCGCGAATGACCGCCGCGAGGCGATCTCGTGCCCCAGGGGTGAGACGCTTCGAGTCGTCGGCGCCGGGAATCCAGCGCTCGGGGTCGGGAATGACCGCCGCAGCGACAACCGGGCCGGCAAGACATCCGCGCCCGGCCTCATCGACTCCCGCGACCTGTGCGTAGCCGGACTGCTGAAGGCGTGCTTCCAGCCCTCGCATCAGTCCAAGCCGGTAGACTTCGCAGCAGAGTTCGAGCGTCGTCGTCACTCCGATTATCCCGCCAACCGGCCCGCGCACTCTGTCGCCGCGGGCGCTTTGCCTAGCCGCGCGCCGGAGCCGGTGCCTCGTCGCGACGTTCTTCGATTCGCGCAGCCTTACCGCGCAACTCGCGCAGATAGAACAGCTTCGAACGCCGGACCTTACCCCGGCGCAAGACCTCGATGCGATCGACGACCGGCGCATGGAGGGGGAAAATCCGCTCGACGCCGGTAGCGCCGGAAATCTTCCGCACGGTGAACATCTGGCGAGTGCCGCTGCCCTTGCGGGCGATCACGACCCCTTGAAAGGCCTGCAGCCGTTCCTTGTCGCCTTCCTTCACCCGGACCTGCACCCGCACGGTATCTCCGGCGCGGAACTCCGGAACATCCTGACGCAGGTACGGGCGCTCGACTTCCATCAATGCGTGCATACGTTTCCTCTTCCTGTTCCTGTCCCGTCGGAGAACTGTCCAGACGGCTTCCGAGTCGGTAATTATCTAAGTTTTCCGGCTTTAGGGCAACTCGGAGGGCGGTTTTGCACCCCTGAGCCGCGTCAGCTCCCGGCTCTGGGCCGGAGTGAGAGCGGCGGTCCGCAGGAGATCCGGACGCTTTTCGAAGGTCGAGCGCAGCGCTTCGAGCTCCCGCCAACGCTCGATGGCGGCGTGGTCGCCCGACAGCAGGACGGCCGGCACCGCCATCCCTTCGACCGCCGCCGGCCGGGTGAAGTGCGGGTAGTCGAGCAGCCCCGCCCGGAAGCTGTCCCTTTCCACCGAATCTGTCCGCTGGACGACCCCAGGAATCTGGCGAGAAACCGCCTCGATCAGCAGCATCGCCGGCAGCTCGCCGCCCGAGACGACGAAGTCGCCGACCGAAATCTCTTCGTCGACCACCGTTTCGCGCACCCGCTCGTCGATCGCTTCATAGCGGCCGCAGAGCAACACGAGGTCCCGTCTCGCGGCGAGCTCGCGGACCTTGCCTTCGTCCAGCCGGTGGCCCTGGGGCGAGAGCAGGACTCGCCAGGGCGCGGCTCCCTCGCCGACCGCACGCACCGCGGCGAGCCACGGCGGGGCCGTCATGACCATGCCCCCGCCTCCGCCGAACGGCTCGTCGTCCACCGAGCGATGGCGGTCCGCGCTCCAGTCGCGCAGGTCGTGGACCTTGACCTCCAGCAGCCCGCGCTCGCGTGCCCTGCCGAGGAGCGCCGTTTCGAGAAAAGGCCCGAAGAGCTCGGGGAAGATGGTCAGGACTTGTATGCGCACGTCGCGAGCAGCCCTTCGGGAAGCCGGAGGTCAATTCGCCGGGCCTCGCGATCGATGGCGACGACGAACGCCTCGACGAAAGGCAGCACCGAGCGCCGGCCGTCCTTCTCCACCTCGAGGAGAATGCCTCCGCCGTCCTCCTGAACATCGACGACCGCTCCGATGTCGCCATCGCGCGCGTCGAAACAGCGGCAGCCGACGAGCTCGAAGATGTAGTAGGCCCCTTCGGGGGCCGCTGGGACCTCGGCGAGCGGGACCCGCAGCTCGAGCCCGCGCAGACTCTCGGCCGCCTCGCGGTCTGCGATCCCGGCGAAGGCGATCCGCAGGCCGCCCTTGTAGGGCGAAGCCCGCTCTACCCGCAGGAGCCTTTCGCGGTGCGCAGACGATGAGCGTGCAGCTGCGCCGGCTTGAGATGGAGGGGCGGCAGGGGCGGTCGCCTGAATCTCGACTCCGGGAGCGAAACGGCGATCGTAGTCGCTCCACAGCGCGACCGTGACCTCGCCTCGAATGCCGTGGGGACGGAGAATCGTGCCGACGAGGACCGTTTCCGGAAGGCCCGGAAGGCCGTCGGCGCTGCCTTCAGTCGTCGAGAACTTCGACCTCATACGACTGCCCTTCCCGCTCGCCGCGGATATCGGTCAGCACCCGCAACGCTTCGATGGTGCGGCCTCGCCGGCCGATGACCTTGCCGCGGTCGGCACTCTGCACGTGGATTTCGAGCAGCTGGTCCGGGCCCTGCTCGCGCGACTCGACCCGCGCGTCCTTCGCCTCGTCCACGAGCAGACGGACGACCGCGAGCAGGTCGACGGCAGCGGTCCTCTCAGAAGCTTCCGCCGGCACTTCAGCTCGCGGAACGGGCGACGATCTGCTTGACCGAGTCGGAGAGCAGCGCGCCCTGGCCGACCCAATAGTCGATCCGCGGGCGGTCGATCAGAATCCGCGGCGGGTCCTGGCGCGGATCGTAGGTGCCGACCTCTTCGAGGGCGGCGGACGAGGTAGCCTTGCGCGAGTCGGAAACGATCAGCCGGTAAAAGGCCTTGTTCGTCGCGCCCATCCGGCGGAGCCGAATCTTGAGCATGTGCTTCAACCTCCAGGGTCTTTGGTGTTCGGATTGCTCTCCGTCCGGGGGGCGAGCGGGCTCCCGCAGCGGAAACTGAGTGGAAAAAGATATCACAACCCCCGGTAATCGGTCCGTCCAGCCCATCCCCACCCATCCCCTGACCCGGAGAGATCTGGGTCGGGCTAGAGTGGCGCAGATGGCGTCGCCGAACCCTCCTGAGCCGGTCGTTGCCTCCTCCACTCTCGGCGCGCTCGGGCGGTTCGGCAATCAGCTTCTCCAGTATGGATTCCTGCGGCTCTATGCCGCCCGGCACGGACTGGCTCTCGAAACGCCCAGATGGATCGGCCACGAGCTCTTCGACTGTCGGGAGCCTCCGGTCGCCTCCGGCAGGCCGGTCCTCACCGAGCTGGAGCTGGGTTTGTTCGACGGGGATTTCCTCGACCGGCCCCCGGCCCAGGGCTGCGACCTCTGGGGGTGGTTCCAGGTCGACGCACGCACCCTGGCGCCGCAGCGGGAACTCTTCCGCTCTTTGTTCCGGTTCCGGCCGGAAATTGCCGGCGCGATCGACCATGCCGAGTCACGCTTGCGCAGCCGAGGCCGGTCACTGGTGGGGCTTCACCTTCGCCGGGGAGACTACCGTCCGGCGACGGGCCACCCGCTGGTCGACCGGCTCTACGAGTCGACGCCGACCTCGCTCTACCGCGAGTGGCTCGAGCGCCTCTGGCCGACGCTCGAAGACCCGGTCCTCTTTCTCGCCAGCGACGAGCCCGAAGGTCTTCGGCAGCAGTTCGCCGACTTCCGTCCTGACACCGCAGACTCTCTCGGCCTCCATCTGCCCGAGACTCCCTACCTGCCCGACTTCTGCCTGCTGGCACGCTGTACTGCGATGGCGATCTCGAACAGCACCTTCTCGTTCGCGGCGGCGCTCCTTGCCGACCCGGAAGCTCTCTTCGTGAGGCCCTCTCCCGAAACCGCCACGCTCGAAGACTTTCGCCCCTGGTCGAGCCCACCGCATCTGGCCGCCGACTCGGCGCGGGCGCTCGCGAAAGCGGAGCCGGATCGTTTTCTCGCGGAGGTCGCCCGCCAGACCGATTTTCCGCTGGAGCTGAGCCTGCGCCTCGACGATGAAGAGCTGCCGATGAAAGCGATCCTGAGCGGCCGGGGGCATCGCGGTTTCCTGACGTTCAGCGCCGAGCTCGCCGGCGACCCGCAAGCCGCTCATGTGCTCGTCGGCTGGCGCGACGCCGACGATGAGGGTGCTTCCTTCGAGTTCGTGAGCCGGGGATTGCACCTTTTTCACTCCGACGAACCGCCGAACTTTGCCGGCCTCGGGGAGGCGAGGGGTGCACGCCTGGCGGGATCCGTCTGGTCCCTGCTCGCCGCGGCAACGATTCCCGGCCGGCCAGGCGAGCTCTTCGTCGCGCTCACCCTGCTGTCGCAAGGCCCGCACTCTTTCTTTATCGAAATGCGCTGCCGGGGGGCAGTCCGCCGCCCCTCCCCATAGCGCCGAACGCCTTCTTCATCCAGCCGGACTTGACGCCCTTCATCATCTTTTTCATCTGCAGGTACTGCTTGATGAGCTGGTTGATCTCCTGCACGGAAGTTCCCGAACCCCTCGCCACCCGCTTTTTCCGGTTGGCGTTGAGCAGGCCGGGGGTCCGGCGCTCCTCGAGGGTCATCGAATTGATGATCGCCTCGGTGCGCGTCAGCCGGCGCTCGTCGGCTTCGGAGACGTCGCCCATCCCTTTGAGCGGGCCCATCTTGGGAAGCATGCCGAGGACGCTCTTCAGGGAGCCGAGCTTCTTGACCTGACGCAGCTGGTCGCGCAGGTCCTCGAGGGTGAACTCGTTTCGGCTGAGGCGTTCGGCGAGCCGCTGCGCCTCCTTGGCATCGACCGTTTCCTGGGCTCTTTCGATCAGCGCCAGTACGTCCCCCATGCCGAGAATCCGCGACGCCATCCGCGCCGGCGAGAAGAGCTCGAGGTCTTCCGGCTTCTCGCCGACGCCGACATAGCGGATCGGCAACTGGGTGACGGCGCGCACCGAGAGCGCGGCGCCGCCGCGCGCGTCGCCGTCGAGTTTGGTCAGCAGCACACCGGTGAGCGAGAGCACCCGGGCGAACTCCTGGGCGGAGCGCACGGCATCCTGGCCGGTCATCGAGTCGGCGACGTAGAGGACTTCGTCGGGAGAGACGGTCTCGGCGATTCTGGCGATCTCCGCCATCAGCTCCTGGTCGATGTGGAGACGCCCGGCCGTGTCGAGGATCACGACGTCCCGGCCGCGGTCGCGCGCTTCGCGGAGCGAGCGCCTGGCGAGGTCGACGACGCTCTCGCCCGCCTGGGGCCTGAGCACCGGCATGTCGACCCGGGCACCGACCTGGACCAGCTGCTCGACCGCCGCGGCCCGCTGCAGGTCGGCCGCCACGAGTAGCGGGTAGCGTCCGCGCGCCGCCAGGCGTTTGGCCAGCTTGCCGCAGGTCGTCGTCTTTCCCGACCCCTGCAGGCCGCACATCAGGATGACCGCCGGCGACCCGTCGGTCCGGAGCTCACGCGCGTCTTCTCCGCCCAGGGTCGCCGTGAGCTCGTCGCGGACGATCTTGATCACCTGCTGCGCCGGCGAGAGGCTCTCGAGGACCTTCTCCCCCAGAGCCTTGGCCTCGACCCGGGCAAGGAACTCCTTGACCACCCGGAAGTGCACGTCGGCCTCGAGCAACGCCAGGCGGATCTGCTTCAAAGCCGCCGCGAGGTGCTCCTCGCCGATCCGTCCCTCGCCCTTGAGCCGGCGGAATACGTCCTGAAACTTGTCCTGCAGACCCTCGAACATGCTCCGGAAAATAGCAGACCGCGCTATCCTGCGGAGATCGTGGCTGAGCCACGACCTCCCATGGAACGACGCGCCAAGATCGTCGCCACGCTCGGACCGGCGACCGCAGACGAGCGGATGCTCGACCGGCTTCTCGCCGCGGGCGCCGACGTTCTGCGTTTCAACCTCTCGCACGGCTCGCAGGAATCCCATCGCCGGGCGCTCCGGCTGGTGCGCAAGGTGGCGCGCGCCCGCGGCCTGCAGATCCCGGTCCTGCTTGACCTCATGGGCCCGCGGTACCGGTTGGGTGAGCTCGCCGCCGGACCGCGCCTGCTGCGCCAGGGCGAGGTGGTGACTCTGGGAGAACCGTCGCCCCGTATCGACCTGCCGGTCGACGATCCCGATTTTCTCCATCACCTGCGGGTCGGCGAGCGGGTGCTGATCGACAACGGCCTCGTCGAGCTCGAGATCACCTCCAAACGCGGCCGGGCGGTAGCCGCCCGGGTGATCCACGGCGGAGCGGTCTCGACGCGCAAGGGAATCAACCTGCCCGATTCGAAGTTGCCGTTCACGATTTCGGACAAGGATGCCTCGGACCTGGCCTTCGCAGTCGAGGAGCGCGCGGACTACCTCGCAGCGAGCTACATAGGCCGGGCGCGCGACATCGCTGCCATCCGCGCCATCGTGGCCGCCCACGGCGCAGCGATTCCGATCGTCGCCAAGCTCGAGCGCGCGGCGGCGATCGAGCACATCGAGGAGATCGTCGCGGCGGCCGACGCCGTGATGGTCGCGCGCGGCGATCTCGGAGTCGAGGTCCCGCTCCATCAGGTTCCGGTGCTGCAGAAACGGATCATCGCCGCCGGCCGGCGGCTCGGCAAGCCGGTGATCGTCGCCACCCAGATGCTCGAGTCGATGATGGTCCAGCCGCGGCCGACGCGGGCCGAGACTTCCGACGTCGCCAACGCCGTCTTCGACGGCGCCGATGCCTTGATGCTCTCCGGCGAGACCGCCGCTGGGCGCTACCCCACCGAGTCGGTGCGCACCATGGCCAGGATCATCGTCGAGGCCGAGCAGTACAAGCTCAAGATTTTCCAGAGCGGCGAAACGCCGCGCGATCCGGCACTGCCTTCAGGGCGGTTCCCGTCGCCGGCGCCGCGCACCCTGCATTCCTCCGAAGGAGCCACGGGTGACGCCGCTTCCGGCTCGGAGGGCGCCATCGAGATCGCCGACGTCATCGCCGCCGCCGCCGTCCACGCGGCGAGCAAGCTCGACGGCAGCCGCATCGTCGCCTTCTCGCAGGGCGGCTTCACCGCCCGCCGTCTCGCGCGCTACCGGCCGGTGGTGCCGACCTTCGTGCTCACCACCGACGCCCAGGTCGCGCGACGTATCCAGCTGCTCTGGGGAATGCGCCCGATCCATCTCGTGAGAGACGTGCAGCACCGTGAAGACCTGATCGAGATCGTCGAACGCGAGCTGCTCGAGCTCCGGCTCGTCCGCCCCGGCGAGTGCCTCATTCTGTTGATGGGCTTCCCGATCCGCCAGAAGGCGCTGACGAACCTCCTGCGGATTCACCGCGTGGGTGCGCGGCCGAAGTCCCCCGCAAGCGGCGCGAAGCCGGGTGCGACGCCTGGGAAACCGCCGGGTAAGAGAACGAGCCGCTCGCTCAGCGCAGGAAACCTCCGCCCCCGCAAGCGTTGATCCCGCTCAAGGACTCACGGCGCTCGCCAGGCATCGCCTGGGGGACCTGGGCGCTGGTCGCCGCCAACTTCGCGGCTTTCGTCTGGCAACTCCAGCTCGGCAGCGAGCTCCGACCGGCGCTCGAACGCCTCGCTCTCTCGCCGGTCGCGACCCTCGCGCCGGGTTCGTTTCTCGAGGTGGCCGGCCGGCTGCCGCGCCTCGTCGCCGCCCTTTTCCTGCACGGCGGTTGGCTGCACCTTCTGGGCAACATGGCCTTTCTCGCCGTCTTCGGCAACGACGTCGAGAGCCGCCTCCGACTGCGCCGATTCCTGCTGCTCTACCTCGGCAGCGGCCTGGTGGCGAGCCTGGCGCAGGTCGCGGCCACGCCGCGATCGCCGCTGCCGCTCCTCGGCGCTTCGGGGGCGATTGCCGGCGTTCTCGGCGCCTTCCTGGTCCTCTTCCCCAAGGCCAGGCTTTCCGGCATCCTGCCGCTCGGCTGTCTCGTCATTCCCATGAAGAGCCGCGCCTTCCTCTTCATCCCGTTCTGGTTTCTGCTCCAGCTCTACGGGGCGCTTCAGGCTCCACCGGGTTCGGGCATCGAAGGGGGCGGCGGAGTCGCCTGGTACGCCCACCTCGCCGGCTTCGCCGCCGGCCCGGTTCTGCTCTTCCTGCTTCGCAGGAGGTAGCCGAAGATTGCTACGGCGCCGCCGCGCGCTGGCGGCCGGCCGCCTGGGTGCGGAGGGTAAGGTAGGCGGGAATGACGGCGATCGCCACCAGTGCAGTGGTCAGGGTGCCGAGGGTCGAAACCAGACCCATCGAAATCAGCCCCGGATAGTGCGAAGTGGCGAGCGAGCCGAAGCCGACGATGGTGGTCAAGGCGGCGAGGAACACTCCGCGCGAGGTCTCTTCGACCGCCGCAGCGGGATTCCCGCCCGGCCGCGTCTCCTCCTCACGATAGCGATGGATGACGTGAATGCCGTAGTCGACGCCGATACCGATGATCATCGTGATGACGAAGATGTTCATGAAGTTGAGGTGGAGATCGAAGGCCACCATCAGCGCGACCATCCAGACGATTCCTACCAGCAGCGGCACCAGGGCGATGAACGCGGTGTGCACGTCCCGGAAGTCGAACCAGAGCAGCAACAGGGTGAGGGTGAGCCCGATGATGGCCGACCAGAACGCATCGGCGCGGATCTCTCCCCGCAAGCTCCGCGACAGGACGTTCATGCCGGTGAGAGTCGCCTGCGGACCGAGGCTCGCCTCGAGGTCGAGGGCGGCGTCCGGGATCTCCCGCTTCGGCCGCCCGGGGAGGTTGTAGAGCTTGACCACACTCGTCCAGCCCTGCGGGGTCTCCTGGAGATAGCGGTCGAGGAGCGATCGCCCCTGGGGCACCGCGAGCACGCCCTCCCGGGTCAGGAGCCCGTCGGGCGAGAGCGTGCTCGCAAGCAGGTCGAGTCCCGCCGCGAAGGGCTCGATGCGCAATCCCTCGCTGGCGAGTGCGGCGGCGAACTCGCTGCGGATGCGCGACATGTCCAGTCGCCCGGAGCGCTCCACTGCGAGCCAATCGAGCGCCTCCTGCTGCACCGCCGGCGGCGGCAGCACGGCGGTGACGGCGTCGACTCCACCGAGCCTGCCGTCGGCGACCAACCGCCGACCGGCGATCGCCGCTTTGTCGGCCAGCGCCAGAACCTCAGGCAGAGTCGGCGCCTTGAGCACCAGCGACATCGACTCGAAGCCGGCGCCGAAGTGGGCGTTGATCTCGCTCTGGGCGAGAATGCCGCGGTTGCCGGGCGGCCGGAGCGCCTCGACGTTGTCGTCGAACCTGAGGTGCTGGGCCGCCACTACGGCCGCTATCGTCACCAGCGCCGCGGCGACGAGCGTCGCGCGCGGCCTGCGGGTGGCGAGACGGGAGAGATGCTCGATGCCGAAGGCGAAGATGTGCAGCCGCGGCTCGCTCTCCCGCTTGCTGTGGTGCGCTTCGCTCCAGCCGATCATCGCCGGCACCAGGAAAAGCACTGCGACCAGGCAGAAGAGCACTCCGGTGCCGACAATCAGTCCCATCTGGTAGAGCCCGGTGAAGTCGGTGATCAGGAAGGCGTAGAACGTGGCCGCCGTGGTGATCGCGCCGAGAACGACGCCGCGTGCCGTCGAGCCGCCCATGGCGCGCATCGAGTCGATGACCGACGCGCCCGCCTGGCGCTCCTCGACATATCGACCGTAGAGGACGATGACGAAGTCGTCACCGAGTCCGACCAGCAGCGCGGCGACGCCCGCAGTGGCCGACGACA
>JAYTAM010000391.1:0-5668 GCA_043737505.1 Thermoanaerobaculia bacterium
TCTCCTGCGACGGCTCGCGGGGCTCGGCGCAGTTTCGTCTTCGTCAATCGCCGGCTGGTGCGCGATCGCGCCGTGCTCGCGACCTTCTACCGTGCCGTCCGCGACGAGTGGCGCAGCGATGCCTTTCCTGCTCTTTTTCTATTTATCGAGCTTTTGCCTTTCGACGTGGACGTCAACGTCCATCCGCAGAAGGCGGAGGTCCGCTTCCGCGATCCTCGCCTGATGGATCGCCTGGGCGAGACGTTGCGCCTGGCGCTGGCGCGCGCCCGAGGCGAGGAGGCGGCGCCGCTGCGTACGACCTCTTTGCTGCCGGAGGCGCCGTTCGCCTGGGAGGGATTCGGCGGCCGGAGTTTCTCGAGTCAGTCCGGTTTTCCGAGTGAGGTGCGTGAGGCACCCTCGTCGGCCGAAATCGGCAGAGCGGTTCATCTCGCTGAGCTGTCGCTCGCGCCTTTGGACCGGGCGCCGGTACCGCTCTCGGGGCGAGGCGGCGAAACGCGGCGGTTCCGGTTGCTCGGTCAGTACAAAGGAGCGCTCATCCTGCTCGAAGGGCCGGACGGGCTCTACCTCATCGATCAGCACGTGGCCCACGAGCGCGTTCTGTACGAGCGCTTCCGCCGGTCGCTCGCGAAATCGCGGGCGGAATCGCAGCGGCTGGTGGCGCCGCTGGTTCTCGAGCTCTCGCGCGGCGAACGGATGCGTCTGGTCGAGCTCGCTCCGGCGCTGGAACCGGCGGGTTTCGAGATCTCCGAGCTCTCGGGAGGTTCGCTTGCGGTCGCGGCGACTCCGGCGGTGCTCTCACCGGCCGAAGGCGAGGCGCTCCTGCTGCGTCTCGCGGCCGACAGCGAGGCCTCGCCGGAGAACCTCGGGCAACGGATCCTCGACGACTTCGCCGCTTCGCTCGCCTGCAAGGCGGCGGTCAAAATGCACCACGCCCTCTCCGCCGAGAAGCTCGAATCCCTGATCTCCGAGCTCTTCGCCGCCGACAATCCCTACGCCTGCCCGCACGGGCGGCCGGTCGTCCTGCAGCTTACCGACGCTGACCTCGAGCGCCGCTTCGGTCGCCGCTGAGCCGCGGGCGGCGATTGAGCCTAGAATCGCTGCCGTGGCCGATCGTGCTGAGCTTCTCGCCGCCCTCGAAGCGCGTTTCGGGCATCAGTTCCGCAGTCGCGAGCTCCTCGACGACGCCCTGACGCACCGCTCGTGGGCGAACGAGGCCGGCGGCGTTTCGCACTACGAACGGATCGAGTTCCTCGGCGACGCCGTGCTCGGACTGGTCGCCGCGGACTGGCTCTTCGAGATGCACGCCGGACGCGCGGAAGGGGAGCTCTCGCTCCGCAAGTCGATGCTGGTCAGCGAAGGAGCGCTCGCGGGCTACGCCGAGAAGCTCGCGCTCGGTGAAGGACTCCGCCTCGGGGCCGGAGAAGAACGCTCCGGCGGGCGACTCAAAGCGTCCCTCCTCGCCGACGCCCTCGAAGCCCTCTTCGGCGCGGTCTACCTCGACGCCGGCTTCGATGCGGCGCGCCGCGTCGTGCGCCAGTACCTCGAAATCGCCAGCGAACTGCCCATGGAGCAGCGCGCGCTCGACCCGAAGACGACCCTGCAAGAGCAGATTCAGGCACGTGGCTGGCCCCTGCCGATCTACAGCGTGGTGGAGGAGAGCGGCCCAGACCACGACAAGGTCTTCACCGTCGAGGTGCGGATCCGCGGCGAGCTCGCGGGGCGCGGCATCGGGCGCACCAAGAAGGGCGCCGAGCAGGCGGCCGCGAGCGGTGCGTTGGCCATCCTCGACTCTCTCGAAGGAGCCGCTCCCGCGCCGCCGGCGCCAGGCTGACCGCCTTCGAGCGCCCGCTGTGGGTTGACCGGGGCCAGACGGGGTTTCTACAATGTCCGGTTCCATGACTACCCTGGCTCCCACCATTCCACGTCTGAAGAACCATGTCGGCGAAAGTGTCGAGCTGCGCGGCTGGGTCGTGCAGAAGCGCTCGAGCGGCAAGATCGGTTTCATCCAGGTGCGCGACGGCAGCGGCGTCGTGCAAGCGGTGGCGAGCCGGGCGGACATTCCGGAGGCGGCGTGGGCCGATGTCGAGCGCGTCACGCAGGAGTCCACCGTCCATCTGACCGGCGTGGTCAAGGAGGACAAGCGGTCGCCTTCGGGAGTGGAGATCCAGCTCACCGATTTCGGGGTCGATCACCTGACCCACGACTTCCCTATTACGCCCAAGGACCACGGTACGGCCTTCCTGATGGAGAACCGCCATCTCTGGCTGCGCTCCAGCCGGCAGCGTGCGGCGCTCAAAGTGCGGAGCGAGGTGGAGCAGGGGATCCACGACTTCTTCCACACACGCGATTTCGTGCGCATCGACTCGCCGATCCTGACTCCCGCCGCCTGTGAAGGCACTTCGACCCTGTTCGAGACCGACTACTTCGGCGACAAGGCGTTTCTCACCCAGTCCGGACAGCTCTACCTGGAGCCGGCGATTTCTGCCTTCGGCCGGGTCTACTGCTTCGGCCCCACCTTCCGGGCGGAGAAGTCGAAGACCCGGCGGCACCTGATGGAGTTCTGGATGGTCGAGCCCGAGGTCGCCTTCCTCGAGTTCGAGGGCCTCTGCAATCTGGCCGAGGAGTTCGTCAGCTCGCTGGTGGCACGCGTCCTCGACCGCTGCGCCGAAGACCTGAAGGTCCTGGAGCGTGACACAAAGCTGCTCGAAGCGGTGGTGCCGCCGTTCCCGCGCATCACTTACACCGAGGCGATCGAGCGTCTGAACGCCAAGGGCAACCCGATCGTCTGGGGCGACGACTTCGGCGCCGACGAGGAGACGCTGGTCGCCGCCGACTTCGACAAGCCGCTGATGGTGAGCCGTTTCCCGACCGCCTTCAAAGCGTTCTACATGCAGCCCGATCCGCAGAATCCGCAGGTCGTCCTCGGTCTCGACATTCTGGCGCCCGAAGGGTACGGCGAGATCATCGGCGGCAGCCAGCGCATCCACGATCACGATTTCCTGCTGCAGCGGATCCGCGAGCACAACCTGCCGCTCGAGGCGTTCCAGTGGTATCTCGACGTGCGGAAGTACGGCAGTTGCCCGCACTCCGGCTTCGGCATGGGCCTCGAGCGGTTCGTCGCCTGGGTGTGCAAGCTCGATCACGTCCGCGAGACGATTCCGTACCCGCGGATGCTCTACAAGATCTATCCCTGACCGGACGCCGCTCCGCCGCCCTTCGCGACCGGCCCGCCCCGGCGCAGCAGGACGAGATTGCGGGCGTAGAGGAAGGGCAGAAAGGCGAACGAGAGCAGAATCGGCAGCTTGTCGATGTGCAGCGCGTAGACCAGTGACAGGGTACTGCCCCAGAACGAGAGCTGCCAGAAGACCGGTGGCACCACGAGCTCCTTGCGCTTCTCCGAGTAGAGCCACTGGATGATGAACCGGCTGCTGAACAGAGCGTTGCCGAGCAGGCCGAACGCCGTCCACCAGCGCGAGTCGAGGTAGAGCCAGGGCAGGGCGTGCCCCAGGAGCGGCTGAAGGAATCCGGAGCTTTCGTTCATCTCGCCATTCTCTCCCCCTTTGCCTCGCGCAGTATCGCGGCGGGCGGCCGGGATAGCATGCCGCGATGCGCGTCACCGGCCGTGAGATCGCCGTCTTCGCCCTGCTGACGGTGATCTGGGGGACGACCTGGGCGGCGATCCGGATTACCCTCGGGGCGATTCCTCCGATTACCGGCGTGGCGCTCCGCTTCGCGCTCGCCGGCCTGATCCTGGTGGCGATCGGGTACTTCCGCGGCGTGCGCTTCGGCAGCACACGCGGCGAGCGCTGGCTCTGGGTGGTCAACGCCGCGACCACCTTCGCCGGCTCCTACGGCATCGTCTACTGGGGGGAACAGTGGGTGCCCTCCGGCCTCGCCGCCGTGCTGTTCGCGACCCTGCCGCTCTGGGTCGTGACTCTGGGCCACTTCCTCCTGCCCGGCGAGCGCCGGGGCTGGGGCCGCTTCGGCGGCGTGCTGTTCGGATTCGTCGGCGTGGCGCTGCTCTTTTCGGAGGACTTCGACAAGTTCGGAGGACCGAAGGTGCTGTTCGCTTCGACGATCTTTCTCGTCGCGCCGCTGCTTTCCGCCCTCGGCAGCCTGGCGGTCAAGCGGTGGGGAGGGGAGGTTTCGCCGCTCTCGATCGCCGGGGTGCCGATGCTCATGACCGGGGTTGCGATGGGGCTCCTCGCCCTCGTCATCGAGCGCGACCGCGAGCTCCTCGGCCCCGTCGCGGCGCCCGGCGCCTGGCTCGCAACCCTCTACCTCGCCCTCTTCGGGTCGGCCGTGAGCTTCTCGCTCTACTTCTGGCTCCTCGCCCGTCGCTCGGCCGTGGTGGCTTCGCTGATCTCCTACACAGTGCCGATCTGCGCCGTGCTGGTTGGCTGGCTGGCCTTTCGTGAACCGGTCACCTGGCGGCTGCTCGCCGGCGGGGGCATCGTCCTGCTGGGGGTTGCGGCGACGCTGCGGCGTGGCGCTTAGAGCCCCTGGAAAGCGATTTGTGCCGCACCGCGACAATTTTGCCGCTGTGCGGTAAAATCTGGCCGCACTGCGGCATAGCCGCTGGGAGACGATTCGATGGCTCCGAACCCGGTCAGCGAGCAGGACGCACGCAAAGTCGCCGAAGCCGCGCGTGAAAGCGATTGGAAGAGCCCGAGCTTCATGAAGGAGCTCTTCCTCGGCAACTTCCGCCTCGATCTGGTGCACCCCTATCCCTTGCTCCGCAGCGAGCGGCCCGAGTTCGACGCTTTCTACGATGCCTTCCGCGAGTTCCTGGTCACCGAAGTGGACGCGGAGGCGATCGATGCCTCGGGCGAGTACCCGCCGCGGGTCATCGACGGCCTGCGCAAGCTCGGCGCCTTCGGGCTCAAGATTCCCAGGGAGTACGGCGGGCTCGGCTTCACCATGCTCGAGTACTCGAAGCTGATGGAGCTCATGGGCAGCGTCGATGGCAACGTCGAGGCCCTGCTCTCCGCCCACCAGTCGATCGGCGTGCCGACGCCGCTGCTCTACTTTGGCACCGAGGAGCAGAAGCGCCGCTTTCTGCCGCGCTGCGCCGCGGGCGAGATCTCCGGCTTCGCGCTCACCGAAGAGGACGTCGGCTCCGATCCGGCGCGCCTGGCGACCACCGCCGAGCTCTCGGCCGACGGCTCGCACTACATCCTGAACGGAACCAAACTGTGGTGCACCAACGGCACGATCGCCTCACTACTGGTGGTGATGGCACGGGACGCACGAGGAAAGAAGATCAGCGCCTTCGTCGTCGAGATGGACTCGCCCGGAGTGAAGGTCGAGCACCGCTGTCATTTCATGGGCCTCCGCGCCCTCGCCAATGCGGTGCTGTCGTTCACCGACGTCAAGGTCCCGGTGGAGAACCGGATCGGCGCCGAGGGCAAGGGGCTGAAGATCGCCTTGACGACCCTCAACACCGGCCGGCTTGCCATTCCTGCGGGCTCGCTGGGCTGCGCCAAGCTCTGCCTCGAAATCTGCCGCACCTGGTCGGCAGGCCGGGTGCAGTGGGGGCGGCCGGTCGGCAAGCACGAGGCGATCGCCCACAAGCTCGCCGACATGGCTGCGGTCACCTTCGCGATGGAGTCCATGACCGAGCTCGCCTGCCAGATGGCCGACCGCGGCGGCTACGACATCCGCCTGG
>JAYTAM010000392.1:0-2460 GCA_043737505.1 Thermoanaerobaculia bacterium
TCACCGAGGGCGCGCCCCGCGTCCGGGCGCGATGCGCAGCGTCCGCGAGCCCGCGCGCACCGCCGGCCGCCGGGGGGGCGCGACTCTGGTGACCGGATCCGGACGGCGCGGCAGCAGGACGCGATCGAGGACGTCGTCCATCGATTCGACCGGAATGAGCGTCAGGCCTTTGTGAACGGTCGCCGCAATCTCGAGAAGATCGCGCTGGTTGAGCTTGGGCAGCACGACCGAGCGGATGCCGGCCGCCTGCGCCGCGAGGAGCTTCTCCTTCAGGCCGCCGATCGCCATGACCTCTCCGCGCAGGGTGATCTCGCCGGTCATCGCGAGCTTGCGGTCGATCTTCCTGCCGGTGAGGGTGGAGACCAGCGCGGAGGCGATGGTGATGCCGGCCGAGGGACCGTCCTTCGGGATGGCCCCCGCCGGAACGTGCACGTGAAGGTCGTGAAGGGTGAAGAAGTCGGCCGGATGGCCGTGCCGGGCGGCCCAGTCGCGGGTGAACGAGAGCGCCGCCTGGGCGGACTCCTTCATCACGTCGCCGAGCTGGCCGGTGAGGACGATCTGTCCCTTGCCCGGCGTCGCCAGCACCTCGATGAACATGAGCTCGCCGCCGGCGGCAGTCCAGGCGAGTCCGGTGGCGACCCCGACGCGATCGCGCTCGAGCAGATCTTCGCTCAGGTGCTTCGGCTGTCCGAGGTACTTTTCGAGAGTGCGCGGGCCGATCGTGACCTTGCGCGCCTTGCCGCCAGCGACCGTGATCGCCACCTTGCGGCAGACGCTGGCCATCTCGCGCTCCAGACCGCGGAGACCCGCCTCGCGGGTGTAGCTCCTGATGGTTCGCTTCAGGGCGCCGTCGCTCCAGCTCAGATGCGAAGAGGTCAGGCCGTTGTCGGCGAGCGTCTTCGGCAGCAGGTGGCGCTTGGCGATCGCGAGCTTCTCGTCGACTGTGTAGCCGGACAGCCGGAGCACTTCCATGCGGTCGAGGAACGCCGGCTGGATCGGCTCGAGAAGGTTCGCCGTGGTCACGAACAGGACCCGCGAAAGATCGTAGGCGACCCCCAGATAGTGGTCGCGAAAGTTGGAGTTCTGCTCGGGGTCGAGGACCTCGAGCAGCGCCGACGACGGGTCGCCGCGAAAGTCGGCGCCGACCTTGTCGATTTCGTCGAGCATGAAGACCGGGTTCGAGGTTCCGGCCTGGTGCAGCCCTTGGAGAATCCTGCCCGGCAGAGCGCCGACGTAGGTCCGCCGATGGCCGCGGATTTCGGCCTCGTCGCGGACACCGCCGAGCGAAAGGCGGACGAACTTCCGGCCCATGGCGCGGGCGATCGAGCGCCCGAGGGAGGTCTTGCCGACCCCGGGCGGGCCGACGAAGCAGAGGATCGGTCCGCGGGCGTTCGCCTTGAGCTTGCGCACGGCCAGGAACTCGAGCATGCGCTCCTTGATCTTCTCCAGGTCCCAGTGGTCCTCGTCGAGAATTTTCCGGGCATGAGCGAGGTCGAGGTTGTCGGTGCTCATCGTCTGCCAGGGCAAACCGGTGAGCCAGTCGAGATAGGTGCGCTGCACGGCGGCCTCGGCGCTGTCCGGGTGGCCGCGCTCGAGGCGGCGGATCTGGCGCTCGAGCTCCTCTTTGGCCTCGTCCGGAAGCTTCTTCTCCTCGGCGACCGTCCGGTAGCGGGCCACCTCCTCCGCGAGCTCGTTCTCCTCTCCGAGCTCGACCTGAATCGTGCGCAGCTGCTGGCGCAGGAAGTATTCGCGCTGGCTGCGGTCGATCTCGCCGCGCGCCTGGGAAGAGATCTCCTGCTGCATCGTCAGCAGCTGAATCTCGCGCAGCATGAAGTCGGTGACCATCTTCAGCCGGTCGGTGCCGTCGATCGTCTCGAGCACCTTTTGGGCGTCGGGAATGGCGAGCTCGAGGTTGCTGGCGATGAGATCGGCGAGGCGGCCCGGCTCTTCGAGGTTGGCGACCAGGACCAGGACCTCGGGCGAGACGCCTTTGCCGAACCCGACGATGCGATCCATGCTCTCCTTGGCCGAGCGCACCAGTGCCTGCGTGGCGAGCGAGCCGGTAGCGGGCGGCGGCTCGGGGATCGGCTGGATCCGCGCCTGCGGAAAGTCGTCCGGGCGCGAGAGATGCTCCAGCCGGACCCGTGCGACCCCCTGTACCAGCAGGCGGATGCGCCCGTCCGGGAGTTTCAGCATGCGCATGATCGACGCCGCCGTACCCACGGAGTAGAGGTCCGACTGCTCGGGCTCCTCGATCTTGGCGTCCCGTTGCGCGACCAGGAGCACCATGCGGTTCTCGGCGAGCGACTGGTCCACGGCGCGGATCGAACTCTCCCGGCCGAGCGAAAGCGGAACGATGATGAACGGGTAGAGGACGGCATCCTTGAGCGGCAGGACCGGCAGGATGTCGGGTAACCGGATCGCCTCTTCGAGCGGGTTCTCCCGCGACTTCATGCTGTG
>JAYTAM010000393.1:0-5650 GCA_043737505.1 Thermoanaerobaculia bacterium
ACGACCTCGGAAGGCACATTCAGCGCCTCGCCCAACTCGCCCAACTGGATCGGGCTCGATCTGCTGGGTGCGGACAGCGCGACGCTCACTGTCACCGGCTGGCTGAGCCCGGCCCAGAGCGGCGCGACCTTTGCCCCGGCTGTGACGGTCGCGACGCCTACCGGCGTCGTCGATACGAATTCCGGCAACAACGCCGGCAGTGAGACGGACACGATCGCCCGCCTCTCCGATCTGAGCATTCTGAAGACGAACAACCTCAACGGGCTCATTCCCGGGCAGGCGGTGCCGTACACCATCGTGGTCGCCAACGGGGGGCCGAGCGACGTTCTCGGGGCTTCGCCGGCAACGGTGGTCGACAACTTCGACGCGCTTCGCGTGACGACGGTCAACTGGAGCTGCAGCGCCGCGCGCGCGCTCACCGGTATTGCACAGATCGCGGACACCGATCCCGGTATCGACGGTCTCGACAGCGCCTCGGCGATCGCCACGACGTTCGACGGGAATCACGTCTATGCCACCGCCGCCGCCGACAATTCGGTCGCGCTCTTCGTCCGCAACCCGACGACCGGTTTGCTCACTCCGGGCGCCGTCTACGCCGCGCCGGGCGCGGCCACCGCGATCGTCGGCGCCTCCGCAGTCGCCGTTTCGCCCGATGGCGGGCAGGTCTACGTCACCGGCTTCGGCAGCGACGGACTCGAAGTCTTCACGCGCAACCCCGCGACGGGCGCGCTGACCTCGCTCGAAACGGAAGTCAACCTGAGCGGCGGCGTGACCGGGATGACGGGCCCGCGCGGTCTGGCCGTGGCGCCGGACGGGCGCAATGTCTATGTCGCAGCGGCGAGCGGCAACGCGGTGGTGGTTTTCACCCGTAACCTCTCGACAGGCGCCCTGCTCTGGCACTCGACCCAGACGGGCTCGGCCGGACTGGGCGGCGCCCGCGCGGTCGCCGTCGCTCCGGACGGCCGCCACGTCGTGGTGGCCGGAGAATCCGCCGACGGGATCGCGGTCTTCGCCCGCGACCTCACGACCGGCGGCCTGACCTGGGTGGAATCGAAGCTCGATGGGGCCAACGAAGGCCTCGACGGCGCTTCGGCCCTCGCTTTCTCGCCGGCGGGCGACGCGCTTTACGTCGCCGGATTTGCCGACAACGCCGTAGTCGTCTTCAGTCGCGACATTCTCGCCGGGCAGCTCAGTCCGCAGCTTTCCTGGTCCGAACGCGAGCTCGACGGCTTCGGCGTCGTCGACGGTCTGGGCGGGGCGCGCGCTGTCAGGGTCAGTCCGGACGGCGCGCTGGTGTTCGTTGCCGGCGCCACCGACGGAGCGATCGCGGTCTTCAGCCGCATCACTTCCGGGCTGCAGATTCACAAGCTCGATTTCCTGGAGATCGCGGGTCTCGGCTCGGCGGTCGGCCTGGCGGTCTCCCCGGGCGGGGAGCAGGTCTATGGTGTCGGCAGCGCGACGGATCTCCTGGGGATCTACTCGGAGACCGCCGGCGCCTCCTGCACGTTGCCCGGCGGCTCGGACCTCACGTTCTCCCAGACGACGGTCATTCCGGCGCAGAGCTTCGTCACCTACACCGCCGCAGCGGTGCTTTCGAACAGCGCGACCGGAACGCTGACCAACACGGCAACGGTCAGCGCTGCGAGCGGGGTCGACACCTCGGGTGGAAACAACAGCTCGACCGACACCGATCCCATCGGCCTGCAGGCCGATATCGTCGTCACCAAGACCGCCAGTCCGACTTCGGCCGTCCCCGGCGAATCCGTGATCTACACGGTCACGGTCTCGAACGCGGGACCGGCATCGGTGAGCGGAGCCACGGTCACCGACGCCGGCCTGTCGAGCGCCGACTATTCGGCTGTCAGCTGGAATTGCATCGGCCAGGGCGGAGCGGTCTGCGGCTCTCCGGCGTCGGGCACCGGCAACATCAGCCATGCCGGCAACGTGAATCTCCCGGCCGGAGGCGCGGTCACCTACAGCATCTCAGTCACCATCGCGACGAACGCCGCCGGCACCCCCTGCACGGTGCTGACCGGCAACTGCGCCAAGAACACCGCCAGCGCTTCGATGCCGGCGACCTACATCGATCCGTCGCCGGCCGATCACTCCGCCACAGTCGAGGTGCCGATCTCGCCCAAGGCGGAGCTCTCGATTTCGAAGACCGTGCTGACGCCGCTCGAGTCGATCGCGGCGGGCGCGCCGCTCGATTTCCAGATCGTGGTGCGCAACTGCGGTCCGAGCAACGTCACCGGCGCCATCGTCCAGGACATCTTCTCGGCCGACTACAGCGGCGCGAGCTGGACCTGTACCGCCTCGAACGGCAGCTGCCCGGCGAACGGCTCGGGGAACCTGAACGCCCTGGTGAATCTGAACGGCGGCGACCCCGCGACCTGCGCCGGCGCCGGTCAGGCTACTTTCATCGTCAGCGGCTCGGTCGTCGCATCGCCTTCCTCGGGCGTGCTCTCGAACGTCGCCAAGGTGTTCGTACCGAGCGGCGTATTCGATCCGAGCATCGGCAACAACACCGCCAGCGTTCAAGCGGTGCTCGAGGCCGAGACCGACATCGCGATCATCAAAACCGACGGTACGACGGTCGCCGTCCCCGGCGAGTCGATCACCTACAGCATCACCGTCTTCAACACCGGTCCCGACGACGCTCAGGCGCTTTCGGTGAGCGACAACTTCCCGGCCGCGCTGCGCGACGTCTCCTGGACCTGCAACTCCGAAGCTCCCGCTCTCGGTACTCTGAGCTTCCTCGGGGAGCAGCGCCCGGTAGAGAGTCCGCCGCTGCCGGCGAGCGCGGTTCTGCCGCTCACGGGAACGCGTGACGTAGCGATCTCGCCCGATCCCGATGGGGTCGGCCCGGGAGCCGGCGGCACCTTCGTCTACGCAACCGGGTCGGCTGAGAACACGCTGCTCACGTTCAGCCGGGCCGCTGCAGACGGCGCGCTCGCCTACCTCGGCAGACTGACCGACGGCGCAACTCAGGGATTCCTCGTTGTCGACGGGCTCGCCGGCGCCAACGGCCTCGTCATCAGTCCGGACGGCCTGAACATCTACGTCGCCGGTGAGTCCGAGTCCAAGGTCGCGGTCTTCACCCGCAGTCTCACCACCGGCCAGCCGACTTTCATCGAATCGGTGGAAGAGGGCGGCAGCGTCGACGGCCTCGACGGCGCCGTGGACCTGGCACTATCGCCCGACGGCAGGCACCTCTACGTGGTGAGCCCGACCGAGGATTCGGTCGCCGTCTTCTCCCGAGATGCATTGCTCTCCGGACAGATAGCCTGGCTCGAGGTGAAGCGGGACGGCGTCGGCGGCGTCGACGGTCTCGATGGGGCAAGCAGCGTGCGCGTGAGCCCGGACGGACACCACGTCTACGTCGCCGGTGTCGACGACGACGCGGTCGCGGTCTTCACCCGTGACACGACTGTGCTCTCGGGCAACTTCGGCAAGCTCACTTTCCTGCAGATGGTCAAAGACGGGATCGGTGGCATCACTCACATGGACGGCGCCGCGGGCGTCGAGCTCTCGCCCGATGGGGCCTTCGCCTACGTCGCCTCTGGCGGAATCGACGATGCCGTGTCGGTTTTCAGCCGCAACACCACGTCGACCGATCTGGCGAACTTCGGCAGGCTGACCTACCTGTCCGAGCGCCACGAGGGTGAGCCGTCCGGGCTGGGCGGTGGGGCGACGGGCCTCGCCGGGGCCAGGCAGTCCGTGATCAGTCCAGACGGGCAGCACCTCTACGTGGCGAGCGAAGAGAGCGATGCGGTCGTCATCTTCCAGCGAAATCCGGCGACCGGCAGCCTCAAGTTCATCGACGTGCACCGTGACGAAACGGTTTCGGTCTGTGTGCAGCCGACGAGCTGCACGATCCACGCGCTGGACGGTGCTACGGCCCTCGCGGTCGACCCGTCGGGGCAGAACCTCTACGCGGCCGCGCGGGACGACGGCGCTCTGGCTGTATTCAGCCGCGCCGGGGCGCCGCCCTCGTTCGCCTTCACCGGCGGCCAGCCGGGGAGCAACCCGCCGGCGCCGGTACGCAATGGAATCGGCGGCGTGAGCGGTCTCAAGGCGGTTACCGACGTCGCTGTCGCGGGCCCGCATCTCTATGCCGTCAGCTTCGGAAACGGCGACGAACGCGGCTCGATCGTTGCCTTCGCTCGCGACGTCGCCACCGGCGAGCTCAGCTTCGTCAACCGCTTGCAGGACGCCAGCGGTGGAGTGGACGGCCTCGACGGCGCTTCGGCGCTGGTGTCGTACGACGACAATGTCTACGTCGTCAGCCAATCGCTGACCGAGGGCGAGAACGCGCTCGCAGTGTTCACTCGCAACGTGGTTTCCGGCGAGGTCTCGTTCCTCGAGCTCCACCGGGAGAATCAGCTCGGTGTCGCCGGCCTCTTCGGGGCGAGCGACATCGCGATCACTTCGGACGGCAGCCATGTCTACGTGGCGGGTCGCACCCCCGGTTCGATCGCGGTCTTCGCCCGCGACGCAGGGGATCAGGGCAGGCTTCAGTTCGTCGAAGCGAAGATCGCCGGCGTCGGCGGCGTCGTCGGTCTCCAGGGAGCTCTTGGCGTGGCCCTCTCCTCCGACGACAGACATGTCTATGTCACCGGTTCGGTGGACGACGCGGTCGCAGTCTTTGCGCGCAATGTCGATAGCGGTGACTTCGCCAATTTCGGCAGATTGACCCAGATCCAGGTCGTTCAGGGCCTCCCCGGCCTCGATCGCGCGATGAAGATCGCGGTCAGCAACGATCCCACCGATACCGACGGGAGCCGCAACGTCTACGTCACCGGGCACACCGCCGACGCGCTCTCGGTCTTCGAACGCAACGTCGAATCCGCGAGCGACGATTTCGGCAAGCTCACCCTGGTGCAGAGCTTCACCGACGGGGCTGCCGGCGTCGATGGGCTGAACGGCGCCCGCGCCGTCACCGTCAGTCCCGACGGCAAGCAGGTCTACGTCGGCGCCGAAGACGACGACGCCGTCGCGGTGTTCGCGCGCGAAGCCACCGGCGGCACGCTGGTCTACGTGGAAGCCGTTTTCGACGGCGAGGACGGAGTCGACGGCATCGACCAGGCCTTCGGTCTCGCGGTCTCGCCCAACAGCCGCGAGACTTACGTCGCAGGATTCGGAGACGACGCCATCGCGCTCTTCCGCCGCGCTTCCGGCTCGCGCTGCACCGGGGCCGGAGTCGGCACCCTGCTCGATACCGGGGTGGAGATCGCGGCGGGCGGGCAGGTGGTCTACACGGTGAACGCGACGATCGATCCGGGTGCCACGGGGCAGCTGGTCAACGAGGCCTTCGTCACCGTGCCGACGGCGATTCAGGAACCGGGCCCGGACTCGAACGGCCTGCATCCGGCGGGGGTCTGCACCGACAACAGCTCCGCGCCGGCGATCGTCGGCAACAACGGTTGCCGGGACATCGATACTCTCTCGCCGCAGACAGACCTCGCCATCGACAAGACGGACGGAGATGACGTCGCTGTCCCGGGATCGGAGATCACCTACACGATCACGGTCTCGAACAACGGTCCCAGCAACGTCGTCGGTGCGACAGTCAACGACGACCTGACGAGCATCTTCCCGACCGGCGCAAGCTGGACCTGCATCGCTTCGCCGTCCGGAACGCTCTCCTTCC
>JAYTAM010000394.1:0-5631 GCA_043737505.1 Thermoanaerobaculia bacterium
GCCGGCGCAGCCAGGGCCGGGCGCTGTCGGCCTTGAGGACGTTCTTCCGCTGGGCCTGCCGGGTGGGCGAGGCCGCCGCCAATCCGGCGCAGCGCGTGCGCACTCCGAAGGCGCCGCAGCTTTTGCCACGGCACCTGCGCCCGGGAGAGATCGAGGCGCTCCTCGCCGCTCCGGCCGGGGACGAACCGATGGCGCAGCGCGATCGCGCGATTCTCGAGCTGCTCTACGCCACCGGCCTGCGGGTCGCCGAGCTGGTCGGGCTCGACTGGCGCGATCTCGAGCTCAAGGAGCGCGTTCTGCGCACGCTCGGCAAAGGGGGAAAGGAGCGCATGGTTCCGTTCGGGCGCCCGGCCCAGGCGGCGTTGCGCGCCTGGCGGACAGGCTGGACGACGCTTCGCGAGCGCCATCACCTGAGGACGGCGGAGCTCTCGGCGCTGGCCCGCATGTCCATGAGCGAGGAACCGCTGTTCGTCAACCTGCGCGGCGAACGCCTGACCGACCGCTCCGTGCGCCGCATCCTCGACCGCTACGTCGACGCCACGGCGACCGCCAGCGGGGTGCACCCGCACACTCTGCGGCACACCTTCGCGACCCACCTGCTCGAGTGCGGAGCGGACCTCAGGGCCATTCAAGAGCTCCTCGGCCACAGCTCGCTCTCGACCACGCAGCGCTACACGCACGTCGACATCGAACGCCTGCAAAGCGTCTACCGCGACGCCCACCCGCGCGCCCGCTCCGTCGCAGCTCCCGAGCCACCCCTGCCGAGAGTCGGCGGAGAGCCCTGATGGACATCGCTCTGGTGACCTATCGCGAGCTCCCCGAGCTCTTCCCCGACGACCAGCCGCTCGCCGCGGCCCTCACCGCGGCCGGGCTCGATGTCGGGATCGTGCGGTGGGACGATCCGCAGTTCGACTGGTCGTCGACGCGGATCGCTCTCCTGCGCTCGCCCTGGGACTACTTTCATCGCCTCGGGGAGTTTCTCGCCTGGGCGGAGCGCGCCGCGGCCGCTACCCGGCTGCTCAATCCGCTGCCCATGGTGCGCTGGAACCTCCACAAGGCCTACCTGGTGGAGCTCGCGGCCCGCGGCGTGCCGGTCGTGCCGACGGCGGTCGTCGCGCAGTCCTCGCACTACGAACCCGGCACCTTCGCCGCCCTGCTCGCCGAGCGCGGCTGGGACGACACCGTGGTCAAGCCGGCGGTTTCGGCCGACTCCTGGGAGACGATCTTCGTGCGCGGCAGCGAGAAGGAGCGCGGGGAGGCGCATCTCGCCCGGCACCTGCCCGAGCGCGACATGCTGGTGCAACCGTTTCTGCCGTCGGTCGAAACTCATGGCGAGCGCTGTCTCGTCTATCTCGAGGGGCGCTTCTCGCACGCCGTGCGCAAGAACGCCTTGACCCTCGGCGGCCGCTGGACAGACCTTCCGGAAGGAGCTCCCGTCGACGCTGCGGCGGATGAGCTCGCCGCCGCCGACCGCGTGCTCGAAGCGGCCTTCGCGGCAATTGGCGCCAGCGGCGGGTGCGGCCGGAGAGACGCGCTCTATGCCCGCGTCGACCTGACCCGCGATACGGCAGGCGTACCGCTGCTGCTCGAGCTCGAGCTCACCGAGCCGACCCTCTTCCTCGCCGCTGCGCCGGCGGCGCTCGCACGCCTTGTGGCAGCGCTCGTCGGCATCGCCAGGGGGCCGGGCCGGCTCTGACTCACCCCTTCCCCCCACCGTTCGAATTGCGAGTAGTGTAGAAGGAGCTTCTGCAGCAGCCGACAGGAGAGCCAGCCGAAATGGACGATCCCAGGCCGCCTCGGACGAGCGGGCAGCCGTTGCCAGACGCCGAAGCCGAGGCTTCGAACGGCGCTCACTACAGAGTCGCCTTCGACAACAGCCGCGAAGCGATCGTCATCCTCCAGGATGGAGTCCTCAAGGTCGCCAATCCGGCGGCCGCCCGCATCACCGAGATGCTGCCCGCCCGGCTGATCGGCCGTCCGTTCCTGGAGCTCGTTCACCCCGAGGACCAGCCGTTCCTGCTCGACCTCTACTCTCGAAGGCTCGCTGGCGACACGGCCGAGCGCAGCACGGTGGCGCGAATCCTCCGGCCCGGCGGCGGCATCCTGGTGCTCGAAGCGCATTCGATGCCGGTCGAGTGGAGCGGCCGACCGGCGGTGCTGGTCTTCCTCTCCGACGTCACCGATCGCGAGCAGGTGAGGAGCGACGCCTTGGAGATGAGCCGGCGGCTGGCCCGGATCGCCGAGGTCGCCCCCTATTTCCTTTTCATCTACGACTACGATCTCGGGCGCGACATCTACATCAACCGCTCGGTGCCGGCCGCCCTCGGCTACTCGCCAGCCGAATCCGCCGCCCTGGGGCCGTATCCGTTCGAGCGCCTCTGCCACCCGGACGACATGGCCGCGGCGCTCGATCGCGATACGCGCTGGCAGGGCTTCGTCGACGGCAGCTCGCTGACGGTCGACTTCCGCCTGCGCCACAGGAACGGCGAGTGGCGCTGGTTCCGCTCGCACAACACGCCGTTCCTGCGCGACGAACGGGGCCGCATCCAGCAGATCCTCGGCATGACGCAGGACGTCACCGAGAGCAAGCGCAGCGAGGAGCTCCTGCGGCGCACCGAGCGTCTCGAGAGCCTCGGCCTGCTCGCCGGCGGCATCGCCCACGACTTCTCGAATCTGCTGACACCGATCGTCGGCAACGTCGAGCTGTTGATCGACCGCCTGCCTCCCGGCTCGCCGCTCCTCGACCGCGCCCTGGCCATCAGCACCGCGGCCGACCGCGCCACGGAGCTCGCCCGCCAGCTCCTGGTCTACGCCGGCCGAGGCGAGATCCAGCCGCGGTCGATCGACCTCAACGCGCTGGTGGAGGACGTGGTCCATCTCCTGCGGGCGCTGGCGACGATCTCCACCCACACACGGCTGGATCTGGCACCGCGGCTGCCTGCTGTCAGCGGCGATTCGAGTCAACTGCGGCAGGTGATTCTGAATCTGCTGTCGAACGCCCATGACGCGGTTTCGGCGATGTCGGCGGCCACCGCCGACGCCGCGGGCGCAGAGGAACCCGGACGGGTGCTGGTCCGTACCCGCCGCGTCGTGCTGCGCCCGGCGGACCTCGGCACGCTCCTGCTCGGCGACGGCATGCAGGCCGGTCCGGCGTTGCTGCTCGAGGTGATCGACAACGGCGCCGGCATGGAGCGCGAGACCCTCGAGCGACTCTGGGAGCCGTTCTTCACCACCAAGGAGAGGGGCCGCGGCCTCGGCCTGCCGTCGGTGCTGGGCATCCTCCGCGCCCATCGCGCTGGCATCGCCGTCGAATCGCATCCCCGCTCCGGCACGCAGTTCCGGGTCTACTTCTCCGAGATTCCGGCGTCCGAATCGACATCGGAATCGAGCTCACCACAGGCGGGCGACGCCCTCCCCGGTTGATACAATGGCCGTCCGATGGCCCGAATGCGCGCAACGACGGTTCTCCTGGTGCGACGCGACGGCAACGTCGCGATGGCCTCCGACGGGCAGGTGACGCTCGGCAACGCAGTCATGAAGTCGGGCGCCGCCAAGGTCAAGCGCGCCGGCAAGGGCCGGGTGCTGGTCGGCTTCGCCGGCGGCGCCGCCGACGGTCTGGCGCTCTTCACCCGCTTCGAAGGCAAGCTCGAGGAGTTCAACCAGAATCTCGAGCGCGCCGTGGTCGAGCTCGCCAAGGACTGGCGGACGGATCGCGTGTTGCGCCAGCTCGAAGCGGTGATGATCGTCGCCGACGCCGAGAAGAGCTTCCTCGTGTCGGGCACGGGCGACCTGCTGCAGCCCGATGACGACGGCCTGCTCGGGATCGGCTCCGGTGGAAATTTCGCCCTCGCTGCTGCGCGCGCCCTTCTCCGCCACACGACGATGTCGGCGAACGAAGTCGCCCGCGAAGCGATGCGCATCGCCGCCGAGCTCTGCATCTACACCAACGACCGTTTGACTCTGGAAGAGCTGTGACCTCGCGGCCGCCTTCGGACGCCCAGCGTCCCGAGCTCGCGCTCGACAATCTCACCCCGCGCCAGATCGTCGCCGAGCTCGACAAGTACGTCGTCGGGCAGCGCGCCGCCAAGCGCTCGGTGGCGATCGCTCTGCGCAACCGCTGGCGGCGCCAGCAGCTGCCGCACGAAGTTGCCGAAGACATCGTGCCGAAGAACATCCTGATGATCGGCCCGACCGGCGTCGGCAAAACCGAGATCGCGCGCCGGCTCGCCCGGCTCGCCAAGGCGCCGTTCCTCAAGGTCGAGGCCTCGAAGTTCACCGAGGTGGGCTATGTCGGCCGCGACTGCGAATCGATCATTCGCGATCTGACGGAGATCGCCGTCGCCATCGTCCGCGAAGAGCGCCGCGGCGCGGTGGCGGCGACAGCCGCCGAACGCGCCGAAGAGCGCCTCCTCGACCTGCTCCTGCCGGCCGGCGCACCGGGCCATCCGGCGATGTCCACGATGCTTCCGATGCCTCCGACGCCTCCGACACCGGGTGCCGGCGAGGCCCGAGCGCCAACGGCCGCGCCGCAGGAGGACGCTCACTCGACGCGCGAGAAGCTACGCGAGAAGTTGCGCTCCGGCGGGCTCGACGCGCGAATCGTCGAGATCGAGGTCGAGGACGGGACGACGCCGTCGCTCGAGATGTTTACCCCCCAGGGGGTCGAAGAGATCGGCCTCAACCTCAAGGAGATGATGCCCGGCCTCTTCTCGCGCCGGCGGCGCCAAAAGGCGACGGTCGCCGAAGCGCGGGAGACCCTGCTCGCCGAAGAGGCCGAAAAGCTGATCGACCGCCAGCAGCTGGCGCGCGACGCCCGGACGCGGGTCGAGCAGACCGGAATCGTCTTCCTCGACGAGATCGACAAGATCGCCGGCCGCGAGGGCTCGAGTCATGGCCCCGACATCTCGCGCGAAGGCGTCCAGCGCGATCTCCTGCCGGTCGTCGAGGGCACCACCGTGGCGACCAAGTACGGTCCGGTGAAGACCGACCACATCCTCTTCATCGCCGCCGGTGCGTTCCACGTCGCCAAGCCTTCCGATCTGATCCCGGAGCTCCAGGGTCGGTTTCCGATCCGCGTCGAGCTCGAGGCGCTCACCGAGGCGGACTTCGTCCGCATCCTGACCGAGCCCGAGACCGCGCTCACCAAGCAGTACACGGCGCTGCTCGGTGCTGAAGGCCTCACCATCCGCTTCCGCCCCGATGCCATCGTCGAGCTCGCGCGCATCGCCGTCGAAGTCAACCGCTCGACCGAGAACATCGGCGCGCGGCGTCTCGCGACGGTGATCGAGCGCCTGCTCGAGGAAGTCTCCTTCGAAGCTCCGGACATGGCCGGGATGGAGCTCGACATCGACGCCGCCTTCGTTCGCCGAATCCTCGACGACATCGTTCAGAACCAGGATCTCAGCCGCTATGTGCTCTAGCCCATCGGTTCGCTCCGCGGCGTCCGCGCGCGGCACCCAGCCTCTCGCCGACCTCGCCACCCTCGCCACCCTCGCGACGATCGCATTGCTCTCCCTGGCGCTCGCCGCCTGCGGCAAGAAGGGCGATCCACTGCCGGCCCCGCGAACCATCCCCCAAGCGGTCACGGATCTGAAAGTGCGCCAGCGCGGCCTCGAGGTGGTGGCCGAATTC
>JAYTAM010000395.1:0-28307 GCA_043737505.1 Thermoanaerobaculia bacterium
GGTTTCGCAGCGGTCGACCTGGGTGAACGCAGCGCAGTTGACGATCAGGGCCGGACGGAAGGCGGCGCAGGCGGCGTCGATGCGCGGCCGGTCGATGATCTCTCCCTGTCCGTGGGAGAGGCCGAGCACCGGCCAGCCGCGGCTCCGGCCTTCGCGCACCACGGCGCGGCCGACGATTCCGGTGCCGCCGAAGACGAGAGTCCGCATCGCCCGCCGGCGCCCTCAGTCGCCGCTCGACGCGCCGCCGGAGATATCCAGGAACGAGCCGACGTTCTTGAGCGTGAGCGAGAGGCGATAGTCGCGGTCGACCACGAGACTGCGGGTGTACTCGCGCCCTTCGAGAGTCACGCTCCAGCACTGCGACAGGTAGTTCAGAAAATAGCGCTGCTGCTGGATGTCGCCGTTCTCGACGTCGTAGTTGACCTGTCCGTCGAGGCGCAGCCGCTTCGGCAGAATGTCGACCCCGAAGCTGAACCGGATCTGATCCGAAAGCGTGTCCGAAATTCCCGGGTCGTCGAAGCTCTCGGCGGCATAGCGAGTGAACCAGGTCAGCCCGACGTTGCCGCGGGAGAGCTTGGCCGTGCCGGAAAGCGAGGTCGACTCGAGCCCGGTGAAGAGCGTGTTGTAGGCCGCCTGCGCCTGGAGACTGAAAGCGCGGCTGGGATTGAATCGCAGCTTGGCGAAGAGGGCGCTCGCCGCGTCGGTGGTCAGGCCGTCGCGAGAGCGCTGCAACGGCTGCTCGTCGTCGAACGAATAGGCCTGCGCGAGCTCGAACGAAAGGATCTCGAACGCCCCGCCCTGCGCGGCGTCCGCCGGCCGGGCGAGTATCCGGTTGATCAGCGCGACCTCGGCGATGTGGCTCGGAGTCAGGAGGTCGATCTCGTCGAACTGAGCCACCCGCTCCTGCTCGTCGAAGGTGCCGAGGAAGCCGTACGTCCAGCGCGGTTCGATGACGTGCTTGAGCTTGGAGAAGGTCTTGCCGCCGGTCTCGAAGATGCGCGAGAAAGACGGCCCGACCATCTCGACGCTCGCCGTCGGATAGACCCGGGTGAGCGTATCGCCGCAGTACGCCTGGTTGTCGGCGACTGTCTGGTCTCCGCAGCGCTGCTCGCCGAGGCCGGTCTCGGGATTGACCTCGCGGGTCGAGAAGCTGTCTCCCCACCAGGTGGCACGGCCGCCGCCCGCGACCGCGACGGAGAGCCAAGGCGCCGGCCGCAGCGGCAGCTTCACCTCCGGTTGCAGGTCGAAGCGGCCGTAGCCGGTGTCGTAGGAGCCCTCGCGCTCGGCCGTGAGGTAGTTGGCCGTCGCCCCGAGAGAGAGATAGAACGGGCTTGCGCCGAGCTTGCGCTCCCGCAGCCGGTAGGCGATCTCGGGCAGCTGGCTCTGGTTGACCGTCTCTTCGCCGTCGCCGAGAAAGGTCTCGCGCCGGTCGGCGAGGATGTTGAGCGAATGGGCGCCCCAGTTTCCGGAAACGAAGGCGTTCGAGTAAACGTAGCGCCGCGTGTTCTGACTCTCGCTGCGTTCGAAATCGCGGAAGACTTCGAAGTCGCTGTAGTGCTCGATGTCGACCACGCCGCGCATGCCGAATGGCAGCGCATCGGCGATGTGGGCCCAATCGAACCGCCAGGCGTCCTCTTCGAGCTCTTCGTTGTGAAAGTAGTAGAAGCGGGCGTTGCCGCGCGTGGTGTCGGTCGGCCGGTAGCGGAACTCGTCGCCGAAGCCGTAGAAGCCCTCGGCGTAGCCGTCGGCGTAAACCGTGTTGTCGTAGCTCGGACCGAGTACCTGGTACCAGGCCAGCCCGAGGTACGCGCCGCGCCGCTGCGAATAGCCGACGTTCGGCACCAGAAGGCCCGAGGTGCGCTCGGTCTTCGCCGGCCAGAGCATGTAGGGCCAATAGAAGACCGGCAGCTTCTTGACCTTCAGCCGGGCGTTCCTCACCCGCGCATAGCCTTCGATCTCGACGTCCGCCGAGGACATCGCGAAGCTCCAGTCGGGCGTCTCGTCGCCGGTGCAGGAGGTGAAGACGCCGTTGTCCACCGCGAAGTCGTTCGGACCCGTCTTGGCGATGATGTCGCCCGAGAAGTAGTAGTCCGGGTGAACGAACGCGGTCGCCTGCCAGAAGGTGCCGGTGCGCTGTTCGAGATCGAAGTCGAGACGATCGCCGGCGATCCGCTGCGGCCCCTGATCGAAGACCACGTCGCCTTCGGCCTGGACGGTCATCTTGTCGCGGTCGAGGGAAAGACGTTCGGCGTGGACGATGACGTCGCGAAAGCGGATCTCGACCGCGCCGCTGGCGGTGACCTCGCTCTCGCCGAAGCTCTCGAGCTCGGCGGCAGAGCCGGAGATCGTGCCGCCGCCGCGCTCCTGCGGCACCTTGAGCTCGAAGGTGATGCGGTCGGGAGCTGGCGCAGCGGGTGCCGCGGCTGCCGCACCCGGGGCCGGCGGAAGCGCGGCCGGCGCTCCCGGCGTTCCCGGCGGCGCCCCCTCTTCCTTCGCTGCCTCCGCCGCCTTGGCTGGATCCTGCACCGAAGAGGTCGGCGGCGGAACACCCTCCTGGGCGCCCGCGCCGACGGGGACGAGTGCGAGCAGGATCGCGAGCGCGGTGGGAACGGCGAGGGAGTTCCGGCCGCGGAGTCCGGCCATCAGGCGAGCCGTTCGACCACCACGGCGGTCGCCTCGCCGCCGCCGATACAGATGCCGGCGCAGCCCCGCGAGAGCCCGCGCTCCTCGAGCGCCGCGAGCAGGGTGACGATGATCCTCGCTCCCGAGGCGCCGATCGGGTGCCCCAGCGCCACCGCTCCGCCGCGCACGTTCAGTTTCTCGTGCGCGATCCCGAGATCCTTCATGCAGGCGAGCGCGACGACGGCGAACGCCTCGTTGATCTCGAAAAGGTCGATGTCGGCCACGCCCAGACCCGCGCGGTCGAGGGCCTTCCGTATGGCTTGCACGGGAGCGGTCGAATACCACTCGGGCTGCTGCGCGTGCGAGGCCTGGGAAACCAGACGCGCAATGGGCCGGAGTCCGCGGCGTTTCACCTCTTCCCCGGTGGCAAGAATCAGCGCAGCAGCGCCGTCGTTGATCTTGCTGGCGTTGGCGGCGGTCACCGTTCCGTCCTTCTCGAACGCCGGCCGGAGACCGGCCATCTTCTCGAGGTCCGACTTCCCCGGCTCCTCATCCTTGTCGACGACCGTCGTTCCCTTGCGCGACACAATCTCGTAGGGAACGATCTCGGCGGCGAATAGACCGCTCTCCTGCGCTGCGCGGGCACGGGCGTAACTTTCGCGAGAAAAAGCGTCCTGGGCTTCGCGCGAGATGCCGTATTCGCGGGCGCAGCTCTCGGCGCAACTCCCCATGTGCTTGTCGCCGTACGGATCCCACAGGCCGTCGTGCACCAGCGAGTCGACGAGCTTGCCGCCGCCCAGCCGCAGGCCGTCGCGCACACCGACCGCGAGGTAGGGAGCCTGGCTCATACTCTCCATGCCGCCGGCGGCAACGAGCGAGAAGTCGCCGCAGCGCAGATCGTTCGCCGCCGACATCGTCGCCTGCATCGCCGAGCCGCAGACCTTGTTGAAAGTGATCGCGCCGGTCGAGGGGGGACAGCCGGCGCCGAGGGTGGCTTGGCGGGCCGGTGCCTGCCCGACACCGGCGGGCAGCACGCAGCCCATGTAGACCTGCTGCAGGTCGGCGGGGGCGATTCCAGAGCGCTCGATGGCCCCGGCGAGGGCGCGGGAGCCCAGCTTGGGGGCCGTCTGGTCCCGAAAAACACCCTGAAAAGCGCCGATCGCAGTTCGCGCGCCGGCGACGATGAATACTTCGTGCATCTTCCATGTCCTCCGGGACTTGCGAATTGCGTACGGCGTCCTTCAAGATCTCCGCAGAGACGCCGGACAGCGCGCAAATGCTAGCACAGGCGCTACCGCAGTCCCGAGCCATGAGAGCCCTTGGAATCGACTTCGGCGAACGAAGAATCGGGGTGGCCATCTCCGATCCGGAGGGCAGCTATGCGCTGCCGAAAGAGACCCTCGATCGGGTCGACGACAAGACCGCTCTGGCTGCCATAGCCGCGATCGCCAAGCAGGAGGGGATCGCCTGGATCGTGGTGGGCGAACCGCTGCGTGCCGACGGGTCCGCGGGCGCTCCGGCGCTGCGGGCGCGACGTTTCGCAGCCCGCCTGAGGACGGCCTGCGACCTGCCGGTCGAGCTCGTCGACGAGACTCTGACGAGCCACGAGGCCGATTCCCGGCAACGGGACTCGGGCCTGAGCGCCGCACGACGCTCTCCTCGACGAGGGGGAGCTGCAGGGCGGGACGCCCTCGCCGCTCAACTTCTTCTGCAGGAAGCGCTCGACCGCCGGCGGGAGCGACCGCGATGACGAAGTCTGAGAACACGAAAAAGGCCGGTCCGGACCCGAAGCCGCGGCGGCGCGGCTGCCTGCGGGGCTGCTTTTCCCTGAGCTTCGTCGTGCTGCTGGCCGTAGGGGGTACAGCGTACTGGGGCTGGACCGAGATTCATCGCCCGGGACCGATGGCTCCAGGAGCGCCTGCGGACGACGTCCTCTTCGTGGTCAAGCCGGGCATGAGTGCGCTGCAGATACTTCGCGGTCTCGAGGATGCCAGGTACATCCGTTCGGCGCTCCTCGCCCGCATCTATCTGCGATGGGGCATGGGCTCGCCCGCCCTCCAGGCGGGGGAGTACGTGCTCGGGCCGGAGCTCTCGACGATCGAAGTGCTCGACAAGCTCCGCCGCGGGGAGGTGCGGACGACTCCCGTGACTCTCGTCGAGGGACTGACGGTCGACGAGACCGCGCTCGCCCTCGCCGGCGCCGGGCTCGGCGACCTCGACCGCCTGCGCGCCGAATTCGCCTCGCCGGCGCGCATCGCCGACCTCGATCCCGGCGGGACGAATCTCGAGGGCTACCTGTTTCCCGACACCTACCGCTTTGCGACCGGGACGGGCGAGCGCGAGATCGCCGACACCCTCGTCGCGGCCTTCCGTCGCCAGTACGATTCCCGGGTGCGACCGCTGCGCGCCGCCGACGACCTGCGGCCGCTGCGCGAGCTGCTGATCCTAGCCAGCCTGGTCGAAAAGGAGGCGAAGCTCGATGGCGAACGCCCGCTCATCGCCGCCGTCTATGCCAACCGGCTGCGGCAGGGAATCGGTCTCTACGCCGATCCGACGATTATTCACGGCCTGAAACTGCTCGGGCGCTGGAACGGCAACCTGACGAAGAGCGACCTGCGCATGGAGTCGCCGTGGAATACCTATCGCGTCGCGGGCCTGCCGCCCGGCCCGATCTGCTCGCCGGGACTCGCCAGCCTGCAGGCGGCGGCCCGCCCGGCCGACGTGAGCTTCCTCTACTTCGTCGCCAGAAACGACGGCAGCCATGTCTTCGCCGACACACTGTCGGAGCACAACCGCAACGTCGAGCGCTGGCAGAGGCGGCCCTTTCGGGAGCGTTCCTCCGCGCGATGAGCAGGCGCCCCCAGGCCGGCGCGGCCGAGCGCGGGGAGTGCAACTGCGTCATTGACAGTTCCCGCGATCCGCTGTGGAATAGACCACAGAAGCGGATCGATTACGGGGCCATCACCGACACGGTGCTCGCGCGAGCGTCGTGGCGCCGGGCCTAGGGGGCGGAATGAACACACGCGACCAGTTCGGCAACTACCTTCTCCTCAAGAAGCTCTCCGAGGACGCGCTGGGCGAGACGTTTCGCGCCGGCAAGCTCGGCAAGCAGGGAGTCGAGAGAGTCATTCTCCTGCGCGTCTTCAACGGACAGGGTCTGGACGGTGAGCGACTCGTTCAGCGAATCCAGTCGCGCGCCCCTTTGCAGCAGGCGCTGAAGAGCCCCAACCTCGGCCTCGGGCTCGACCTCGGGCAGGTTCGCGGCGTCCCCTACATCGCCTACGACTACATCTCCGGGAAGACTCTCGCGCAGCTGCTCGAACAGGCGGCGAAGAAGCACTCTCCGATTCCGCTCGATCACGCTCTTCTGATGACCGAGCGCATCGCCCTGGGACTCGCCGTCGCCTATGAGACGCGCATCGGCGAGGAGCGCGTTCAGCACGGCTTCCTGACCCCCCACCTGGTCATCGTCTCCAACGAGGGCGAGCTCCGACTGATCGGCTTCGAAGCCTCGAGCGGCCTGCGCGAAGCGGCGAACCATCCGCTGATCAAACAGTCCGCCGGGCGATACCTCGCGCCGGAGGTCCTCGCCGGCGCCGCGCCGACGAAGGCGGACGACGTCTACTCTCTCGGTGCGATCCTCTTCGAGCTGCTCACCGGTCGCGCTCTGCCGGTCTCCACCGCCGGTGGCCAGGCGGCGCTCGTCGATCAGGCGGTGATCGCCGCCGACGGCGGCAACCTCCACCCCGAGCTCGCCAACCTCCTCAAGCGCAGCCTCGTGCCGCGCGAGCAGCGTATCGGCGACGCCGTCACCTGGCACAAGACGCTGGCGAAGATGATGTTCGAAGGGCAGTACAACCCGACCACCTTCAACCTCGCCTTCTTCATGCACAACCTCTTCCGCGAAGAGATCGAACGCGAAACCCAGGAGCTGGAGCTCGAGAAGACCACCGCGATTCCGATCGTCGCCGTGCCCGCCGCAGCCCCGGCGCCGCCCAAGGCGCAGGCGCCTTCGTTCGGGCAGAGCGGCGGTGCTTCGGCACGCGAGAGCGCCGCGCGCGAGGAGACCCAGTCCGGCCGTGAACGCCAGAGCCTGGAGGGCAAGCCGGCGAAGAACAACACCATGATGATCGCCGCCGGAGTCGGCGTTCTGGCCCTTCTCGGCGTCGGCGGCTACTTCATGTTCGGCCGGTCTCCGTCGCCTTCGGCCCCGGCGGCCGACGCGCCGCTGACGGCCGCGCCGACCGACAGCCCCGCCGCACCCGCCGGTCCGACACCGGAGGAGATCCAGGCGCAGATCCAGAAGATCGTCGACGACAAGATCAAGAGCTCCTCAGCGCAGTACGAGGATCAGTTGAAGACGCTGCAGAAGCAGCTCGACGACGCCAGGAAGGCCCAGGAACAGCGTGCGGCAGCGGCAGCCAACCCGGCTCCCAAGCCGGCGACGATCCCGCAGGTGACGGCGCCTGCGCCGGGCACCGCGACGGCGGTGCCTCCTCCGGCCGCTGCGGCTCCGGCAGAGAGCACGACCGCCGCGGTCCCTCCGCCGACGGCCACGCCGGCGGAGGCCGACCCCAAGCCGGCACCGCCGGTCGAGACCAAACCGGCGGCACCCGTGCGGCCGGCCGGAGACGGCACGGTGCGCCCTGGCGACCTCGTCACGATGGGGGCCGGAGTGACGCCGCCCAAGGTCGTCCGGCGAGCAAGTCTTCGCTATCCGCCGCTCGCCCAGCGGATGAAGAAAGAGGCGACGGTCACGGTGCGCGTCCTGGTCGACGAGACGGGTCGGGCCGCCGACGTCCAGTCGACCGGCGGCTCGGCCGGTTTCGGCATGGACGAGGCCGCCATGGAGTATGCCCGAGCCTGCGCCTTCACCCCGGCGTCCAAGAACGGCGTTCCGGTGCGGATGTGGATGGACCTCAAGGTGGCGTTCAACCTCACCGGCGGCTGAGGTATCCCGCGGTGCTCGCAGTGATCGCAGCGCGCGCACCGATCACCGCGGGCTGACAACAAAAAAGAGGCGCCCTCGCGGGCGCCTCTTTTTTTCTTGCAGCGATGAGAAGAATTCTTACAGGTCGGCGGCCTTGATGCTCGCCACCAGCTGCATGACGACCGGCTTCATCACCTTGTCGAACTGGCGATCGTCGTAGTCGACGCCGCCGCCGAAGCCACCGATGTTGAGCTTGAACTTCGAGTCCTCGCCGCGCGCTTCGTCCGCCCACAGGATCTCACCGGTGGTCGTGTCGATGATGCGCGCGTTCGCCGCCGCGGTGAACGTCTTCTTGCCGCCGGAGAAGCCCGGCAGGCCACCGACGCTGGGCGCGCTCGCCGAGGTGCCCTGGGCGCCGTACTCCGTCACCGCACCGGTGAGGAAGTACTGCACGCCGAGGAGCTTGCCGGCCTTGATGGCGGTCTTCGGGTCGACGTCACCGGCGAGGGAGAGGTTCTTCTCGGCCAGGAGCGCCGCGAGCTGTTCGCGGTCGATGACGCGGAACTTCCCGCTCTTGACGAGCTCGGTGACGAAGACGTCCTGCATGGCCGCCGCGCCGCCGTTGTACCACCACTGCCCGTCCGCCTTGTTCTTGAACTCGAGCACCGCGATGCGGGGCTTCGTGCTGTCTGCCGCCTGCACCGGGATCGGTGCGATCAGCAGCAGCAATGCCAGAACCGTGGTCCATCCGATGATGCGCTTCATGGTGTGCCCTCCTGAGGGTTGATGGGGGATTCTAATGTTCTATTACGGCAATCCTCAACGCCGGGTGCCAAAGGCCGTCCGGCCGGACCTCCTTCAGCTCTGCCGGGCCTCGTATTCCTGCGCATCGACGACGCAGATCGCGGCCATGTTGACGATATCCGTCACCTCGACGCCTCTTTGCAAGACATGGACCGGCCTCGCCATCCCGAGCAGGATCGGACCGATCGCCTCGGCGCCGGCGAGCCGCCAGATCAGCTTGTAGGCGGTATTGGCGGAGTTGAGCTCGGGGAAGATCAGGATGTTGGCCGGTCCGCCGAGCCGGGACCAGGGGTAGCTCTCCTGGAGCACCGAGGCCATGACCGCCGTGTCGGCCTGCATCTCGCCGTCGATCTCGAGCTCGGGCGCCCTCTCGCGGACGATGTCGACCGCCTGGCGGGCTTTTCTGGCCGAGGGGTGGGGATTCGATCCGAAGTTCGAGAACGACAGCATTGCCACCCGCGGCACGACGTCGAAACGGCGGGCGAACTCGGCCGTGAGCAGGGCGATCTCCGCGAGGGTCTCGGCATCCGGGTCGATGTTCACCGTCGTGTCGGCGAAGAAGAAGAGACGGTCCTTGAGGATCAGGATGTAGGCCCCGGCAACGCGGTGGACGCCGGGACGGGTGTGAATCACCTGCAGCGCCGGACGGATGGTGTCGGCGTACTCGTAGGTGAGGCCCGAGATCAGACCGTCGGCGTCCCCTTCGGCGACCATCATGCTGCCGAAGTAGTTGCGCGAGCGCATGCGCTTGAAGCCGTCTTCGAGCGTCACTCCCTCGCGTCGTCGCTGCTCGTGGAAGCGCCGGGCGTAGCGCTCGTACTGCGGGGCGCTCTCGTTGTGGACGATGGTGATCCGGTCTTCGGGCAGACCGAGCTCGGCGAGCTTGGCGGCGATCTTCTCGCGCCGTGCCAGCAGGATCGGATGCGCCACGCCCTGGTCGACGAGGATCTTGGCCGCACGCAGGATCTTCTCCTCCTCGCCCTCCGGGAAGACGATCCGCTTCGGATTTTCTTTCGCCCGATCGATGACGACCCGCATGAGCTCCAGACGGCGCGAGACCAGGTGTTCGAGCCGATGGCAATAGTCGTCGAGATCGCCCACCGAAATGCGCGCGACGCCGCTCTCTTCCGCCGCCTTCGCCACCGCCGGCGCCACCGTCAGCAGCACGCGGTAGTCGAACGGCTTGGGGATGAGATAGTCGCGGCCGAATTTGAGCGCCTTCAAGCCGTACGCCTGGAGCACCGAGTCCGGAATGTCCTCGTGCGCGAGACGGGCGAGCGCGCGCGTGGCTGCGAGCTTCATCGCGTCGTTGATGTCCGAGGCCCGCGTGTCGAGCGCTCCGCGGAAGAGGAACGGGAAACCGAGCACGTTGTTCACCTGGTTGGGGTAGTCGCTGCGGCCGGTGGCGACGATGGCATCTGGGCGGGCGGCGCGGGCCTCGTCGTAGCCGATCTCCGGGGTCGGGTTGGCCATGGCGAAAATGATCGGGTTCGGAGCCATTCCGGCGAGCATCGCGGGAGAAACCGCGCCGGCGACCGAGAGCCCGAGGAGTACGTCGGCCCCGACCAGAGCCTCGGTGATCGTTCTCGCCACAGTGTCGGCGGCGAATTCGATCTTCTGCGGATCCTCCTCTCCCGGGCGACCGCGGAAGATGACGCCCTCGCGGTCGCAGACGACGATGTTCTCGCGCCGGATTCCCAGCTGAAGATAGAGGCGCAGGCAGCCGAAGGCCGCCGCGCCGGCGCCGGACACCACGAGCTTCGCCTCGTCGATCCGCTTGCCGGCGACCTCGAGCGCGTTCAGCAGTGCGGCACCCGAGATGATCGCGGTCCCGTGCTGGTCGTCGTGAAAGACCGGGATGTTCATCTCCGCCTTGAGCCGGCGTTCGATCTCGAAGCACTCCGGAGCTTTGATGTCTTCGAGATTGATGCCGCCGAAAGTGGGCTCGAGGAGCTTGACCGCGCGGATGAACTCCTCCGGGTCCTCGGTGGCCACTTCGATGTCGAAGACGTCGATGCCGGCGAAGCGCTTGAAAAGGACGCCCTTGCCCTCCATGACCGGCTTCCCGGCGAGCGCCCCGATGTTTCCCAACCCCAGGACCGCGGTGCCGTTCGAGATCACTGCGACCAGGTTCCCCTTGGCGGTGTACTCGTAGGCGAGCTGGGGATCGCGCGCGATCTCGAGGCAGGGCTCGGCGACGCCGGGGGTGTAGGCGAGCGAGAGATCGCGCTGCGTCGCCGTCGGCTTCGAGGGCAGCACTTCGATCTTCCCCTTGGGGAGGCGGGAGTGGTACTCGAGCGCTTCTTCGCGCGTGATCTTTGCCATCGTGTGAAGGAGCTTATCGCCCCCGCGCGCGGTAGGGTTGTCGGCATGGAGGCCGGTTGCGGAGGAAGGGAAGAAGGGAGGAACGGATGATCGTCACGCCCCTCCCCGGCGGCAGCCGGATCGTCACCCAGGCGGACCATGCCCGCTTCGCCGGCGACCTGCTGCGCCTCTTCCGCCTCGACGAGCTGGTCGATCACCCGCGCCGCGAGTTGCTGCTGCGCGCCGTCGCCGAGCACGACAACGGCTGGTGGGAGGCCGACGCCGCACCGCGCCTCGACGAGGCCACCGGTGCCGTGCTCGACTTCCGGCAGTTTCCGGCCGGGCTGCGGCAGGAGATCTGGCAGCGCGGCGTCGAGCGCTTCGCCAGCGAAAGTCCCTACCTTTCGGCACTCCTCGCCGCCCATGCGCTGCGCCTTTCGGAGCGCCTGCGGGAGGATCCCGCCTGGACCTCTTTCCGGCTGGAGATTGCAGCCCGCCGTGACGAGCTTCTCGATCTTGCGGGAGAGGACTCCGCGGCGCTCAACGACGACGATCGTTGGCTGGCCTTCGCCGATTCCCTCTCGCTCGCGGTTTGCACCGGCGATGTCGGCTTCGCCGAGATTCCGGGCTGGCGGCTGGCTCTCCCCGAGGCGCAGTCGGCGGGCGGTGCCGGGCGAGCGGGTACCGGAGGGGGCGGAGGGAGCGGAAGTTCCGAAGGCGGCGGCCGAGGCGGCCAGGCGATGGACGTCGGCCTGGCCCCCTTCCCGTTCGCCGGAGCGACGGTTTTCGAGCTCTCCTGTCGCGAGCTGGCGGCGGAGCGCTTCCCTTCGTCCCCTACGCTCGGGCTCGCCCTGGCGCTGTCTCCCTGGCGCCGCCTGCGGGTTCGAATGATCCCGCTCTGAGTCAGCCGCTTGCGGCGTTGGCGTAGGACTCGAGCAGGCCGCACTTCGTGCATCGCCAGCTCTGAATGGGGAGCTTGCGCCGGCCTTTCATTCTGAGGATCCTCAGGATCCAGAACTCCGGCGCACCCTCCGCCCAGTGGCCGACCTGCGTGGCATTGTGTGCTCTGTCGAGGAGGAAGCCCTCCTGCTGAAGTCCCCCGCACTTGCCGCAGCGATTGTCGCTCATGGCGTCTTCTCTTTCTCGTCCTTCCCGGGAACCGGGGGAATGTCCTGAACCTCTTTTGGCCGGTCTTCGCTCCGCCTCCGCTCCCTGCCCGACTCGCGCAGCGCCCGCCGCAGCAGATACTCGATCTGCGCGTTCAGACTCCGCAGCTCGTCCGCGGCCCAATGTTCGAGGCCCGCGTGGAGCTCGCGGTCGAGCCGGAGCAGGAACGGTTTGCGCTCGGCCAGAGAGCCGCCGTCAGCCGTGGTGAAGGGTGCCGGCGTTGACCACCGGCGTGACGGCGCGATCGCTGCACAGGACGACAAGGAGATTCGACACCATCGCCGCCTTGCGCTCCTCGTCGAGCTCGACGACGTTGTTCTGCGCTAGGCGGATGAGCGCCATCTCGACCATGCCGACGGCCCCCTCGACGATCTTCTGCCGCGCGGCGATGATCGCCGTCGCCTGCTGGCGCTGCAGCATCGCCTGGGCGATCTCCTGGGCGTAGGCGAGGTGGCTGATGCGTGACTCGAGGACGTCGACGCCGGCTTGGACGAGGCGATCGTGGATCTCGCGGCGGAGCTGGTCGGCGACCTCGATCGTGTTTCCGCGCAGCGACTTCTCCTGCTCGCCGTGCGAATCGTAGGTGTACTGCGTCGCGAGGTTGCGGAGCGCCGACTCCGACTGCACGTGGACGAAATTTTCGTAGTTGTCCACCTGGAAGACGGCGTCGAAGGTGTCGACAACCCGCCAGACCACGACCGCGGCGATCTCGATCGGGTTGCCGTCCGCGTCATTGACCTTGAGGTGAGCGGTCTCGAAGTTGCGCACCCGGAGCGAGATCGCCCGCTTGGTCATGAACGGGTTCGCCCAGCGGAGGCCCGCCCGGCGCTCGCTGCCGCGGTAGGCGCCGAATAGGGTCAGAACGCGCCCCTGATTCGGCTCGACCATGAAGAGGCCGCAGAGCAGAACGAGAATCGCCACCACTCCCGAGAGTCCGGCGACGATCCGCACGGTATCTCCGTCTCTCGCGCCCAGAGCCACCACCGCCACGCTTCCGCCCAAGAGCCCCAGGAACAGAAGGAGCATCAACAGACCATTCCACGTCGTCGCTTGCCGTTCTTTCATCTCGCCCTCCTAGGCTAGCAAGATGATATCACCGTGAAATCCACTGTCAAGTCCACTTCCGCCCCGGGTGACCGGGTCGGAAAGGAACTTGTCTGCGAGGAAAAGAGAAGGAGAGGGTTTACGGCTGCGGGCGGAGATCGTCGAAGACGATGCCCAGGTTCTGCGCGCCGTTGTTCCGGCACAGATCCATGAATTCAACGACCTTGTCGTACGTCAGCTCGCCGTCGGCGGCGAAGAAAGCGAGCTTGCTCTCGCGGCCGGTCATCGCCGTCTTCAGGCGCTCGGCGAAACGGGTCCGCGGAATCTCTTCCTTGTTGATGAAGGTCTTGCCGTCGGCGTCCATGCGGATGATCACCTGCTCGTTGTTGATCGGCGGCGGGGTCGCGGAAGTGACCTTCGGCGGCGTGTCGACCTCGTAGCCCACCTGCAGCATCGGCTGGATCACCATGAAGATAATGAGCAGCACCAGCACCACGTCGACCAGCGGCGTGACGTTGATCTCGCTCTTGATGCCTCCACCGCTACCTAGGTTCATGCTCATCGGATCGTCCTCCGGTCAGCCCTGCTCAGCTGCCTGCCGCTGTCGTTTCCCGCTTGTCCGTCACCAGCCCGACGCCGCCGAACCCGGCGTCGTTGACGATCTCCATGATCTTACGCACTTCCTTGTACTTCAACGACTTGTCCGCCTTGATCACCAGCGTCTTCTCGGGCGACTGCTCGTGGAGCGTCTTGAAATAGCTGACCAATTGCTGATCGGGAATCCACACCGAGTCGACGACGACTTCGGCACGCGCGGTCATCGAAATCGTCTTCTGCTTCGCCCCCTCCGGCATCTTCGGGGGCAGGCTCGTCTGCGGCAGGGTGACGTCTGCGCCGGCCCGCAGCAGCGGCGTCACCACCATGAAGATGATCAACATCACCAGGCAGACGTCGACCAACGGTGTGACGTTGATGTCCGCCTTGACTTCGCTGTCGCTCGCTCCGGGTATGTTAAACGCGGACCCCAACGGCATTGCTTCCTCCGTGCTTCTTGATGAAGAAGTCGACGAGCTCCGACGAGGAGTTCGACATCTCGACGCTGAAGCGCTCCAGCATCTGCGTGAAGACGTTGAAGATCCACGCCGCGGGAATGGCGACGAACAGACCGAGGGCGGTCGTTACCAGCGCTTCGGCGATACCGCCCGAGACGGCGGCGATGCCACCGGCGCCGGTCGACATGCCGCGGAAGGCGTTGATGATGCCGACGACGGTACCGAAGAGGCCGATGAACGGCGCGGTGGTGGCGATCGTCGCCAGGGAGCCGACGCCCTTCTTGAAGTCGGAATAGGTGATCAACGTCTCGCGCTCGATCGCCCTGCGGCCGGCTTCGACCAGATCCTGACCCGACAGGCCCGAAGAGCGGCTGGTGTCGAGCTGGAATTCGATCAGCCCGGCCCGGGTGACTCGTGCGAGATGGCTGGCGGGGAACTTCTTCGCCACGTCGACCGCCTGCTGGATGTTGTCCTTGGCGAGCGCTGCCGTCGCCTGCTTGGCGAACTCGAGCGACTGGGACTTCGCCTTTTTGAAGAACAGCCAGCGCTCGATGGCGACGTACAGAGAATAAACGGAGAGGATGATGAGCATGATCACCACACCTTTGGCGATCCACGTCATTTGCTCCCACAGATGCATCGGGCTAAAATCCATAGCTCCTCTCCTCTTCCCTTTTTGAGTTCGGTTTTATTGCAGTCGGAAGTTGACCGTCAGTGAGTAGTAGACGCTCACGGGCCGCCCATTCAATGTCGCCGGCCGGAAGCGCCAGCTCTTGACCGCGTCCACCGCCGACTGGTCCAGACCCATCGGCAGACCCTTCAGAACGCGGACGTTGGTCACCTTGCCCTCTTTGTCGATGACCGCTTCGACGATTACCACGCCCTGAATGCGGGCCTTTCTCGCGAGCTCCGTGTAGGCCGGCTGAGCGCCGCCGAGCCGCACCGGCTTGCTGATCTCGCCACCGACACGGAGGATCTCGTCGCCCGTGCTCTCGGGAACGCCGCCGACCTGCCCTCCGGCAACTCCGCCCTCGACACCGCCCTCGACACCTTCGCCAGCGCCAGCGTCACTGGCGACTTCGGTGCTCGGCTCGGGAACCTCTTCCGGTATGGCCACCGGCTGGACGATCTCCGGCACTACCTGCGGCGCCACTTCGACCGGCTTGGGGGCGGCCGGCTTCGGGGCGGCCGGAGGAGGGGGCGGCGGCGGCGGCGGCGGCGGTGCCGAGGCCTGGAAGAACGAGACCTGGATCGGCGGCTCGTCCACCGGATCGATGTTCCAGTACTGCGCGGCGAGCACGACCCCGATGAGGAGAACGTGCATCAGCAGCGCCATCTGAATGATCAGCGCGCGATTCTTCGGCGCTTTCCTCTTCTGCGACTCGATCAGTGCGCTTTCGAACATGGGCTCTCCCGTCGCCTCAGGATGCGGCGGCTTCGGTTGCCTTGCGTTTGGCGACGATCGCCTTGGCCTTGTCCTGGTAGACGATCGCTTCGGTGATCAGCTCCTGCTGCTTGACCGGATCGGTTTCGAGCTTGGCCTTCTCGCGCAGGATCAGGTTGAGATAGACCAGAGAGTCGAACGAATCCGGGGTCATCGTCACCGACTTGCGCAGGAACTCGATGCCGCTGTCGACGATCGGCATGCGCTGCTCGATGGTCAGCATCGGATCGTGGTACGCCTTGTCCCAGGCGGCGACGCCGACCGTGTAGTAGGCGATGCTGTCCGCCCGCGCGCCGAGGCTACGCACGTAGGCGATGGCTTCGTCGAGCTTGCCGGCGCGGATGAGCACCGTCAGGATCGCCTGGTTGTTCTCCTTGTCGTTCGGATTCTTCGCCGAACGCGCCCGCAGCCGCTTGAGCGCGTCGTCGTAGCGCTCCGAGCTCATCAGGATCGTCAGGATGTAGTCCTGAATCTTGGCGTCTTCCGGATAGGCGGCGCCGAACTGCTCGAACGCCTGCAGAGCCTCCTCGGCATAAGCGAGATTCTGTGGAGTCGTATCGCCGGGGCGGTAGATGGCCATCGCCGCCAGCCCGACCGAGCGCCAGACCTGCTTGGCCCCCGGGTCGAGCCCCAGGCCCTTCTTGTAGTACCCGATCGCGTCGCGGTAGTTCTCGCTCTTGTAAGAAGCGTTGCCCTGCTTGAACTCCACGCGCGCCTGCACCTTGCCGCAGCCGCCGAGGACGGTGCACAGCGCGAGGGGAAGCAGGAAAGCTCTCAGCCGGTCGGTTGCCATTTGGATGTTCGTCCCGATGCGAGATGGTTGCCGGTGTGTAACGTGCGCGCATTCTGCTGCAAGGGCGTCCCGATTCGCAAGGGGCGGCACGGCAAAACTCCCGCGTATGATGAATTGGTGACGACTGCTCACCGCTTCCAACCGCCTCCTCGGCCGTTCCCGTCCGGTCTGCTCGCGCGGCCTGTCGCGCCCGGCCCGCGCCACCGGGCGTTTTCAGCGGGCCCGCGTGCGCGCGCACTGGCCACACTGGCGATACCTCTCGGCATCTTTCTCCTCCCCCTCTCGACCAGCACCGCCCTGGCGGCGGGCGCGGTGGCGCTGCGAATCACCGGCTCGGCCTTTGACGCAGGGCTCGTCATCGAGGTGCTGGACCTGCCGCAAGCCGAAGGCGAGAAGGCCCTTCAGAACGCCTGGGACGCCGTTGCACGGGCCGAGCGCGAAGTCGCGGCGCTCGCCTCCACGGTCCGAGACGGCCGAGCGACCCTTTCGCCCGACCTCTTCCAGCTGGTGGCGCGCGCGGGCTCTTTCTGTACCTGGAGCGACGGCGCGTCCGGTCCGACCGGAGGAGCGGTCTACCGGCTGTGGGCAGAGAGTGCCCGGTCGGGCGCGCTCCCCACGCCCGACCGGCTCGAAGAGGCCGCGACCACCGCGAAGTGCAGCCGGTTGACGTTGCGGGTGGAGAAGCGCGAGATCGAGCTCCTGCCCGGCACGGAGCTCGACCTGCGCGGTTTCGTTCGCGGCTGGGCTGTCGACCTGGCCGTCCAGAGCCTGGTCGACTCCGGCGCCTCCAACTTCCGGGTGGAGCTCGGACCGGTCACCCGCGCCAAGGGCGCCGGACCCAGTGGCTCCAGTAGCTCCAGCGGCGCAGGTCTCGCTGCCGGCGGGCGCGGTTGGCCCATCTCGCTCGCGACTCTCTCGGCGTCGGGCAATCCGCTGAGCCAGATCCTGCTGCTCGACCAGGCCATCGCCGTCGCCGACCCCGGACCCTCGGCGTTCACCGTCGCCGGCGAGCGCATCCTCCCGGCCTTCGACCTGCGCAGCGGCCGGCCGGCGAGCGGCGTTTCGAGCGTTGCCGCGGTCACCACCCTGGCGGCGGACGCCGAGCCGCTCGCCCTGGCGATGAGCGTCCTCGGCGCCAACGGCGGCCAGCTGCGGCTGGGGTCGCTGCGCCCGAAGCCGTCGGTCCTCTGGCTCCTGGGCGGCGACGGGACCACCGTCGTCTCCTCCTCCAACTGGTCGGCGGTGCGCAAACCTTGACCCTGCCAGCCGTCGTTCTGGTCCGTCCGCAGCAGGAGGGCAACATCGGCGCCGTCGCGAGAGCGATGGCCAACATGGGCCTGACCGACCTGCGCCTGGTCGAACCTGCGCCCGAGCTCGGCGACACCGCGTTCGCCTTCGCGATGCACGCCCATTCGATCCTGCTCGGTGCCAGGCGCCATCCGACTCTCGCTTCGGCGCTCGCCGACTGCACCTTCGTCGTCGCCACCGCTTCGATGCGGGATCGCCTCTGGCCGCATGCGATCGTCGCCCCGCGGGAGCTCGCAGGCCATCTCGCCGCGCACGCCCCGGAGGCCGCCGTCGCGCTGGTCTTCGGCGCCGAAGTGTCCGGTCTGACGAGTGAGGAGCTGGCGCGTGCCAACGTCCTGGTGAGCATCCCGGCGGCCCCCGCCAATCCCACCCTGAATCTCGCGCAGGCGGTCCTCCTCGTCGCTTACGAGCTCTACGTGGCGCGCGGCGCGCCGGGTGCGATCGCTCTCGAACCGGTGCCCCGCGCGACGGTGTTCCAGACCGATCACCTCTTCAAACGGTTGGAGGAGCTCCTTTGGGAGGTCGGCTTCGCCCGCGATACGACCATCCGGCAGGTGGCGCGCGACCTGCGCCAGCTGCTGGCGCGCGCCAACCTCTCCGAACGCGAGGCGGCGCTCCTTTCGGGGCTCCTGCGGCGCACCCGGAACGCACTCGGCCGCGCCGTCCAGACTCCGCCGGGCTGAGCGGCGCGCAAGCCGGGGCCAAGGTACCCCGATGATAGAGTCCCGGCCGTGTCGACCCTGGTGCGCGGGCTCAAATCAGCGGTGGCGGACAGCCTCGAGCGGGCCCCGATCATTGCCGTGGTCCGCCATCCGGATCGCGTCGTCGCCGCCCGGCAGGCGCGCTCCTTCATGCGCCACGGCCTCGAGATGATCGAGGTCACCTTCACCGTTCCGGGCGCCACCGAGCTGGTCCGCGAGCTGCTCGACGAACGCCCGGACGGTTCGCCGATCCGCATCGGCATGGGGACGGTCACGACCGCCGCAAGAGCTCGCGAAGCTGTCGCCGCGGCGAGCGAGTTCATCGTCACCCCAAACGTCAGCGCCGCCGTCGCCGGCATCGCGCAGGAGCAGGGCCTCTTTCTCTGCATGGGGGGTCTCTCGCCCTCGGAGCTGGTGGCGGCCCACGAGCTCGGCGCGGACCTCCTCAAGGTCTATCCCCTGCCGCCGGTCGGCGGGCCGGCCTACCTTTCGATCGTGCGCCAGCCGCTGGGCGACATCGGACCGATGCTCGCCGGTGGCGGCTTCGGCATCGAGGAGATTCCGGCCTATCGCGCGGCCGGCGCAGTGGCCTTCGGCCTCGGCGGTCCCCTTCTTTCCCCCGACGAGTCCATTACGTCGCAGAACATCCATCGTGCGCTGGCGTTGGCACGCGGTGAACCATGAGCATCCGAGAACAAGGACGGCCCAGTCATGAATGACGCGCGCGAATCGCGCTCGACGCAGATCAGTTTCGACGCCACGCCGGAGATCTTCGCCACCGACTCGGCGGGCGCGTTCGCCTTTCCGATGTCGGTCGCGGCGCAGAAGATGATCGACACGGCGCCCTTCGACGAGATCCGTTTCGTCTTCTCGGTCTGGCACCCCTCGGGGCAGAAGGTCATCGACCTCGACCGCGCCTACCTCGAGCTCCAGGGCTCGTTCGATCCCGAAGACGAGCACTGGGTGAAGCTCGCCGAGATCGAGCCGGTGGTCGCCCCCTACGGTGCCGGAGACACCTTTGACGGCTGGATCGTCCTGCCGGTCATGGCGGGCAAAAGCGCCTACTCCCTGGTCGGCAACGGCTTCGAGCCGCGTTCCCGACTGCAGATTCGCGCCATCGGCTACCTGGTCGCCTGAGCGCCGCGTCCCTTCCCCGCTCCCCGCCGCCGACCATGCGACACCTCGAGCTGCTCTCGCGCCTGGCGCAGCCCAACCCGAAGAAGATCGTCCTGCTGGTGCTCGACGGCGTCGGCGACCTCGCGACGTCCGCCCAGCCGCTCACCGCGCTGCAGAAGGCGAGCACCCCGAATTTCGACGCCCTGGCGTCTCGTTCCTCGCTCGGACGAATCGTTCCGGTCGCCACCGGCATCACTCCCGGCAGCGGGCCCGGGCACCTAGCGCTGTTCGGCTACGATCCGCGCGAGCCCCAGTTCGACATCGGCCGCGGCATCCTGGAAGCGCTCGGACTCGGCCTCGAATTGCGCCCGGGCGACGTCGCGGCGCGCGGCAACTTCGCGACCGCCGACGCTACCGGCGCGCTCACCGACCGCCGCGCCGGCAGGATTCCCACTGCCGAAGGCGTTCGCGTCTGCGGCAAGCTCAACCGTGGTCTGACGACAATCGAAGATGCCCAGGTACGCGTCGTTCCCGGGGAGGCGCACCGCTTCGTGCTGCTGCTCTCCGGCGACGGCCTGTCTCCGGCGCTCGACGATACCGATCCGCAGCAGCTCGACGTACCGCCACTCGCCGCCCGCGAAACAGCGCCCGAAGGCGCCCGGACAGCGGCGCTGGTGCGCCGTGCCGTGGAGCTCATGGAGGACGCCATCGCCGACGAACCGGCGGCCAACCGGGTCCTCCTGCGCGGCTTCTCGCAGCTGCCGCACCTGCCGCAGCTGCCGGACCTCTACAAGTTCCGCTGCGGTGCCTTCGCCGGCTACCCCCTCTATCGCGGCGTCGCCTCGGCGTGCGGCATGGCGGTCATCCCGTGTGGCAAGCGCATCGGCGACATCGTCGATCAGGTGGTGGCGCACTGGCAGGATTTCGATTTCTTTTTCCTGCACGTCAAGCAGACCGACCAGGCCGGTGAGGACGGCGACGTCGCGGCAAAGGCGGCGGCGATCGAAGAGGTCGACGCCGAGCTGCCGCGCCTCCTGGCTCTGGAACCCGACGTCCTCGCGGTGACCGGGGATCATTCGACGCCCTCCCCGATGGCTGCGCACAGCTTCCACCCCGTCCCGCTGCTGGTTGCATCGGCGCTCGCCTTCGTCGACGAGACCACCGCTTTCGACGAGCATCAGGCGACCCGCGGGCACCTCGGCACCTTCCCGGCGCGGGAGCTCCTGGGCCTCCTGCTCGCCCATGCGGGCAAGTTGGAGAAGTTCGGCGCCTGAGCGCGCAGCCCTTGAAGAGCCGGTGAGCCCCGTGCGCCCCCTCCGAATTGAGGAATCGATCCATATCGCCGCCGCGCCGGAGATCGTCTGGCGATTCCTCGCCGATCCGCGCAGCTGGCAGCACTGGTGGCCCGCCGTCCGCGAAGGCGAAACGAAGGACCGCAAGACCCTGCACGACGGCTCGCAGCTCAAGCTCGCCCTGCACCTCGGCTGGGTGACGCTCCGGTTCGCCGTCCGCGTCGAGGCGGTGACGCCCCCTCGGTCACTGCTCTGGGCAGGCAGCGGCGCCGGAGTCACCGTGCGCCATGCCTTCTACCTCGACGCCAAGCCCAACGGAACCTTCGTCCGCCAGGTGGAAGACTTCAGCGGTCCCGGTCTGCTGTTCTTCCGTCTGGGGCGCTTCGACGCCGCGACGCGGCGGATGTTCAAGGAGAATCTGCGGGGGTTGAAGCGAATGGCCGAGCGCGCTGCCTGATCAGCGAAAGCCGCGCCGGAGCTCGCGCGCGAACAGCTTCCAGGTCGCTTCGTCGAAGAGACAGACGATGACGCGCTGGAGCTTCGTCCCACCCTGCAGGTAGCGATGGACTTCGGTCAGCAGGATGCGCGCGCAGCGCTCGACCGGGAATCCGAAATTGCCGGTGGAGATCGCCGGGATGGCGACCGATTTGAGGCCGTGCCGGTCGGCGAGAGCGAGGGACGAGCGCACCGCCGCAGAGAGCTTGCGATCCTCGTCCCCTTCGCCCATCTTCGGCCCGACGGCATGGATGACATGGCGAAACTTCATCTTGCCCGCGCCGGTGATCACCGCCGTGCCGACGCCGGTCGAGCCGATCCGGCGGCACTCCTCCTGAACGGAAGGACCCCCCCGCCGCTTGATCGTCCCCGCCACGCCGCCGCCCAACACCAGATTCTCGTTGGCGGCGTTGACGATCGCCTCCACGTCGAGATCGGTAATGTCCCCCTCCACCAGCTCGAGGGTGGTGTTGTTCATCGTAATGACGATGCGGTTGTCCACCTTGGTTTCCGCCATGAGTCGGGGCCCGGGTCGCTCGGTTTGACGCCCCCCCAACTGGGGCGGCGTGTTGAGCCACCGAGCATATCAACTCTGCCCGTTTCCGTCCGCTGTCGCCCCGGACCCCCCCAGGGAGCGAGCGCTCCGCAACGCCCGCCGTTCCGACCACCGCCCACCGCGAGTGGCCGGCGGCGGAAGGCGGCGCGCGTCGGTTGGGCGGCGGTTGAGCGGCAGGCGGGGAGGCAAACCAGTAGACTCGACTCCCATGTTCCGGGCCATAAAACGTCAGCTCGCCGTCTCGCTACAGGCCGAAATCGCTCGCCAGTTCGGAATCGACCACGAGCCCGTGGCCGAGGTTCCGCCCCGGCGCGCCTTGGGAGACCTCGCCTTTCCGACTCCGCTTCACCTCGCCAAGTCCCTGAAGAGAAAGCCGCGCGAGATCGCCGAAGCGCTCGCCGCCAACTGGCAGCTGCCGGCCGGAGTGCGCGAGCTCCGGATCGAGGGTGCGGGCTATCTGAATCTGTTTTTCGACCGCTCGGCTTTCGCCGCCGGCCTCCTTTCCGCTCCGGTTTTCACCCCGCCTGCGGACGAGGCTCCTGAGGCCGACAAGGTCATCGTCGAGCACACCAATATCAATCCGAACAAGGCGGCGCATATCGGTCACCTCAGGAACGCCGTGCTCGGCGACCTGCTGGTGCGCGCCCTGCGCGCCCAGAGCGTGCCGGTCGAGGTGCAGAACTACATCGACGATACCGGAGTGCAGGTAGCCGATGTCGTGGTCGGATTCGTCGACCTCGAGCATCTCTCGGTCGCCGAGGTCGCTGCCATCCGCGAGCCGTTCGACTACCGCTGCTGGGACGTCTACGCCAAGGTCGGCAAGTGGTACGCGGAGGATCCCGAGCGCCAGAAGCTGCGCCGCGAAACTCTTCACGGGCTGGAGTCCGGAGTCGGCGAGCGCGCCGAGATGGGGCGCCTGGTCGCCCGCCGGATCGTCGCGCGCCACCTCGCGACCATGGGGAGACTCGGCGTGGGCTACGATCTGCTCACCCATGAGAGCGACATTCTGGGCCTCGATTTCTTCCGTGTCGCCTTCGAGCTCCTGAAAGCCACCGGTGCCGTTCAGCTCGAAGCCGAAGGTAAGAACGCCGGCTGCTGGGTCATGCCGCTCGAGGGTACGGCGGAGTTCGCCGGCCTCGAGGATCCCGACAAAGTGATCGTGCGCTCCGACGGCACGGTGACCTACGTCGGCAAGGACATCGCCTATCAGCTGTGGAAGTTCGGCCTGCTGGGCAGGGACTTCGCCTACCGCTACTGGAAGGAACAGGAGCTCTGGGTCACCGCCCGCGAAGGCGCCCTGGATCATCCCGCCTTCGGTCGCGCGCAGCGGGTCGTGAACGTCATCGACGCGCGACAGAGCTACCTGCAGAAAATCGTCCGCGCCGGTCTCTCCGCGCTGGGGCACCACGCGGCCGCCGCGAGCTCGGTGCACTTCGCTTACGAGATGGTCACCCTCTCACCGGCGACCGCGAAAGCCCTGGGCTACGTTGCCACCGCCGGCGAGGAGGGGCGCGCCATGGAGATGTCCGGCCGCAAGGGAATCGGCGTCAAGGCCGACGACCTCCTCGACCGGCTCGAGGAGAAGGCGCGCGAGGAGATCGCCAGCCGCAACCGCGAGCTCGGCCACGAGGAGCTGCACCGGCTGGCGCGGGAGATCGCCGTCGCCGCGGTGCGCTTCTTCATGGTGAAGACGGGCACCACGCGGGTGATCGCCTTCGATCTCGACGAGGCGCTCAACTTCGAAGGCGAATCCGGCCCCTACCTGCAGTACTCGCTGGTGCGGGCGCGAAATATCGAACGCAAGCTCGCCGCGAGTGTCGGAGGGTCCGGCGCCGCCGGGAATGGATCCGCGGTCGCCATCACGCCGGAGGCGATCGCGGTGCTTCCCGACGCCCTGTGGAGCGACGATCTCTGGGATCTCGTCCACGCCTCGTCGCTGGTCGAGGAGACGGTCGAACGCGCCACTTCGTCGCTCGAGCTGTCGCTCGTCGCGCGCCAGGCTCTCGAGCTCGCCCAGCGCTTCAACACCGCCTACCACCACCATCCCGTACTGCACGAAGAGGATGCCGCGCTGCAGATGCTCCGCCGCGGCGCCTTCCGCAACTTCGCCAAGGCGGCCGGCGCGCTCTGCGAGCTGCTGGGAATTCCCGAACCGGCGAAGATGTAAGGGGCGCGGCCAGGCCAGACTATTCGGGAGCTGTCGCCGACCAGGTCGTCGTGTCGCCGCTCTCGAAGCCGTCGCCGAGGAGAGCGCCATAGAGCGTGTAGACCGCCCCGGCGTCGATGCCGGTCGAGCCCGGCACCGTCAGACCGTTGACCGAGATGGCGCCGATCGCGAGGTCCGTGTGGCCGTTGCCGTCGAAGTCGCCCGCGGCGAGCGCGAAGCCGTAGTACTGACTGATATTCAGATCTTCGAGCCCGGCGCTGCCGTGGTAGCCCTGGGCCCAGAACCGCGCTTCGGACGGCACCAAGCCGAAGCCTCCCGGAACGATCGTCACCGCGCCGGCGCGGAACCAGTCCCACCCGGTCTCGGGATCGACGACGTGCTCCTGCGGAATGCCGATGGCGAGATCCCCCGCGCCGATACCGTTTCTGTCCACGAAGTCGCCGATCGCCAGCGCCGACCCGAAGTTGTCGAATGGGGCGGGAGTCTCGCCGTCCGCGAGGTCGCTCTGGTCGTAGTACTCGGAACCCGGGGTGTCGATGCCGGTGCCGGCCTGGCCCCAGAGCAGCGTCACTGCTCCGGCGTCCTCGAATCCGAGCGTATTCTCGCCGGGGGCGCCGACGACCAGGTCGTCGACACCCTCGCCCGTCACGTCGCCGGCGGCCAGAGCGATCCCCCAGAAGTCGCCCGCCTCGGCGGCGCCGCCGGTGGCGACGTTGGTCTCGTTCCAGAACTGATTGCCGGTGAGACGGAGGCCGCTCGCGGCCGAGCCGTAAACGACCTGCACCGCCCCGGCATCGTCTGTGGCGCCGATCGCCTCGTGAGAGGCGCCGATCGCGAGGTCGGCGGCGCCGTCGGCGTTGAAGTCGCCGGCCGCGAGCGCGGCGCCGAAGTGGTCTCCGAGCTCGCATGCGTCGAGCATCGTGCCGTCGCCGCCGCTCGAGTTCTGGCTGAGGAGCCGGTGATCGGCAGCGCCGATCCCCGCCGTGGTGCCGTAGAGCACGAGCACCATTCCCGCATCGCTGACGCCGCCGACGTTGCAGTACATGCAGCCGACCGCGAGATCGTCCTTGCCGTCGTCGTCGAAGTCGCCGCTGGCCAGCGAAAGGCCCAGATGATCGCCCGGCGTCGGTGTCCCGCCGATGCCGTTCGCACCCAGGCGCCAGCGGGAGGCGCCGGGGGCGGATGCCGGATCGAGACCCGTGGGCGAACCGTAGAGAATCATCAGCGTTCCGGCGTCGACCGCCGTGCCGACGTCCTCGGCCGGAATTCCGATCGCCAGATCGTCGAATCCGTCGCCGTTCCAGTCTCCGGCGGCGAGGGCTTCGCCGAACGAGTCCCCGAGCTCGCGATCGGACTCGCCGCTCGCCGGATCGAAGTCCTTGAACAAGCGGTCGTTGCCGGTGACACCGCTGGCGTCCGAATAGAGCACATGGACGGCACCTTCGTTCTCGTCGGTCAGCGATTCGCGATCGCCGAACGCGAGGTCGTCGAAACCGTCGCCGTTGAAGTCGCCGACCGCCAGAGATCCCCCCAGCTGATCGTAGTCGAAGGCGAAGCCTTCGATCTCGCTGCCGAAGTCGTCCTGCAGCCGCTGCGAGCGCGCTCCGAAGAGATCCGCCCGCAGCGCTCGCGAGCCGGAGGCCAGCTCGACGAGCAGCGTCGCCACGATCCACAGACTCCCGGTACGACACACCCTCCTCGATTTTGCGTGCCCCATCTCGCCTCTCGCTTTCCGGTCGATGCCCGGGATGCGTCAGGCATCCCACCGGGTCAGGCGAGAAGCGGAGGAAAACGGGGCCGTGCCGACTCAGCCGGTCGAAGCGAGCAGGTTCCGCAGCCCGTGCGCGACCCCGCGGGCGCCGCGTTTCTCGGCCTCGGCGAGGAGCCCCGTGGCGAGACGTCGCGACTCGCTCCTCTGTCCGGCGCCGTGGAGCGCCAGGACGAGGCCGTAGCGCTCGGCGATCCACGGCCCGGCGGCACCCTGCTGCTCCGCCAGGAGAACCGTCCGCCGCCGCAGCGCCACCGCACTCGGCCAGTCTCCCAAAGCCTCGGCGATGCGAGCTTCGAGGATGAGTGACGCGAGCCCGGGCGCACCCGGCTCCTCGCCGGCGGCTCGCCGCGCCGCGGCGAGACCGGCACGCGCCGCCCCGGCGTTCCCGTGACGCGCCTCCACCCAGGCGAGGATCCCTTCGAGCTCGGCGGCGTCGCTCAACCTCCCCACCGCGCGGTGGGCCGCGATCGCCTCGGTGGCGCGTTCCGCGGCGACCGCCGGCCGATCGGCGGCGACCTCCAGCCAGGCGAGGTCGGCGAGGTAGGTGGCGATGGAGACCGGAATCTCCGCCCGGCGTGCCTTCTGGAGGGCGGCCTCGTAGCGCTGGCGGGCCAGGTCGAGGTTGCCGCGGGACTCTTCGAGGAAGGCGTAGGCGCGATCCAGACCGGCGTCCGCCAGGCGGTTGCCGACCCGCTGGGCGAGGCCGGTGGCCTCCCCGAGATAGCTCTCGGCGGCGTCGAGCTCCAGGCGCTCGATCTCGGCGATGGCGAGATTGTTGAGCATGGCGAACAGCGTCTGACGATTCGCCGACTCGCGCAGGGCGGCGAGTGTCGGCGCGATCAGCCCGCGCACCGCCTCGGCGTCGTCCGACCAGTTGGCGAGGACGAGCTCGATGGCCAGCGCCTCGCCTTCGCACCAGCGATCGCCGATGGCGCGCGCCAGCGCCACCGCCTGACGGACGAGGGTGAGGCCCCGCTGCAGGTCGCCCGTCTTGGAAGCTTCGAAAGCCAGCCCGGCCAGGGCGCGGATTTCGCCGGCGGCATCGCCGGCGGCGCGGAGTGCAGCGTGGGCCTCCTCGAAGGTGGCTTGCGCGCGAGCGTTCTCCCCCGTGCGCGAGAGGACTCTGGCGAGTGCGAGACGCGTCAGCGCCGCCTCCGTCTTCAGGCCCTCCTGCGCCATCGCCTCGGCGATGGCGGCGAGGTCGCCGTGAACTTCCTGCTGCAGATCCAGCCGACCGACCGCCTCGGCGTGCAGGCGCTCCGCCCTCAGGCGAATCGCCGGGCGCTGGTGAAGGTTCGCCCAATCGATCGCCCGCGTGGCCGAGGCAGCGGCTCGTTGATGGTCGCCCAGGCGGTAGGCGACGGCCGATTCCGCGAGTTCGAAACGCGGATCGCGATTCGCTCCCTCGACGAGGGCCGGGAGCTGAGCGAGTCTTCCCAGCGTCGCGTTCGCGGCCTCGGTCTGGCCGGAGGCGAGGAGGGCGGCGACCAGATCGAGGCCGATGTCGATCCGCGAGGGGGCACGCCCGAAGAGCCGGTCGAGGGCCGGAATCGCGCGCACCCAATCGCGTCGGGCGGCGAGCTCCCGCGCGGCGATGCGCTCGGCCTCCAGGGCCGGCAGTTCGTCGGAGGCGGAGGTCTGGGCCGCTGCGCGTTGCGCCGCCGCGGCCGCTCTCGCCGACGCCGCCCCCTCTCCACGCAGATCTTCGGCTCGCGACAGGCCGTCCCAGGCGAGGGCCTCGCCGGAGGAACCGGCGAGGAGCCGGGTGGCGCCCGCGAAGCGCTCGCGCGCGCGGGCCGCATCCCACGCCCGCAAGGCCGCGGCACCTCCCTGGAGCTCGGCGCGGGCCGCGGAGCTCCCGGCGCGCAGAGCGCTCACCGCTGGGAACTCCTCAGCAGGTCGCGAAGCGATGAGCGGGAGCAGCGGGAGCAGCAGGCGCTGGCGCGTCTCCGGCAGAACCATGAGGCCCGCCAGTGCCGTCACGACGGCCACGCTCGCCGCGCTTCGCCAGTGCCGCCGGAGCAGCCGCACCAGGCGATAGCGGCGGTTCGCGGCACGCGCCTCGACCGGCTTGCCGGCAAGCACGCGCTGCAGGTCCTGGCCGAACTCCTCGGCCGACCCGTAGCGCGCCACCGGCTCCTTGCGGAGCGCTTTGAGCACCACCGCGTCAAGATCGCCCCGGAGGGCCCGCCGCCGGCGAGAGACCTCCGGCCGCGCGCGCTCGTCCGGCGACGTTTCGGCCTGACGGGTGACCGCGGTCGAAGGCGGCTCCGGATCCTGACCTCGGACCGCGTCTTCGTAAGTCTCGAAGCGCACGCCGTCGATGCGGTACGGCAACGTTTCGGCGAGCAGTTCGTAGAGCACGACACCGAGCGAATAGATGTCGGAGGCGACCGTCACCCGCTGACCCAGAACCTGCTCCGGGCTGGCGTAGGCCAGAGTCATCGCCCGCCCCAGCGTCAGCGTCTCCTCCTCCTCGCCCGGCGCGGCGACGAGTTTGGCGATGCCGAAGTCGAGCAGCTTCGCTTCGCCCCGCGCGCTGACCAGGATGTTGCCCGGCTTGAGGTCCCGATGCACGACGCCCGCGCGATGGGCGAACTCGACCGCCTCGAGGACACTGAGGAAGAGAGTGAGGCGTTCGGCAACCGACAGGCCGCGCTCCGTGCAGTGGTCGAAGATCGGCAACCCGTCGACCCGTTCCATCGCCAGATACGGCTGCCCGAGAGGGGTCAGCCCGGCGT
>JAYTAM010000396.1:0-12974 GCA_043737505.1 Thermoanaerobaculia bacterium
CGGTCCAGGAGATCGAAGTCGATTTCGTTCCGGCTCTCCGCCGAATGCAGTTCGATCGGAATCTGGACCAGGCCGAACTCCAGAAAGCCACGCCAGAAAGGACGGGCACCGGTCGTGGACGTTGTCCCGCGTTTTTGCACGGGAGTACGCCTCCGCTTTGCGACAGAGGCGCGCTTCGATACCGGGGGGGAGGGACCCTTGCGCATACGAAGCACGCGTGCCACGACCGGTGCCCTGCCTTAAACCGCGGTGGTACGGCGCCCGGTGATGAGCGACACCACGAACAGGATGAGGAAGACGACGAACAGGACCTTGGCGATGGCGGCGGCCGTGCCAGCGATCACGCCGAAACCGAGTACGGCTGCAATGACTGCAATGACGAGAAAGGTGATGGTCCACGAGAGCATGACGAACCTCCATATCGAGTTGGCGACCCGTCGCACCGAAGTCGCGTTGAAGTTTGTTGCCGCGTGCGATTCGGTCCGAGAGAGCAACAGTGATGCCAATCCCGCCGACGAGCCGCGAACCGCGATTTCCGTACCTCCGAGGCTGCCAGAGGCTGGCGGGCTCGAGAGTGCATGGAGCAAATGAACAAATTGCACTCGCCTGCGACGCGAGGAGAGTCTCCGAGGCCCCGGTACCGACTCTCTCCCGGTCTAAGTGCCGGGTGGAAGTGCCTGGCATATCGGGTGCATTGGATGCAATGCAGTAGCACCGGCCCGACTCGGGCCGGTCTTCCTTTGAAGGGGGAGACCACCACCATGTCCACGGCACTGTTCGACCTGATGCAGCAACCCTTGCCCCTGCGGCTGCTTCGCGTCCGCCAGATGCAGGCGTCGTCTGACGAGCCGGCGCTGTTCGCGGACTTCTCCCGACCGCTGCAGAGCCCGGCGAAGACCGGATCGGAGCGCTTCGAGACCTCCGAGCGTCTCCTGTACGCACGTCGCCGCGCTTCCGGCTCCGCGTAGCCCGCGTAGTCCAAGTTGCCGCTCCGGTCACCCGGAGCGGCAGGAGCGGCAGTTGCCGCTTCAGATCTCCAGCTGCTCGGTGGGGAAGAGAGTCAAGCGTCGGTTCGCGCGGAGTACTCGCGCAGGCGCGAGTACAGCGTCTTCAAACTGATTCCCAGCGCATTGGCGGCCCGCGTCTTGTCGCGATCGAGAGCCTCGAGCGTGGCGAGAATCACCTGGCGCTCGACGTCGGCCAGCGCGACCGGAACCGCAATCGAGATATCGCCGTTGCTCGCCGACGGAGAGGAGGCAGTGCCATTCGTCGCCCGGTCTCGTCTGGCGACGATGCCGGTCGGCAGGTGCTCGAGCTCGATCTCGTCTTCGGCGAGAATGTAGGCCTGTTCGACGGCGTTGCGGAGTTCGCGGACGTTGCCCGGAAACGTGTACTCCTTGAACGTCGCGAGCGCGATCGGTGAAAACACCTTCTGGCGGCCCTCGGCAGCGGAAAACTCGGCCAGAAAGTGACGCGCCAGGACGCTGACGTCCTCCCCACGCTCGCGCAGCGGCGGAAGCTCGATCGGCACCACCCGGAGGCGGTAGAGAAGGTCGGCACGGAAGCGGCCTTCGGCGACGCTCGCTTCGAGATCGCGATTGGACGCCGCGATGATGCGGACCTCGGCGGTCTGCGAGCGCTCGCCGCCGACCCGGGTGAACTCGCCGCTCTCGAGGACCCGCAGAAGCTTCACCTGCAGCTCGAGCGGCATCTCGCTGACTTCGTCGAGGAACAGGGTTCCCTGGTGCGCGCGCTCGAAAACGCCTTTGCGCTGACGATCGGCGCCTGTGAACGCGCCGCGTTCGTGGCCGAAGAGCTCGCTTTCGATCAGGCTGGCAGCGATCGCACCACAGTTGATGGCGACGTAGGGGCGATGGACGCGGCGCGAGAGGCGGTGAAGGGTTTCGGCCACGAGCTCCTTGCCGGTGCCGCTCTCGCCCGTGATCAGGACGGTTGCGTCGGTGGGGGCTACGCGGGAGACGCGGTCGTAGACCGCCTGCATCGCGCTGGATGCGCCGACCATCGAACCGAACCTGCCGAGCTCCCGGAGCGTCGATCGCAGATCCGAGATCTCGCGCCGATAGGAACCGGCGCGGGTGATCGTCTGCAGGAGAAGCTTCAGCCGCGCGATATCGACGGGCTTGGTGAGAATGTCCGACGCTCCGGCGCGAAGGGCTTGAATCGCCGTGTCGAGGGTGCCCTCGCCGGTCACCAGGACGAACTCGATTCCTCGCTCCGCGCACGCCTCGGTGAGCTCGATGCCTTGACCGTCCGGCAGGTTGTAGTCGACCAGAGCTGCGTCGGGCCGGCGGTTGGCGAGAACGGCCCGGGCACTGGCCAAGTCGTTGGCCACGGCGGTCTCGAAGCCCTCCGCCTCCACGAGGTCGCCCAGGGCGGACAGAGAATCGGGGTCGTCGTCGACCAGCAGGATGAGTGGCATGGTCGGATTCTACTCAGGCCACGGGGCCGGAGTGGCCCGGGGGGCGCCGGCCCAGGAGTCGTCGGATCCCGCGGCGGGGAGGATCTGTCGAAAGGGAGGGTTCGCGCCCCTCGGTGACGGCCCGCGCGCCTTCATAGACGAACGCGGCGACCACAGCTCCGAAGATGATCATGGCGACCTGCGTCAGACGCATGTAGAGCGGGGGCAGGTCCATGACTCCGTCGAGGAGGAGTCCGGCGACGAGCCCCGCCAAGGCTCCCATCAACAGCCAGGTTCTCAAACGCATCTCTCGGCTCCCTCAGCGGTGAAGCGGTGAAATCGTTCCCCGGACCTCTCCGAAGTCCAATCGAGCCTTCCTCCAGCGCAACGTTCGTGCCATCCCGTCCCGAACCCCGGTTACCGATGGCAGAGGAGTTTGGATCGGCGTTCAAGGCGCCCAGCGTGGAAGATTCTTCAAAATGCACCTCGAACTCTCCCCTCCTTAGCGGAGGGCCCTTCTGAAAGAGGGGTCGCCGTGCTGGCACGCGCCGTGCTCCACGGGTCGGAGTCCGGCTGCGCTCCTGCGCGGCCGACTTCCAAGGAGATGAGGCCATGAAGAACTTTGCCATCGTCGTATCCGCCACCGGTTTGGTTGCGGCCATCGCCCTCGCCGGCTGCGGCGCCAAGCCGGATCGCGCCAAGCATGACGCCGAGAAGGTGACCCCCACGGTCACCGAAACCGAGCGCCCGGGCACCGCAGCGCCGAGCGACATCACCCCGATGACCGCCCGCACGCGGATTTCGGACCTCAAGGTCGGAAACACCCTCGGGGCTGACGGCGCAGTCGCCGACAACGAGAACCTGCTTTACCCCGGCACTGCCCTCCACGCTTCGATCGCGGTGGGCGACGTGCCGGCCGGATCGAAAGTGAAGGTGGTCTGGATCGGACCCAACGAGCAGCGGATCGCCGACGAAGTCAAGGAAGTCGCCGCCGGCGTCGCCTTCCTCGTTTTCCACGCCGCGGACACCTCGGCATGGGCCGCTGGCGACTACAAGGTCGAGATTTATCTCGGCGACGAGCTCGCCATCGCCGACCACTTCATGATTACCACTAAAGCGGTCGGGGCCTGACGCAGGAGAAGCGAAGCGCGTGCTGTTGGGCGGGACCATCCTGGATGGTCCCGCTTTTTTTGTGCTTGGCGGAAGGCGCCGAAAGGGGCCGGAGGTAGCCGGAGTCAGCGGTCGAAAGCGAACAGCTCCGAGTCTTCATCGAACCCGCCCAGGATCTCAGCGGCGACGAGCCGAGCGGCGATGACGGCGAAAGTGATGCCGTTGCCGCCGAACCCGAGGGCGGCATGGATATTCCGCGCTCCCGGTGGCCGGCCGATCCAGGGCAGGGCATCCCGGCTCTCGCCGAAGGTTCCCGCCCAGGCCCCGTCTACGTCGATTCCGGCCCCGGGAAACCAGTTCTCCACCTGCTTCTTCAGGTTGGCGGTCCGGCGCTCGAGCCGGCCCGCTGCGCAGTGATCGGTCGCGAAGGCGGTGTCTGCGCCGCCGGCGATCAGCCTGCCGTCGCCCGCAGGCCGAAGGTAGAGGTAGGGACGAGCGGTCTCCCAGAACGTCGACTCGGGCGGGCAGCCCGCAATCGGTCCCTCGACAGGCTGGCTGACAAAAGCGTAGGAAGTCCGCAGCCTGCCCAGCCGGAGCCGCAGGAGCTGGGCCGACTCATATCCCGCAGCGATGACCAGATGGTCGGCATCGACTCGCGCGCCGCTCTCGGTGACGATACGGACTCTCGATTCGCTTTCGGCGAACTCCGTGACTTTCGTGTGGCCGAAAACCCGGGCTCCGCCACCGCTCGCCTCGACCAAGGCTGCGATCGTGAGACGAAAGGGATCGACGATCGCCCCGGCCGTGCGCAGGGCCCCGGCGTGCGGCAGCGAAGAGATGGCCTCGAGATCCGCGCGCTCGAGAAGCTCCACGGCCAGACCGGCGGCCGACCGAAGCGCCTCCTCCTTCCGTAGCCGCCTGAAATCGCGGCGACTGCTGGCGAGGTAGTACGCCGCCGTGCGAGAGAAACCGATGTCGCCGCTGAGTCGGCTGGCGAGACTCCCGATGCGTTCGATCGCCGCCAGACCCAACCGCCAGATCCGCGCCGCGGCGGCGGCTCCGTAGCGACTGGAGAGCTCCCGGAAGTCGGCATCGGTCTCGGCGAGGAGAAGCGCCGTGCTCGCCGCCGTGCTGCCGCGGCCGGCGTCTCTCTTGTCCAGCACCACGACCGACAGGCCCCGATCGACGAGCTCCAGCGCCAGCAGGGCTCCCGTCACACCGGCGCCGAGGATCGCCACCTCGCAGCGGAGATCCTTGTCGAGGGGGGCGAACGGAGCCGGTTCCGGGGTGGCTTCGAGCCACCATGGAACACCGCTACGAAGGTCCAGAGCGTCCGTCCGCGGAGCGCGCCATCAACGCTTGCCGGGCGTCCTGGCGCGTCGATCGTGAGCCAGTATCTGTCCGACGAGGACGAGCCCTCCTGCCGCCGCCGCGAGGAAGCAGACCATCGCGAGGCCCGGATAGCCGAAGATGCGGAAAGGCGTCTCCACCCGCATGAGCATGGCCGCGCCGACAATCAGGGCTGCGAGCACAAGGCCTACGGTGATGCGGTTCGCCACCTTCTGGAAGCCTTCCATCAGCAGCCGCTCGTCGATCGTCTTGATGCGGATCTCGAGCTCGTTGTCGGCGATCCGGTCGAGGATGCGGTTGGCGCGGCTGGGCAGGCGCTCGGCGAACTCCTTGAGGTCGGCGACGGTCGACATGAAGCCCGCCGGCGACAGGTGCCGGCGAAGATTCGCCGCGGTGATCTCGGAGGCGTGCCGCCGGAACGAGGCGTTGGCGTCGAAGTCGGGATGGAGCAGGCGGGCTATCCCGTCCAGCTGGAGCAGGGTCTTGCCCAGGAGCGCCAGCTCGCCGGGCAGGCGGATCCCGGCCTGCGCCGACTCGCGCGCCAGCTCGAGCACGATTCGCCCGAGCGGCAGTTTCTCCGGCCGGGTACCGCCAAACCTTCCGATGCGTTCGATGACCAACGCCCGGAAGCGCGCCGGGTCGAAATCCTCGCTGCGTTCGCCGAGAGCGAGCAGGACCTTCATGGCGTCCTCGGCGCGCCCCTCGCTCGCCGAAAGAAGCAGCTGGAGCATACGTTCCTGCATCTCCCTGGACAGGCGCCCGACGAGGCCGAGGTCGAGGAGCGCAAGGCGCCCGTCGTCGGTGAGGAAGACGTTTCCCGGATGCGGATCGGCATGGAAAAAGCCGGCGACCAGCACCTGGTTGAGGAAGGCGTGGAGCAGCTCGTCGGCAAGCTCCTCGCCGGCGATCTCGATACGCGCCAGCGGCGAGATCGAGTTGACCTTGGTGCCGCGTACGAACTCCATCGTCAGTACCCGCGTCGAGCTCATGCCCTCAACCGGTGCCGGGACGATCACGCGCGGGAAGGACTCGGTGATCTCGGCCAAGGCGACGAGGTTTCGGGCCTCCTGGCGATAGTCGAGCTCGCGCACCAGCGCGGCGCGGAATTCGGCGACCAGGCCGCCGAACTGCATCCGGCGGCCGACGTCGGTGTGGCGGTCGAGGAGCCCAGCGATTTCGGTGAGTACGTCGAAATCCCGCGAGAGCGCCTCGGCGATCCCCGGCCGCTGTACCTTCACCACCACCGCGCGGCCGTCCCGCAAGCGGGCGCGGTGAACCTGTCCCAACGACGCCGCCGCGAGCGGAGTGGATTCGAAGCTCTCGAAGCCCTTTGACAGGCGCACGCCGAGCTGCTGCTCGACGATCGACTCCACCTCGGAAAAAGGGAACGGTGCGACCTGGTCGTGGAGTCTGGAGAGGGCGTCGAGATAGTGGAGCGGCAGGAGATCGGGACGGGAGGACAGGAATTGCCCCAGCTTGACGAAGGCAGGCCCCAGCCTTTCGAGATCGCGCGCGAAAGCCACCGCGTCGGAGGTTTCCGGCGCGGTCGCCTCGCTGTCGGCAGCGGTCGCCGCCAGGAGCTCGTCAGGCAATTTGCCGAGCACCTTGCCGTGGCGCACCACGAGGCGGCCAATCTCGAGATAACGCGGCAGCTGTCCAATCGCGATTCCGCTCATAGGCCGATCTCCGGCTCCTCTGGACTGGGCACTTTGCGTCTCGAGACGTCGAGTCGCACGATGCCGCCAGAGCAACCTTGATGCCATGGTTGCCGCCAGACGAAGATGGCCAGTGGCACGAGAGTTGCCTCGAGCGGAGGTATGAACACGAGTCCGATGCAGCCTCCGCCTAACGATCCGCCTCCGCCGCCGTACCAGGATCCGCCGTTGCCGACAGAGGCGCCGCCCATCGCACCGCCGCGCGATCCGGACCCGCAGCCGTTCCAGGATCCGCCTCTGCCGCCAGCCGGAGATCCGCCGGCGCCGATTCAGGATCCGCCGGCTGTGCCCGGAGAGCGCCCGCCGACGAATCTTTAGCGGCGGGCGATCAAGCGGCCGTTGCGGGCAGCGTGAAATGAAAAGTGCTTCCCTCGCCGGGAACGCTCTCGGCCCAGATCCGCCCGCCGTGGGAATCGACGATGCTCTTGGCGATATGGAGGCCGAGCCCGAGCCCGCGCTGGTCGTCGGCGCCGACCTGCCAGAAGCGTTCGAATACCGCCTGGAGCATGCCGGCGGGTATGCCGCTGCCGGTGTCGCTAACCGAGAAATGAAGCCCGTCGGTCGCGCTGTGCGCGTGCAGGACGACGGCTCCGCCGGGCGCGGTGAACTTGATCGCGTTCGAGATCAGGTTGGCGAGCACCTGGAGGATGCGGTCGTGATCGCACGAGACCATGAGCGCGGCCTTTTCGTGGACAAGCTCGAGGATGACGCCCTTCTCCGCAGCCGAGGGCTCGAACATCCCGAGCGCCTCGGAGAGGAGGTCCCGGGCGTCCTCCATCTTCGGCAGCATCGCGAACTTGCCGGCATCGATGCTGACGACGTCGACCAGGTCGCCGATCAAGCGGTTCATGCGCGCGGTGTACTGCTGCAGGCTCAGGGCCGTAGCGCGTGTTCTCTCGCCCTCGGGCGAGTCGGTCGCCTCCTCGGCCAGCGAGGAAATCTCGAGCAGGATGCCGCACAGCAGGCTGCGGAGATCGTGGCTGACCATGGCCAGAAAGTCGTCGCGATGTGCCAGGCGAGCGTCCGAGCGCGCGCGCTCGGTGAGCAGGTCGCGGTCGGTCCTCCGGCGCTCGAACGGCATCAGGGAGGCCAGGAGGCGGGCCTGCTCCCGGCGTTCGCTGCGGGTCTGCTCGTCCGCGAGAGCCCGTTCATCCTCGATGATTCCGTCCGCGACCCGTCGTTGCTCGACGACTGTCCGAGTGGGAGCGTCGACCGTCAGGTCGGCTCGTTCCCGGGCGGTTTCCAAGACCGAATCCGCCTCGCCGCGGGCGCGGGCAATCAGGAGGTCGGCGTCGATCTCGCTGCCGAGGAGACGCTCCGCCATCACCTCGTCGGTGCTCTTTCGTTCCGTCTGCAGACTCTGATCGGTGCTCTCGCGGTCGAGCCGCGGTCGCTCGGCGTCCATTTCGATACCTCTCCGCCCAGGGAGCACTCTGCAGGTCGGGCAGCCAGAAGGTCCCGAACTCCCAAGAGGCGCCGGCGTGCAAGGAGCTCGCCGGGGTGTGCTTCAGCATGCTACACCCCGGGAGATCGATTTGGTGGAGCGGGAGGACTTGATAGATTCCCGGGTCATGAACCGTCCGCTGCCTTCGACAACTCCGCTGGCCCTTTTTTCTGCGAGTCTGCTTTTTGCCGGCGTCGCCTTCGCGGCAGCGCCGGTGCCGCCACCGACGCCGGAGTTCTTCGCCGCTCATCGCGCGAACTTCGTCGCCCAGTTGCCGGAGGGCGCGATCGCGGTCGTGCGCACGGCTCCCGAGACCTCCGTCGAAACCTCACCTGATCCGTACCGGCAGAGCTCCAACTTCTGGTACCTGACCGGTTTCTCCGAGCCCGACGCGGTCGCCGTCTTCCGTCCCTGGGCACCGGAGGGGGAGCGCTACCTCCTCTTCGTCGCGCCGAGAGATCCGGCGAAAGAGACCTGGACCGGCTACCGCGCCGGCGTCGAAGGTGCCACGAAAGAGTTCGGCGCCGGAGCGTCGTATCCGGTCGAAGAGTTCGCGCAGAAGTTTCCCGGGCTCGCCATCGGCGCCCACTCCCTCTTCTATCTCGATGCCGGAGACACGGCCTTCCGCGATCGCCTGCTCACGGCCTGGAACGCGCCGAACGCGAACGCCACGGCGCCGAGGCCGGCCGCGGACGCCTCTCCGATCGCCCACGAGCTGCGCCTGATCAAGGATCCGACCGAGCAGGCGTTGATGCGGCGGGCCGCCGAGCTCTCGGCCGAGGCCCATGTCGCCGCCATGCGCGAGGTCCGCCCGGGGCGCCACGAGTTCGACATCAAGGCCGCCATGGTCGCGACCTGCCTTCACGGCGGTGCCGGACGGATGGCGTATCCGCCGATCGTCGGCTCGGGCAGGAACTCGGTGATTCTGCACTACGAGCCGGCGGACAAGCGGCTCGACGACGGGGGCATGATCGTCAACGACACCGCCTGCGAGTACGGCATGTACGCCGGCGACGTGACGCGCAGCTACCCGGTCTCCGGCAAGTTCACTGCCGATCAGCGAGCGATCTACGACATCGTCCTGGCGGCACAGAAGGCGGCGATCGCGGCGGTGAAACCGGGCATTCCCTACCGCACGATGAACGAGATCACCATCGGCGTCGTCGTCGATGGGCTGCTGAAGCTCGGGTTGCTCACCGGCGACCGCGACGAGCTCATCGCCAGCGGCGCCCAGCGCAAGTTCTATCCCCATGGAGCGGGCCACTGGATCGGTCTCAACGTCCACGATCCGGGGAGCTACGGGTTTCCTCCTGGCGTCGCCTGGCAGGACCGCTATCGCAGCGCGAACACGCTTCTGCGCCCCGGGATGATCTTCACCGTCGAGCCCGGTATCTACATCCCCGAGGGCTCGACCGAAGACAAGCGGTGGTGGAACATCGGCGTGCGCATCGAGGACGAGATCCTGGTCACCGAGACCGGCGGCGTCTGCCTGTCGTGCGCTGCGCCGCGCGAGGTCGCCGAGGTCGAGCGCGCGATCGCCGCCGGGAGTAAGCGGCCCTAGGCAAGTCCCGGCGGGCCTGCGCCGTCAGTTCGCTGCCGGCGCCCAGTTGCTGGTGCCGCCGCTCTCGAAGCCGTCGAGAAAGAGGTCGGCGAGTCCCGCCCAGCCCGTGCAGCTGCCGCCGTTCGGGTGGATGCAGTCGATGCGCGAGAACCAACCCGACAGCAGGTAGAGCTCGCCTGCCTGATCCTGGCCGAAACCGAACGGCCCCAGGCCCGAGGTTGTGATCTCGATGCTCGACCAGCCGGGAGCGCTCGACTGGACCGGCGGGCCGACGAGCGCCGCCCAGACCTCGCCGTTGCCGGCGTCTCCGTAGACGAAGCGGTTGCCGAGGTCGGCCGCGACCGCGCCGCCGCGATAGCGGTAGCCGCCCATGATCGAGCCCCAGTTTCCACTCGTGCTCTCGACCCGCACCGGCTGGCGGAAAGTCGCAGCGCAGCCCTGCGGCGGCGTGCCGCAGGTTCCGCTATCGAAGCCTTCGCGACACGGCCAGCCGAAATTGACCGGCGCGCCCGGCGTCACCGCACCGACCGGCAGAAGATTGACCTCCTCCCAGGTGTCCTGTCCGACGTCGCCGATGTAGATCTCGCCGTTGCTGCGGTCGAAAGTGAAGCGGAACGGGTTGCGCAACCCGAGGGCCCAGATCTCGTCGAGCCCGGCCACACCCACCAGGGGATTGCCGGCCGGAATAGCGTAGTTCTTCAGCGGATCGGCGGGAAAGGCGTCTGCACCGTCGACGTTGAGGCGCAGCATCTTTCCCAGGAGCTGATTCGTGTCCTGGCCGCTGTGCGCCGTCGAGTCGCAGCCGCCGCCGCCATCACCGAGCGTCACATAGAGGTAGCCGTCGGGGCCGAACTTGAGATCGCCGCCATTGTGATTGGTGTCCGGATGCGCGACGACAAGGACGATCTGGGAAGAAGCGGGGTCGAGGAGATCGGGGTCTCCGGCACTCCGCGTGTAGCGCTCGACAACGATGTCGCCGCTGGCGATGCCGCTGGGCCCGTCCCAGTCGAGGCTCGTGTAGTAGATGTAGACGAAGCCGTTCGCCGCGTAGCCGGGGTGGACAGTCATCGCCAGGAGACCGCGCTCGCCACCGTAGTTCACCTTGCGCTGCGGCGCCGGGACCTCGACCTCGTCGCGCAGGTCCAGCATCGTGCCGGAGACCGCCGTAGAGATGCCGTCCCACACCAGCACCTGTCCGGGCTGGGTCGCGATCAGGCGATGCGCCAGGCCGTCCGGCGGGTCGATGAAGGCGACCGGCGGCGCGCCCACATCCACCAGCGGGCTGAAGTCCACGGCGATTGCAGGAGCGGTCAGAAGTAGCGCGCTGCCGAGGGCGGCGAAGAGGGCGGCAGGGGCGCCTGAAAGGCGGCTGGGCATCGAGGGTCTCCGATCGGGTTGGAGGGCAGACAGTAAGGGCGGAGCTTCCGTTCCGCTGTGAAGAACCACGCAAGGGGCATGCCGCCCGAAGCCGGCCGAAGCGGGGGGGCCTCGAAGGGTGGTGAAAGCGTTGATTTCACGGGGCTGCGTCGCGCTCATGCAGCGCTCAAACGAGGCAAATGGACGTTTCTCGCCTTCGGGTCGAAGATCCTCTTCTTCGAAAGGAGGGCCGCCGACGCCGATGTCGGCAGCGAGAGCGACCTTTTCTCCGCCTGTCGCTACAATGCGCGGGCCATGAAGCGCAGCAATCTAGGGTGGTGGCCAGGGCGGTGGCCAGGGCGGTGGCGATGCCACGGGCAAGGCCACCCGCGGTGACCAACGCCAACGAACGGCCCGGCCCACGCCCGGAACCGACCGATATCGGCGAGTATCAGCGCGTCGATACGCCGACCGGCGCCGAGTCGACCTTCGGCGCCGAAGCTGCCCACCCGCAGCGGATCGGCCGCTATCGCATCCTCAGCGTGCTCGGCCAGGGAGGCATGGGCACGGTCTATCTCGCCGAGCAAACGGAGCCGATCCGGCGCCAGGTCGCGATCAAGCTGATCCGCTCCTCGCGCAGCGACTCGCAGTTCACCCACCGATTCGAGGCCGAGCGCCAGGCGCTCGCCCGCATGAGCCATCCGTGCATCGCCCAGGTCTACGAAGCGGGCGATACCGAGAGCGGGCAGCCGTTCTTCGCCATGGAGCACGTCCCTGGCGTGCCGATCACCGACTACTGCAATGGCGAGCGGCTGTCGATCGACGACCGGCTGGAGATCTTCGTCGCGGTCTGTCGCGGCATCCACCACGCCCATCAGAAGGGCATCTTGCACCGCGATATCAAGCCGCCGAACATTCTGGTGGCCAAGGAGCAGGGGCGTCCGGTAGCCAAGATCATCGACTTCGGCGTCGCCAAGGCGCTCGATGCGAAGGCGACCGAGACGCCGGAGACTGTTTTCGGCGTCGTCGTCGGAACCCCTTCGTACCTCTCCCCGGAGGCGATCGCCGCCTCGACGGCGACAGATGTCGCCGACCCCGACACGCGCTCGGATGTCTACGCGCTGGGCGTCCTCCTATTTGAGCTTCTGGTCGGCGAGCGCCCCTTCGGCCGGGCTGGCGAAAGTCTCCTGCAGATCCTGCGGCAGGTGACCGAAGGCGAAGTTCCGTCGCCCTCGGCGCGCTGGCGCGGCCTGCGCCCCGACGAGAGCGACGCGCGCGCCGCCCTGCGCGGGACGAACGCCGTCTCGGTCACCCGGCTGCTGCGCGGAGACCTGGAGTGGATCACGCTCAAGGCGACCGCTCGCCAGCGCGAGATGCGCTACGACTCGGCCGCGGAGCTGGCGAACGACGTCGAGCGCCATCGCCGGTTCGAGCCGGTGCACGCCGGCCCGCCCGGCCGGCTGTACGTGCTGGGTAAATTCGTCCGCCGCTATCGCGCCGCCGTACTGGCGACCGGGCTGGTGTTTCTGGCGCTCGCCGCCGGCGTCACGGCGCGCACTCTCGAGGCGCGGCGGGCGAACCGCGAGGCCGCGGCGGCGCGCCAGGCGCAGGCCGAGACCGCCGAGGTGGTCGAGTTTCTCGTCGACCTGTTCGAAGTCAGCGATCCGGGCACGGCGCGCGGCGAAACCATCACGGCTCGCGAGCTCCTCGACCGCGGAGCGGTGGAGATTCGCGCCCGCCTCGGCCAGCAACCTCTGCCGCGAGCCCGGCTGCTCGACACCATCGGCCGCGTCTATCAGCAGCTCGAGCTGAACGCCTCGGCGGAGAGCCTGATGCGCGAAGCGCTGGCGATCCGCGAGGCGAGGCTTGGGCGCGACCATCTGGAGGTCGGCACCAGTCTCGACCATCTGGGAGATCTGCAGTATGTCCGCGGCGACTATGCCGCCGCCGAGGCCACGCTCGAACGGGCGCTCGCCATCAAGGAGAGGGCGGTCGGGCCGGAGAGTCTCGCCGTCGCCG
>JAYTAM010000397.1:0-5616 GCA_043737505.1 Thermoanaerobaculia bacterium
ACGAGCGGATTCCGCGGATCGGGCGAGACCCACGAGAGCAGCGCCCGGATGATGAGGATCCAGGTATAGAGGTCCAGCACGCTGAAAAGAAGCTGCAGCAGGCTGAAGCCGAATCCTTGCGCGAAGTTCATCGATCCCCGATCTCCGTCCCGAGCTGCCCGGCGCTCCAGACGACGACCCCACCGATCACCGAGCGGACGGGAGAGGGTAACACGCTACTGTGCGCGCGCGCCGAAAAGCGCGCTGCCGACCCGCACCATGGTAGCGCCCTCCTCGATGGCGACTTCGAAATCGTCGCTCATCCCCATCGAGAGCTCGCCGGCGAAGGCGCGGGCCCGCCACTCCGGGCGCACGGCGAGCTCGTCGCGAAGCGCGGCAAGACGCCGGAAGTGCGGCCGGGAATCCTCCGCCACCGCGCCCGGCGGCGGAATCGCCATCAGGCCGCGGATCTCCACATAGTCGAGAGCGGCGAGCGGCGCGAGCGCTGCGACCAGGACGTCGGGGTCGAAGCCGAACTTGGAGTCCTCGGCGCCGAGATTGACCTCGATGAAGGCGCCGATCCTGCGGCTCTGCCGCTTCGCCTCGGCCTCGAGCTCGAGGGCGATCTCGAGGCGATCGACGGCGTGCACGACCCGGAACGTCGCCACCGCCTTGCGGACTTTGTTCGACTGCAGCGGACCGAGCAGGTGCCACTCGATGTCGCCCGGCAGGTGCGGCACCTTGGCGACCCCCTCCTGGACGCGATTCTCGCCGAAGCAGCGGAGACCCTGCTCGTAGGCGGCGGCGAGCAGCGGGAGCGGTTGGCGCTTGCTGGCGCCGACCAGCCGGACGGCAACGCGCGGTCGCCCGGAGCGCTCGCACGCGGACTGGATCCGGCGCTCGATCGCTCTACAACGGGCGGCGACGGCGACGATGTCGGCGATGGAGGCGGTGGCTGCGATGGCCGCGATTTCCAAGGCGGGGTCCGCGCGCGACCGGCCCCTGGTTCAGGGGTTGTCTTCGACGCGCAGAAAGCGCTTGCAGCCTTCGCACTGGACGATCGTTCCGCGGGTGCGGATCTCCACCGCGACCTGGGGACGAATCTGGTAGTTGCAGCTCGAGCAGTGCCAGATCGCCTGCGCTCCGGGGCGGTCCACCTTGCGCACGACGGCGAGGGTGTCGCCCTTGTAGCGCTCGAAGATCCGACGCAGATGCCCGAGGATCGGCCGCGGCAGCCCGACCTCGAGCGCGTCGACCTCGGCCTTGAGGGCCGCCGCGCGCTGGGCGACCTCCGGCTTCTCGGCCTCCCACTTCACCATCTCGGCCTTGTAGCGGCCGTCGAGATCGGCGAAGACGGCGTTGCGATCGGCGAGCTCCTTGGCGATCTCGTCGGCCCGCCCCAGAGCCGCGAGGGCGGCGTCCTCGAGCGTCTTGGTCTGCTGCTTCACGGTGTCGATCTCGGTCAGCAGCGCGCCGTACTCGCGCTGATTCCGCACCTTCGAGACCTGTTGCTGGAAATGCTTGAGCTTCTCCTGCGCGTCGGCGATGGCGGCTTCGGCCTGGCGCCGGTCGAGTGCCGCCTCGGTCGCGCTGGCCTCCAGGGCATCGAGCTCCGCTTTGGCGGCGGTGAACTCATCGTGCAGCGCGCGCATGCTCTCGGGAACTCCCGCGAGAAGCGCGCTGGCCGAGGCCAGGGACTGCATGGTACGGCTGAGATGGACGAGCTGCGAGATCGTGTCGGTCATGGTTTATGCAGTGGGTCCACCTGGATTCGAACCAGAGACCTGCCGGTTATGAGCCGGTTGCTCTAACCGCTGAGCTATGGACCCGGGACGAACTCCGCCCGACAAGCGGCGAAGCCAGTATAGCGAAGCCCCACGCTGGGGCTTTCCCGGGTCAGCTGAGATCGGAATACAGGCTCCGGTAACTTTCGGACAAAACAAGAATGCGCTTCACGTAGTTGCGCGATTCGACGATCGTCAGCCCCTCGAGGAAACGATCGACCTCTCCGGGGGTCTGCTGCTCCCGCCAGAGACGGCCGATCCGCCCGGGGCCGCCGTTGTAGCCCGCGAGCGCGAGCTCTACCCGGTTGTCGAAGATCCCCAACATCTGACGGAAGTATGTCGTACCGAGACGCAAACTGTATTCGGGCTCGAAAAGCCGCTGGGTCGAGAAGCTCATACCGAGCCGCTTTGCGAGCTCCTTGCCGGTCGCAGGCATGATCTGCATCAGGCCGCGCGCCCCGGAGTGGCTCTTCGCCGTCGGGTCGAAGCCGCTCTCCTGGTGCACGATGCCGAAAACCAGCGACTGCGGCAGCGCCTTCTCGCCGGCGAAGCGGGCGACCTGGTCGGCGAACGGCCGCGGATAGTAGAGCTCGAGGGCGGCGCGCGGGACGGTCTCCTGGTGCGCCGTGGCGAGCTGGGGGAACGCCTTGCGGAGCTCTCGCAGGCTCTCGCGGCGAACCCCTGTGCGGGCCAGGATCAGACCTTTCAAGGCCGAGGCGGCGCGCGCATCCGCCGTCGCGGCGACCCGGTCGAGCTCGGCCAGCGCCAGCTTGTCGAGCGCCAGATCCGAGAGCCAGCGCGCGCGCTCGATGCGGCGGTCGCTCGGCCACTCCTCGCGCTGTGGATCGCGCTCGGGAAGGGCCGTCGCGGGCGTGCCGGCGAGACGCAGGGCCGCCTGCCGGGAATAGAAATCGGCGGTGTCGGCGCGTGTCAGCTCGATGAACGCGGCGCGCGAGTGTTCGCGGTCGCCGAGCTTCTCGAAAGCGCGGCCCGACCAGTAGTGGGCGCTGCGGGCGTAGGAGATCGCCGGATAGAGGTCGCGCAGCTCGCTCCAGTAGCCGACGGCGCCGCTCCAGTTGCCTGCCTGGTATTCGCGCCAGCCGCGTTCCCAGAGCGGCCGCGCTCCGAGGACGTCCGCGGGGGCGATCTTCGCCAGGCTGTGGAGGAGGGCGATGGTGCCGTCGATGTCCCCGGCCGCCTCGAGCTCGACGTAGAGCTCGCGCAGCGCCTCCGCCGCGAGAGCCGGAGAGGTGGCGAGTTTCGCGGCGGCACGCAGCGCCGTGAGCTGCTCGGCGTGCAGCCGGGCCCGTTCCGGGGAAGGCAGCGCTGGCCGTCCGCGGCGGACCGCCGCGACCTCGGCCAGGGCGTGCGCTCGCTGGCGCTCGACCGTCGCGCGCTGGTCGCCGGAGAGCGGACCTTTGCCGCCGGCGAGAGCGAGCTCGGCCAGTGCATCGTCGCCGCGCTCCGAGGCGATCAGCGCGCGCGTGCGCAGCAGGCTCCAGTCGAATCCCCGGGCGTTCTGCGGTACGGCATCGAGAGTCGAGAGCGCGCCCAGGGGGACGTCCACCGCGAGGAGGGCGGTCGAGCGCGTCAGGAGCTCCTCGACGGAGAGGAATTCCCGCCAGTCCCCCTGCGGCCGGGTGACGAGGACGCCCGCGACATCCAGCCGCGCGGCGGCGAGCGGCGCGCGCACCAGCAGGCGCCGGGCGGCCTCACGTTGTACCGCCTCGTTGCCGGTGGTGCGCCCGATCGTCCAGGCGAGGCTGTCGAACGGCTCGCTCTCGGCGGCCGAGAGCCGTTCGTCACGACCCTGGGCGATGAAATCGAGCGCCGCGCTCATGTGGCGCTCGGCCCAGGCGAGCTCGGCCAGCTTGAGCAGCGTGGTCCGGCGCAGGGAGGAGTCCGGCACCGCGCGCAGGAGCGCCTCGAGCGCGGCGCGGGCGTCGGAATTCGCGCCGCGGGCGGCGCTCTCCTCGGCCAGCACGAAGAGCCGCAGATCCTCGAGCGGCAGCGGGCCGGGGCCCTGGGCGAGAAGCCGCCGGGCCTCGGCGGCGCGATCGGCCTCCCAGGCGAGCAGGCCGAGCACGACCCGAGCGCGAGCGGCCTCGGGCTCGGTGCCGCGCAGCCGCGCGCCGAGCGCCTGCGAAGCGGCCGGAAAACCGCCACTGCGGGTTGCGGCGGCGGCAGCGGCGAAGTCGGCTGGGAGCGGTAGCGCCGGGTTGAAGGGTGGGGATGCCGATGTCGCCGGCGATGTCGGGGTGGCCGCCGGCACGCTGGCCGCAGCCGAAAGAGCAGTCGCGAGCTCTGCCGCTACGACCAGCGCTCCGCAGAGCGTCAGCGTCCAGGCGGTGCGGCGAAGGAGCGTCGACGGCAAAGGGCCCTCAGATCCCCAGGGCGCGGGGATCGCCGCCCGCGAGACTGCGAACCAGTTCCTGCTGGAAGTAGTCGGTGTTGCCGCGCACGCTCTCGTGCACGCGCTCTTCGTAGATCTGGCGCGAGCGGTCGATGTCGTCCTTCAGGCGATGGTAGATGTCGCGATTGTGCCGGCCGTCCTCCACCTGCTCCTCGTTGTAGAGCTTGATCTCCGAAACCAGGAGTCGCGCGAGCCGGCGCGCCTCCTCGTGCAGGGCGTTGTCACCGGTCGCGCGCGCTGAACGCGCGCTCGAGAATGCCCAGCCCGGCCCCTGCAGATCGGCCGGCGGTGCGACCTCGGTCGTGCGGGGACCGCGCGACACCGTCGGTTCCTCATCCGGAGGAGCGACGGCGGTGGATAGAGGACGCGCGGGTTCGATCACGGCGTCGGAAGGTGGGGAGGGCGGGGGCGGCGGCGCGGCAGGAGGAGCCGCGAGGGGCTGCAGCGACGAGCGCTGGATGCGCACCGTCGCATCCTCGGCCAGCTCGGCGTCCAGCGCCGCGGTGGGCGGCATGAAGGCGATCGTGCTGGCCGCCGAGGGGGGGAGCGAGGAGAGCGCCGGCTGCGGAAACTCGTTCGTCGAGGCGGGCGCGACGAAGCGCTGCGTCACGGCAGAGGAAACGGTCGCGTGCGGCGCCGTCGTCTCCTCGACTTCGCGCCATTCGGCGGCGGCGAAACGATCGATCGTCGCGGCGGCGGGCGGGGAAATCGGGATCTCGTGGGTCGGCGTCGCGGTGAGCGCCGGGGGCTCGACCTGCGGCGGCTTGGCGTGGGTGGCCATGGCCGCAGTGTCCGCAGGGTCCACAGGGTCCAAAGCAGCTTCACTGGCTGCGGGCGTCGCACCGAGCAGGGCGGTTTCGTCCGCCTCTTCCATCTGCCAGGAAATCTCCGCCGCGGCGGGCTCCGGCAGGCTGGCTTCGTTGCTGTCTGCGAAGGCCGTGTCGACCATCGGCAGGGCGTCGTCCAGAGTAGCCGTCTCTTCGGCGTCCGGCTCCGTGGCGAAGGTTTCGCTGGCGGCGAGATCGGCATCAGCGGCGGAGTCCCGGCTCTCCTGCCAAGCGTCCATCGGAGCCATCGGAGCCATCGGAGCCAGTGAAGCCGTCGGAGCGGCGACGATCGCCGGCACCTCATCGGCCGTCGCGGCGCCGCTCACCGAAGTTGCCGGATCCCACAGCGCGAGGCCGCCCTCGTTGGCGGGCGCGTCGTGGTCGAGAAAGAGAGTCGGTGTGTAGCTGCGCGTCGCGAGCGCCTGCAGCTCGAGCCGCTGCGCCGCTGCGAGAGTCAGCATCTGCAGCGCCTCGATTTCGAAGGTGCCGGCGGAGCCGGCGCCGAGGTAGAGCGCCGCCGCGACCTTGTCGCGGAGGACCAGAGGCAGAAAGAGGGCGCGCGCGGGGGCGGCCATTTCGAGGGCGCTGGCGAGCTCGGCAGCCTCGTTTGCGC